>DIEE01000048.1:16992-48206 GCA_002418465.1 Pseudomonas sp. UBA5782 | reverse complement strand
GGCAGCAACTGCTGCACGGACTCGTCGATACTTTGCTGGCCGATGCCACGCCCAGGGTGCGCGCAGTGCTGGAAGGATTGCGCGAGGCGTCATCCGCCCAGCTGGAGACACTCGCCGACGCCCTGCTCGCCGGCCGCCACGCGGAGGTCGGCAGCGACCGCGCGCTGTTCATCTGGAGCGCCCTGTCGCTGTACTGGACGCAACGGGCCGCGCGCCTGCCACTGCACGCCAGCGCGGGCCCCGGCGGGCAACGCCAGCTGTGCCCGGTGTGCGCCCAGTCGCCTGCCGTCAGCGTGCTCATCGACGGCCTGCGCTACCTGCAATGCGGCCTCTGCGAAAGCCGCTGGCACCTGGTCCGCGCCACCTGCAGCAACTGCGAACAGACCGGCAAGCTCGACTACTGGTCACTGGACAGCAAGGAAGCGACGATCAAGGCGGAGAGCTGCGGCGACTGCGACAGCTACCTCAAGGTGCTTTATCTCGACCGCGACCGCCAGCTCGAAGCCATCGCCGACGACCTCGCCAGCCTGGCGCTGGATGCGGAAGTGGAACGCCAGGGCTTCTCCCGCAGCGGCCTCAACCCTTTCCTGCTGCCCGGCTGACGGTGGGCGCCTTCCTGCGCGACGGCATCGGCCGCACGATCGACTACCTGCGTCTCTCGGTAACCGATCGCTGCGACCTGCGCTGCGTCTACTGCATGGCCGAGGACATGCGCTTCCTGCCGCGCCGCCAGTTGCTCGACCTCGACGAGCTGTATCGCCTGGCCGCGCTGTTCGTCGCTCGCGGCGTGAAGAAAATTCGCCTGACCGGCGGCGAGCCGCTGCTGCGTCCCGGCATCGTCGAGCTGTGCGAGCGCATCGCCGCCCTGCCCGGCCTCGCCGAACTGGTACTCACCAGCAACGGCTCGCAACTGCTCAAGCTCGCCGCGCCACTGGCCAACGCCGGTGTGCGCCGGCTGAACATCAGCCTCGACAGCCTGAATGCGCAACGCTTCCGCGCGATCACTCGCAACGGCGATCTGCAACGCGTGCTCGACGGCATCGAGGCCGCGCGCCACGCAGGCTTCGCCCGCATCAAGCTCAACACCGTGGTGATGAAGAGCCGCAACGCCGATGAAGTGCTCGACCTGGTCGGCTACGCCATCGACCGAGGGCTGGATATCAGTTTCATCGAGGAAATGCCGCTGGGTGACGTCGGCCGCTCACGCGGCGAGAGCTTCTGCTCCAGCGACGAGGTCCGCGCGCTGATCGCGGCCCGCTACGAGCTGCTCGACTGCGACGAGCGCAGCGGCGGCCCGGCGCGCTACCTGCGTCTGGCCGGCCACGAAGGCACGCGCGTGGGTTTCATCTCGCCGCACTCGCAGAACTTCTGCGCCAGCTGCAACCGTCTGCGCATTACCGCCGAAGGCCGTCTGCTGCTGTGCCTGGGCCATGCCGAAGCCCTCGACCTGCGCGAACTGCTGCGCAACGGGGCCGACGACCGCGCCTTGCACGCGGCCATCGACGGCGCCGTGCTGCAGAAAGCAGCCGGCCACGACTTCAATCTCGCCGGCGAAGTGCAGGTGCTGCGCTTCATGAACGCCAGCGGCGGCTAAAGCACGCGCTGCATCGCCTCTCCGAGCAGCTCCAGCCCCAGATCGATCTCCGCTTCGCTGACGGTCAGCGGCGGCGCGATGCGGAACACCCCGCCCATGCCCGGCAGCTGGACGATGTTCATGCTCAAGCCGAGCCTCATGCATTCGCGGGTGATCGCGCTGCCCAGTTCGGAGGCCGGCTCCTTGCTCTGCCGGTCCTTGACGATTTCCATGCCCAGCAGCAGGCCGCGGCCGCGCACATCGCCGATACAGTCGAAGCGCTCCTGCAACGCCAGCAGGCCCTTGCGCAGTCGCGCGCCCATCAGGTTCGCGCGCTCAACCAGGCCATCGCGCTCGACCACTTCGAGCACCTTGAGGCCGACCGCGGCGGGCAGCGGGTCGGACACGTGGGTGGTGTAGAACAGGTAGCCCAGTTCATGGGCGCGCTCCTCGATCGCCGCCGAGGTGACCACCGCCGCCAGCGGCAGGCCGGCACCGAGGGTTTTCGACAGGGTCAGGATGTCCGGCGTGACGCCCTCGCGCTCGCAGGCGAACATCATCCCGGTGCGGCCGACTCCGGTCTGCGCCTCGTCGAGGATCAGCAGCATCTCGCGCTCCTCGCACTTCTTCTTCAGCGCCGCCATGTAGCCGTCGGGCAGCTCGATGATCCCGCCGGAACTTAGGATGGGTTCGGCGATGAACGCCGCCAGGTTGCCGCTGGACTGCCGGTCAATCAGGTCGAAGGCGTAATCCAGCTCGCCCTTCCAGTCGAACTCGCCGTTGCGCTCGAAGCGCGGGCGGTAGGGAAACGGCGCGGGAATCGCGAACGAACCGACCGCCGCCGGACCGACACCACGCCGTCCGGCGCTGTAGGTGGCCGACGCGGCATTCCCGGTCATTCCATGCCAGGACTGGGCGAAGCCGACGATCTCGTACTTGCCGGTGACCAGCTTTGCCATGCGAATCGCCGCCTCGTTGGATTCCGCGCCGGTGCTCAGCAGCATCGCGCGGTCCAGCCCGGCCGGGGTCTTCTCGGCGAGGCGGGTCGCCAGCTCCACCACCGGCCGCGAGAGCATGCCGCTGAACAGGTGATCGAGCCGGTGCGCGTATTCGCCGATCACCGCACTGATGTCAGGGTGGCAGTGGCCGAGCACGGCGCTCATCTGCCCCGAGGTGAAATCGAGGATCGCGCGGTCGTCGGCGTCGTAGACGAAGCTACCGGCCGCGCGCTCGATGATCAGGGGTTCGAAGCTGCCGCCGTAGCGGATCAGGTGCTGCCGGGCGTTGCGCCAGAAGGTCGGATCGTCATTCGCGGACATGGGCCATCTCCTTGCAGTCGAGCATCGGGGGACTTGCAGTCTAGGAAGGCCGCGGTATTAACTGAAACGAATAGTTCTTATACGAGCCAGCAAGGAGACTTATACCGTGGCACTGTCGCTGGACATCGATCTGCTGCGCTCCTTCGTGGTGATCGCCGAGGTGCGCTCGCTCAGCCGCGCCGCGGAACGCATCGGCCGCACGCAGTCGGCGCTGAGCCAGCAGATCAGGCGCCTCGAGGATGTCGTGGCGCAGCCGTTGCTGCAACGCACCGGGCGCGGCGTACTGCTGACCAACCAGGGCGAGCGTCTGCTCACCCATGCCCAGCGCATCCTGCGCTGCCACGATGAGGCGATGGCCGAGCTGTCCGAAAAGGGGCTTTCCGGAACCCTGCGCTTCGGCTGCCCGGACGACTACGCCGCGGTGTTCCTGCCGCATCTGCTGCGCGGCTTCGCCAGCCAGCACCCGCACGCCTCGGTGGAAGTGGTCTGCGCGCCGACGCCGCGCCTGCTGGAGCAGGTCGACAAGCACGCTCTGGACCTCGCGCTGATTTCCCTGCCCGACGCTGGCAACGTGGCGGTGATCCGCCGCGAGCCGCTGGTCTGGGTCGGCTCCCCGGGCACCGACGCGACCAACTTCGCGCCGCTGCCGCTGGCGCTTTCGCACCCCGACACCCTTGATCACCTGGCCGCCTGCAATGCCCTGCGCGCGCTCGGCCGCGAATACCGCATCGCCTACGCCAGCAGCAGCCTAGCCGGATTGATCGCCCTGGTGCGCTCCGGCCAGGCGCTCGCCGTGCTGACCCAGACCGCGGTGCCGGCCGACCTGCAGATCCTCGCCAACGACGCCGCCCTGCCACCGCTGCCCAGCGTCGGCATCGCGCTGAAATTCGACCAGGGACAACCGACCCCACTGGTGGAGGCGCTGGCCGAACACATCCGCCAAGTACTGCCGGGTCTCTGAGATCCCGATGAAAACCCGCCGATCGCCCAAGGTTCTGCACGCGTCGCTCCCCTCGCCCATTCATTGGAGAGGGGCTGGGGGAGAGGGCCAGGCGCCTAAATCCCGCGCCCATTAAAAAGCCCCGCCAGAGCGGGGCTTTCGTTTTTACCGGGCAAGTGATCAGTCGGTCTCGTCGACGATGCCGATGGTGAAGCCGCTGATCGCGGTGATCTTGCCGCGCCAGAGCACGCCTTCGTTGGTGGGCACGAACTGTCCGCCGGTGAACACCTTAGCGTCGCGCAGGTGGATGTAGGCGATGTTCTTCTCGTCGTTGCCGTTGACCGGCACTTCGTAGATCGCCTTCCACTCCTCGACGTATTCGAGCATCTTCGCCGCCGCGGCCTGGTCCCAGTAGCCGGTCAGCTGGGTATGGAACGCGTCGAGGTATTCCTTGCCGCTGATGATGATGCCGGAGACCAGCCCGGACGGAATGGTCAGGGTGATGGGCGTGGGAATGCCCATGTTGGCGAGCAGGATGACCTTGCGTATCAGCCAGTCGACGTCGGGGGAATCGCCCCGCGATGCATTACTGAGTTCCGCTGCTTCAGGCATAACCAAATCTCCGTTGACGAACAAAGCGCATAACTGCCTGAACAGTAGCCCATCCGGATGACAATCGCCTGATCGCGGTCAGGCGGCGCGGCATTCGTCCGGGCAAAAAAATGCCCGCACGCGGCGGGCATTCTTAGGTGCAGCCCAGGCTTACTTGGTGGTGAACGCCGAGTAGCTGTTCATCAGGTTGCGATAGTTCGGGATGCGCGCCGACAGCAGGTTGGCAAGGCCTTCCATGTCGTTGCGCCAGTCGATCTGCAGTTCGCAGGCGACCGAGAACCAGTTGACCAGTTGCGCACCGGCAGCGGTCATGCGCGACCAGGCGGCCTGCTGCACGGTTTCGTTGAAGGTGCCGGACGCGTCTGTCACGACGAACACCTCGAAACCTTCGGCCAGCGCGGACAGGGTCGGGAACGCCACGCAGACATCAGTCACTACGCCGGCGATGATCAGTTGCTTGCGGCCGGTGGCCTTGACCGCGTTGACGAAGTCCTGGTTGTCCCAGGCATTGATCTGGCCCGGGCGCGGGATGTAGGGCGCATCCGGGAACATTTCCTTGAGTTCCGGAACCATCGGGCCGTTGGGGCCGTTCTCGAAACTGGTGGTGAGGATGGTCGGCAGCTTGAAGAACTTGGCCAGGTCGCCCAGGGCCAGCACGTTGTTCTTGAACTCGTTGGGGGCGAAGTCCTGTACCAGCGAGATCAGTCCGGTCTGGTGGTCGACCAGCATGACGACGGCATCGTCCTTGTTGAGACGGTTGTAGCGCGGTGCAGTGCTCATGGTTGACTCCTTGGTAGGTAGTGGTGCGAAGACCGGGCGGCCGGGGGACGGCAACTCGCTCGATACTGGTGCCTACCCTAGTCAGCGCGGCCTGCAGCGGATTGGACGGATGTGCTTATTTGCTCGCGGCGGGACTGGAGGTGTTTCCAGCGGCCCCGGCGCCGGTATGCTTGCAGCCTGTTTTCGCCACGGACAATGGGGGCACATGGACAAGCTGCTGGCCTTGAGGATGTTCGTCGGTGCCGTCGAAGCCGCCGGTTTCTCCGCTGCGGCCCGTCAGTTGGGCGTGGCCACCTCCTCGGTGACGCGGACCATCGACAACCTGGAAGCCGAACTGGGCGCCGCCCTGCTCAACCGCTCGACCCGCCGGGTCAGCGTGACCGAGGCCGGCAACGCCTACTACCAGCACGCCCGCGCCATCCTCGCCGCCGTCGAACTGGCCGATTCGGCCGTTGCCGACCGTGGCTGCGAACCCAGCGGGCAACTGCGCATCAGCGTGCCGGTGGAGTTCGGCCGGCAGATCATCGCGCCGCAGCTGATCGGTTTTCTGCAGCGCTACCCGCGCATCGAACTGAGCATGGCCCTTACCGACGAGGTAGTGGACCTGCAGAGCGAACGCGTCGACGTGTCGGTGCGACTCGGCAGTCTGGTGGTCAGCGAGGATGTGGTCAGCCGCACGCTCGGGTATTTCCAGCGCTGGCTGCTGGCGAGCCCGGACTACCTGGCGACACATCCGCCGATCGAGCAGCCCAGCGATCTCGCCGTGCACCAGTGCCTGCGCTTCGACTACGCCAACGCCTCCCCGGCGTGGACCTTTCGCCAGGCAGGCGAGGAGGTTCGCGTCGATGTCCAGGGTCGCTTCAAGAGCAACAACGCCGACGTACTGCGGCGCATGGCGCTGGACGGCGCCGGCATCGTCCTGCTCGCCGACTGGCTGGTGCGCGAGGAGGTCGACAGCGGTCGGCTGGTCCGCCTGCTCGGCGAGCAGCAGATCAACCCTGGCGCGGCGCAGGCGAGCATCAATGCGCTGTTCTTGCCCAACCAGCGCGGTTCGGCGCGGGTCGCGGCGTTTCTGGAGTGGCTCGAAGACCTGCTCCAAANNAGAGCCTGACGTTGTGCCGGGCGCAATGCTGCATTGCACGCTGACCCGATTCTCCCGCGACGCCCGCGGGCCTACCCTGGCTTCACCCTTTTCGCTTACCGAGAACCCGACATGACCGATACCACAACGCCCCACGCGGCCACCGCGCCCCACCCGCTGACCCAGGGCATGGTGCTGCTGTTCGCCTTCTGCTGCGGCGCCATCGTGGCCAACCTCTACTACGCGCAGCCGATCGTTGCTCTCATCGCACCCGCGGTGGGCCTGTCGCCGCACGGTGCCAGCCTGATCGTCTCGCTGACGCAGATCGGCTACGCCGCCGGCCTGCTGTTCCTGGTGCCGCTGGCGGACCTGCTGGAGAACCGCAAGGTGATGCTGGCCACCGCCCTGGTCGCCACCGCGAGCCTTCTGGCGGCGGGCTTCTCCAGCCAACCGAACACCTTCCTGGCGCTGTCGTTGCTGATCGGCTTCAGTTCGGTGTCGGTCCAAATCCTGGTACCGCTGGCCGCACACCTGGCGCCAGCGGAGACCCGTGGGCGAGTGGTCGGCAACATCATGGGCGGCCTGCTGCTGGGCATCCTGCTGGCCCGGCCGCTGGCCAGCGTGATCGCCGACCATTTCGGCTGGCGTGCGGTTTACCTTGCCGCAGCCGCGGTGATGCTGGCGATCATGGGCGTGATCTTCTTCACCATTCCGCGCCATGAGCCCGACCACAAGGCCAGCTACGCGCAGTTGCTCGGATCGCTGATCGACCTGCTGCGCAGCCAGCCGGTGCTGCGCCAGCGCGCGCTGTATCAGGGCCTGATGTTCTCCGCCTTCAGCCTGTTCTGGACCACCGCACCCATCGAGCTGGCGCGCCAGCATGGCCTGTCGCAAAGCGCCATCGCGGTATTCGCCCTGGTCGGCGCGATCGGCGCAATCGCCGCGCCCATCGCCGGGCGCCTGGCGGATGCAGGGCACACGCGGCGCGCCTCGATGATCGCCATGACGCTGGCGCCGCTGGCCTTCCTCTTCGGTCTCAGCGAGCCGGGCTACAGCATCGTCGGGCTGGCAATCACCGGAGTGTTGCTGGACTTCGCCGTGCAGATGAACATGGTCCTCGGCCAGCGCGAAATCTATGCGCTCGACCCGAAAAGTCGCGGTCGCCTGAACGCCCTGTACATGACCAGCATCTTCATCGGCGGCGCCTTCGGCTCCCCCCGGGGGGCGGCCGCCCCCCCCCCGCCCACCCCCCCCCCGCCCCNNGCGGCGCCTTCGGCTCCGCGGTGGCCAGCGCGCTCTACGAAGCCTCAGGCTGGCCCGCCATCGCCCTGCTCGGCGCGGCGTTGCCGGCCACCGCCTTGGCGGCGTTCGTCTGGAATGGCCGGCGCGCGTGAATCCCGCGCCCTTCGCCGCCCGCCAAGCGCTCAGCCACGGGCCGGCATGCCGCTGTAGCGGATGATGTTCGGCTCGGGGAAGTGATAGCGCACGCTCATCCACAAGGCGCCCACGCCAACAACCGTCAGCATCAGGGCGATCAGGACGAAGCGGCCGGGGCGCATGGGCATGGCATTTCCTTACGAACAGAGCGGGATTACTCCTAGACCCCGCCCCTCGCGGACGCGTTCTGGGGAGCCCCTGCGGCGAAACGCCCTGCCCGCTCCGGCGCCAAACCGGCAGATAGCGCTACCTGTCACTTCGGCCAGAGCAGGGCAACCAGCGCCGGGCAGACGGGCGCTTCAAGGTGTAGACTTGTACGCCTTTTTCATGGCGCGGAGCACGGACCTGCCGGGCTTTCCCTCGCAGTGATCCCGCCTCCGTTATGCCAGGCGCCTTGCCCGAATGAATCCCGCGCGCCGACAACACCTCGGAAACGAANNCATCGCCCATGCCTACGCAACACGCCTCGCCACCAGCAATCCCGCGCCCCGGCCCGTCACGCCGCTTTTCCGTTGCGCCGATGATGGACTGGACGGACAGGCATTGCCGGTTCTTCCTGCGCCTCCTCTCGCGCCATGCGCTGCTGTACACCGAGATGGTCACCACCGGCGCGCTGCTCAAGGGCGATCGCGAGCGCTTCCTGCGCTACGACGAGGCCGAGCATCCGCTGGCGCTGCAACTCGGTGGCAGCGTACCGGCGGAGCTGGCCGCCTGCGCCCGGTTCGCCGAGCAGGCCGGCTACGACGAGGTCAACCTCAACGTCGGCTGCCCCAGCGACCGGGTGCAGAACAACATGATCGGCGCCTGCCTGATGGGCCATCCGGCGCTGGTCGCCGATTGCGTGAAGGCGATGCTGGATGCGGTGGCGATTCCGGTGACGGTGAAGCACCGCATCGGCATCAACGGTCGCGACAGCTATGCCGAGCTCTGCGATTTCGTCGGCCAGGTGCACGCCGCCGGCTGTACCAGCTTCACCGTGCATGCACGGATCGCCATTCTCGAAGGCCTGTCACCGAAGGAGAACCGCGAGGTTCCGCCGCTGCGCTACGAGATCGCCGCCCAGCTCAAGCGCGACTTTCCGGACCTGGAGATCGTCCTCAACGGAGGCATCAAGACCCTCGACGAATGCCGCACGCACCTGCAGACCTTCGACGGCGTGATGCTCGGTCGAGAGGCCTATCACAACCCCTATCTGCTCGCCGAAGTGGACAGCGCGCTGTACTCCGGCGAGACCTCGCCGATCAGCCGCGCCGACGCGCTGCGGGCGATGCGCCCCTATATCGCCCGGCACCTCGCGGACGGTGGCGCGATGCACCACATCACCCGCCACGTGCTCGGTCTCGGCCAAGGCTTCAAGGGTGCACGGCGTTTCCGCCAGCTTCTGTCGGTGGACGTGCACAAGACCGACGATCAGTTGGGACTGCTGGATCAGGCCATCGGCCTGCTCGAAGGGCACTGAGCCGCGATCCCGAAGGAACGCACGCCGCCGGATTCGATCAAAGCCCTGTCCGAACCGCCCGGCCCCGCCCGCTCTTGAGCGCTGCGGGCCGCGTCGGTTAAGGTCAGGCCATCGCACAGGAAAGAGCCCCCATGACCTCCAAGCTGGAACAACTCAAGCAATTCACCACCGTCGTCGCCGACACCGGCGATCTCGACGCCATCACCCGCCTGAAGCCGGTGGATGCCACCACCAATCCTTCGCTGCTGCTCAAGGCCGCTTCCCTGCCCCGCTATGCGGAGCTGCTGGGCAACGCGGTCACCGGTTGCGACGGCGACCTCGGCCTGGCCTGCGACCGCTTCGGCGTAGCGGTCGGCCAGGAAATCCTCAAGGTCATTCCCGGGCGGATCTCCACCGAAGTCGATGCGCGCCTGTCCTTCGATACCGACGCCACGCTGCGTCGCGCCGAGCGCCTGGTCGGGCTGTACGACAAGGCCGGCATCGGCCGCGAGCGCGTGCTGATCAAGATCGCCGCGACCTGGGAAGGTATCCGCGCCGCCGAGCAGCTGGAAAAGGCCGGCGTGCAGACCAACCTGACCCTGCTGTTCTCCTTCGCCCAGGCCGCCGCCTGCGCAGACGCCGGGGTGTTCCTCATCTCGCCCTTCGTCGGGCGCATCTACGACTGGTACAAGAAGGCCGAAGGCCGCGACTACGTCGGCGCGGAAGACCCCGGCGTGCAGTCGGTATCGCGCATTTACACCTACTACAAGGCCAACGGCTACCAGACCGTGGTGATGGGCGCGAGCTTCCGCAACCTCAGCCAGATCGAAGAACTGGCCGGCTGCGACCGCCTGACCATCAGCCCGGAACTGCTGCAGAAGCTGGACGAGGACCAGGGCACGCTGGAGCGCAAGCTGAACGCTGGGGGCCAGGGCGAATCGCGCCTGGTGCTGGATGAAAGCCGCTTCCGCTGGGCAATGAACGAAGACCCGATGGCGACCGAGAAGCTCGCCGAAGGCATCCGCCAGTTCGCCCGCGACCAGGAAAAGCTCGAGCTGCTGCTCGCCGCCAAGGTCTGACCCAGGCGCACGAACGAAACGGGCGATCTCCCTGCGGAGATCGCCCGTTTTCTTTGTCTGGGATGTTTTGAGCGATCAGCTGCGTTCGAGCGCGTTCACCAGGTCGTGGAACGCCTCGCGGTTGGACTCGTTGAGCCCCATCAGAATGCGGTGCGCTTCGAGCACCTTGGCGCGTACGACGTCCTCCGACTGATCCTGCGACGGCAGGTCGGTCAGGCATTCCGGGCACGGCAGCGGACGGTCGACGATGTTGAACACCTGGTCGAAGCCCATCGACTGCAGCAGGCGGGTGATGTCCGGATGCGTGGTGACCACGGTCGGCAACAGGCCGACCTTCTGCCGCGACAGAATCGACAGCTTGGCCAGCAGGCCGAGGGTGGTGCTGTCGATGCTGCGCGTTTCTGTCAGGTCGATGACGATCGCCGAGAAATTCAGCGCCGTGAAGATCTGCTCGATCGTCGCGTCCAGCGCCGAACACAGGGTCAGGCGGATCTCACCGACGAACTTGAGAACGAAGGTGCCTTCCTGTTCGGCGAACTGAATTCTACCGCTACTCATGCAAGGTTCCTGCTCAGGACCAGGAGGGCGATGTCATCCGGCATTTCGCCCAGCGTGGCCAATCCGAAAACCTGACGCAACCCGTCTAGGGTGCCGCCAGCCGACCGCACAAGCTGCGGCAACTCGGCTTCCTTGTCTTTGAGCGTATCGCCCGGCAAAAGGTCCAAAATCCCATCCGAGAGCAGCGTCAGGCTGAACGACGCCGGCAGTTCGATCTGGTTGTCTTCATAGGTGGCCTCGTTGAACAGGCCGACCGGCAATCCCTTTCCCTGCAGGTAGCGCGCTTGCGTGCCGTCGAAAAGCACCGGCAACGGCAGATGCCCGCCGATGCTGTAGGTCAGCGTCCCGCGTTCCTCGTCGATCACCCCACCGACCATCGTCACATGCTTGCCCAGCTTGGTGTTGATCAG
Source organism: Pseudomonas sp. UBA5782 (assembly GCA_002418465.1). Classification (GTDB taxonomy): domain Bacteria; phylum Pseudomonadota; class Gammaproteobacteria; order Pseudomonadales; family Pseudomonadaceae; genus Pseudomonas_O. The sequence continues at coordinate 36,979 of DIEE01000048.1, read as the reverse complement.
CCCGCGATTGATGTGGCCGAGCACTTCCGACGGTTTGAATTCCGGAAGCATCCCGTTACGCCGCGACTCGTAGAGCAGACGGGTGGTCATGAACTTCAGCAGCACGGTAACGAACGCCGACGAGGCACCATGCCCGGATACATCGGCGAGATAGAAGACGATCCGCCTTTCATCGACCCGGAAGTAGTCGACGAAGTCCCCCGACAGGTACAGCGAGGGAATGATCTGGTGGGCGAAGCTAAGGTCGTCCGAGGTCCAGGGCGTCACCGGCAGCATGTTCATCTGCACGTGACGGCCAGCGTTCTGGTCTTCCTGCAGCAGGTGCAGGCTGGCCTGCAGCTCGCGGTTGGCGTTTTCCAGCTTGACCCGGTAACGGTCGTTTTCCACCCGCAGGTGAGCCCGGTCCAGCGCGCGACGCACCGAATGCTCGAGCACGGCCAAGTCTTCCAGCGGCTTGATCAGGTAATCGGCGGCGCCCAGGCGCAGCGCCTCGACGGCGTCGCTCATCACCCCGGCGCCGGACACGACGATGACCGGCGTCTCGACTTCGAGGGCGCCGATGCGACGGATGAGCTCGAGCCCGTCGACCTGCGGCATGCGCAGGTCACAGATCACCAGATCGGGATGTTCGCGTTCGAAGATCTGCAGGCCGGAAAGGCCGTTGCTCGCTTGCAGAACGCTGAAGCCACTGTCTTCCAGATAGGCCGCGAGGCTTGCACGTACGGCCTCGTCGTCATCGATGATCAGCAGCTTGGCACTGGGATTGTGCATGAGGTATCCAGGCAAACGGCGCCGCGGACGGTTGGACTTATGCTCCTGGCCGATCAGCCAGGGCGCTTTACCGGTTCGATTCAAGGCGCAGACGGTACTCCCATCCGCCAGTCGATTCAAGCATCTGGCCAGCATGGCGGGAGCGGCCTTTACACCTCAAATCGGCCGGGGTTATAAGAGCCGCAACGCGACGCACAATAACGAGAGGACCCGGCCATGAGCCAGAATGATCGTGCTTACAGCGAGAAACGCGACTTCATCCGCATGCGGGTGGAAGCGCCTGTCGTTCTCAAGCACGCTGGAAAGGACATCCCGGCACTTTGCCTGGACCTCTCCAGCACCGGCATGCAGCTGGAAGCCGAATGCGCCCTGGGCATGGGCGACAAGGTTCGCGTACACATCGGCTCCGACCACGGCGAACTCAAGAGCCTGGATGCCGAAGCCGAAGTGGTGCGTATCGCCGATCTGGGCGACGGACGGCAATCCCTCGGGCTGACGATCCTGTCGATGAACTGAGCGCTGCAGATGCGAAGAAGGCGGCCAATCGGCCGCCTTCTTCGTTTCCGCGCCAGGCTCAGAAGTCGTCTTCGACCTGGCCGTCCTTGACCCGGAACTCGCGGTTCTGCAGGTAGGCGTTGCGCAGGAACACGTACTTGTCACCGCTGATCATCTTCTCCGCATCCAGCAGGCTGGCGCGGGTGTCGACTATATCGACGCCGAGGATCATGTTGCGCGTCGGCACGTGGTCGATGTACGGGTAGACGTTGAGAAAGCTGTCCGGGATGCGCGCTGGCGCGTCGCGCAGCGTGCTCGGGCCGAGCAGCGGCAGCACCACGTACGGACCGCTACCAACGCCCCAGGCACCGAGGGTCTGGCCAAAGTCCTCGTCGCTTTTCTGCAGACCCATGTGCTTGGCCACGTCGAAGAAGCCGAGCAGGCCGAAGGTGGTGTTGAAGATCAGCCGGGTGGTGTCGACGCCGGCGTCGTGCACCTTGCCCTGCAGCAGGTTGTTGGCGAGGTTGGTGACGTCGCCGATGTTGCCGAAGACGTTGTGGATGCCGTCTTCGAGGAACTGCGGGGTGACCGCCTGGTAACCCTGTGCCAGCGGTTTCAGCGCGTAGGTATCGAGGGTGTCGTTGAAGCGGAAGATGCCGCGGTTGACGCCTTCCCAGGGATCCTCTTCAGCGGCATGGGCCACCAGCGGCAGCAATGCCAGGGCAACGCAGGCGAGCGAGCGTCCGACGCCCTGAATCCAGCCAGTACCGAGGTCGCGCATGAAAGGTGTCTCCTTGAAAAATTCCTGTGGCGGCCCGCCACGTCCGGTCGCGCAGTATAGGGCTTGATACAAAACCCGTGAAGCGAAAGGCCGGCGTCAATAATTCATTACCGGCTGTTTCGGTGGTGTTCCCGCTTCAATGCCGGCGAACCTATCGACGGCAACCTTGCTCGCGGTCAGCGAAGCGGTTCGTGCGCCGGCAGACCAACTGACCCACCAGCCAGCCGGAGCGTTCCCGGTGATAACCTGAAATCAATGGCACGGACCTTTCGAATCGACGCAGGGTCCATGTTTTGGCTTTATACAAGAAGGGAGAAGTCGTCATGTCTGCAAACGACCTGCAGCTGCAACTGGAAGACCTGCGCAAACAGTTGGACCAGGAACCACCCCTCAACGACGAGGAGCGCGAATCGATCATCGAGGTGATGAACCAGATCGAAATTCAACTGGCCTACGAGAACGCCCAACCGCCGAGCCCGAGCCTGGTGGATGGGGTCAACCTGGCGGTCGAACGTTTCGAAGTCAGCCACCCCACCCTCGCCGGCACCCTGCGCAACGTGATGCAGACCCTCGCCAGCATCGGCATCTGATGCCCTTCGCGCCCCGCTCATGGCGGGGTGCCCAGCTTACTGCCGGGCGAGTCGCCGGTTGTCCACGGACATCGCCTGGCTGCTGCGGTAAGGATTGATGTCCAGCCCGCCGCGGCGCACGTAGCGCGCATGCACACTGAGACGCTCCGGCTGCAGCAGATTCAGCAGATCCAGATAGATGCGCTCGACGCACTGCTCATGGAAATCCGAATGCTGGCGGAAGCTCACCAGGTAGGCGAGAAAGTTCGCGTGGTCCAGCTTCGCGCCCCGGTATTCCACCACCAGCGTGCCCCAGTCCGGCTGGCCGGTGACCGGGCAGTTGGACTTGAGCAGGTGGCTGTACAGGCGTTCCTCGACCACTTCGTCGGCGTTGCAGCGCAGCAGTTCGACCTGCGGCTGACTGAAGTTGTCGATGTCCACCTCCAGCACGTCGATGCACACGCCAGCCGGCCGGGCGATGCCCTCCTCCGTCACCTGATCCAGCGTCTTCAGGGTCACCGAGACCGGCGCGCCGGCAGCGGCCGACAGGTCGCGAGCCAGCAGCGCCTGCACCTCGTCACGGGAGGCGAAGCGGGTCTGGTTCAGCGAGTTGAGGTAGAGCTTGAACGACTTGGATTCGATGATGTTCGGCGAGTGGGCCGGGATCGCGAACTCGCCCACCGCCACCACCGGCTTGCCCGAAGCGGTCAGCCAGGACAGCTCGTAGCAGTTCCAGTAATCCACGCCCGCATACGGCAGGCTCTGCGCCGTCAGGCCCAGCTCCGCCCATTTCGGCGCCCGGGAAATCGGGAACAGCAGCGACGGCGTGTAGGTGGCGATGTATTCGCTGGATTTACCCAGGGGCGAATGTTCGGCGGGATGCTGCATGGCGATGACCTGACGGGCGAAAAACGCGGCAAGTCTATACAGTCGCCGCCGCGATAAAAACCGCAGGTGCCGGAAGGCGCGTCAGTCGATCCGGATTTCGCCGACCATGCCGGCCTGGTAATGGCCGGGTACGTTGCAGGCGAACTGCAGCCCGCTTGCCTGGGCGAAGGTCCAGACCAGTTCGCCGGTCTGCCCCGGCTGCACCAGCACGCTGTTGGGGTCGTCGTGGGCCATGCCGACCGCCTGGTTCGCCTCGCCGTGGCTCATCTCCACGCCGTGATCCATGCTCGCCATGTTGGCGTGCTGCGCCGATTCGGCCATAGCGCCAGCGTTCTGCATCTCGAGCATTTCATGCTGGTGCTGCGCATGCATCTGCGCGTCGCCGAGATTGAATTCGTGGACCAGCTTGCCCTCGTTCTTCAGCACGAAGCGCACCGTTTCGCCAGCTTTCACCTGCAGCACTTTGGGCGCGAAATAGATGTCGCCCAACGTCACTTCCACGGTGCGCGTGGCCTCGCTGGCCTTGCCCGGCGCACCGAAGGCGAAGGCATGTGCCGGCGCATGGGCCTGCGCCAATTGGCAGAAGGCAGCCAGCGCACTGCAGATCAGAACGGAGGAACGTGACGGCATGCTGAAATCCTCGAAGGGCGATCAAGTGATCGCCCGAGTATAGGAAGCCGCGCGCCAGCCAAGGCTGCCGCAGATCAGCGACCGGACAGGCTCACTGGCGCATCCCGCGGCCGCTTACCAGCAGACGGATGCAGACCAGATAGAGCACCGCCGTCGCAGCCAGCATGAACACCACGGCGGTGCCGATATGGATGTCGGAAACGCCGAGTATGCCGTAGCGGAAGGCGTTGACCATGTGCAGGATCGGGTTGGCCAGAGACACCACCTGCCAGAACGGCGGCAGCAGATGGATCGAGTAGAACACCCCGCCCAGGTAGGTCAGCGGCGTTAGCACGAAGGTCGGGATGATCGAGATGTCGTCGAAGTTGCGCGCGTAGACCGCGTTGACGAAGCCGCACAGCGAAAAGATCGTCGCCGCGAGGAAGATCACCAGCACCGTGATGCCCAGGTGATGCAGCGTCAGGTGGGTGAAGAACAGCGACAGTACGGTGACGATCGCCGCCACCGCCAGCCCGCGCAGCACGCCACCGGTGACGTAGCCGATGAGGATGATGTGCGGCGACACCGGCGAAACCAGCAGTTCCTCCACCGAGCGCTGGAACTTCGCGCCGAAGAAACTCGACACCACATTGCCGTAGGCATTGGTGATCACCGACATCATGATCAGCCCCGGCACGATGTACTCCATGTAGCTGAAGCCGCCCATCTCGCCGATGCGCGCGCCGATCAGCCGGCCGAAGATCACGAAGTACAGCACCATGGTGATCGCCGGGGGCAGCAGCGTCTGCGGCCAGATGCGCAGGAAACGCCGCACCTCGCGGTAGACGATGGTCTGCAGGGCGACCAGGTTGGGACGCAGTTCGCCGCTCATTTCGCCACCTTCGCCAGGTTCTGCTCGACCAGGGAAACGAACAGCTCCTCCAGCCGGTTGGTCTTGTTGCGCAGGCTCAGCACCTCGACGCTCTGCGCCGCCAGTTGGGCGAACAGGTCGGTGATGCCGAGGCTCTTCTCGACCTGCACCTCGAGGGTGTGAGAATCGATCAGGCGCGCCGGGTAGCCTTCCAGCTGCGGTTCGATCAGCAGCGATTCCTTCAGGTCAAGGAGGAAGGTTTCCGCATGCAGCTTGGCCAGCAGCGCCCGCATGCTGGTGTTCTCGACGATCTGCCCGTGGTCGATGATGCCGATGTTGCGGCACAGCTGCTCGGCCTCTTCCAGGTAGTGCGTGGTGAGGATGATGGTGATGCCCTTCTTGTTCAGCTCGGTGAGGAAGCTCCACATCGAACGGCGCAGCTCGATGTCCACGCCGGCGGTGGGCTCGTCGAGGATCAGCAGGCGCGGCTGGTGGACCAGTGCACGGGCGATCATCAGGCGCCGCTTCATCCCGCCGGACAGCTCGCGCGAGGCGGCGTTGCGCTTGTCCCACAGGCCCAGCTGGGTGAGGTATTCCTCGGCACGCTCGCGGGCCTGGCGCAACGGAATCCCGTAGTAACCGGCCTGCGTAGTGACGATGTCGAAGACCTTCTCGAACTGGTTGAAGTTGAACTCCTGCGGCACCACGCCGATGCAGCGCTTGAGCGCGGAAGGCTCGGCGTCGAGGTCGTGGCCGAACACGTTGACCGTGCCGCCGCTCTTGTTCACCAGGGTCGAAAGGATGCCGATGGTGGTGGACTTGCCGGCGCCGTTGGGCCCGAGCAAGGCGAAGAAGTCGCCTTCGGCCACTTCCAGATCGATGCCCTTGAGGGCCTGGAAGCCGTTGCCGTAGGTCTTGGTCAACTGCCGGATGGACAGTGCAGAACTCATAGTGAATGCACGCGCGAAGAAGAGAATGGGTTAGATAAGGGCGAGCCCGGCCGATTGCAACCGGGTATTTCCGTGACGGCGAAACTCAGGTCAGCGGTGTCATCACCGCGCGCTGGTAGGCCGGGCGCTCACGCAAGCGCGCGTACCAGGCCTCCAGATGCGGCAGCGAGGGGCGCTCGATGGGTATCTCGAACCAGCCGTAGATGAAGCAGCCGAGCGGGATGTCGCCCATGCCGAATTCGGCGCCGGACAGCCAGGGCTGAGTGGCCAGGGCCTGTTCGGGAACCGCCAGCAGTTCGGCGCAGAGCGTGCGCGCCGCCTCGATGGCGGGCATGTCGCGATCGGCCTCGGCGGTGCGCAGCAATCCCCAGAACACCGTGCGATAGGGCGTGGCCAGCGTCGAGGTCACCCAGTCCATCCAGCGATCGGCGCTGGCACGCGCCTGCAGTTCCGCCGGCTGCAGGCCGCCTTCGGCGTGCCTGGCGCTCAGGTAGCGGACGATGGCGTTGGATTCCCAGAGCACGAAGTCGCCGTCCTCGATCAGCGGCACCAGGCCATTGGGATTCTTCGCCCGGTACTGCGCATCGTTGACCACGCCGAAGGCGCCGCCGGCGTCGATCCGCTCGTATGGCAGGCCGAGTTCCTCGGCGCACCAGAGCACCTTGCGCACATTGTTGGAATTCTTCCGACCCCAGATTTTCAGCATTGCGCACCTCGATTCGTTTCGTTGCAGTGGCCGAAGTCTACCCTCCCCGCGCCGCCGTTGGCTGCCGTCAAAAGCCGAACTCCCCTATCCGGCGGGGGTCACTATCCACGAAGCGGTCGGCTCGAGATGGACGATGATCCACCCTGGATCGCGCCACGGCGATCCGCTCGAACCGCTCCTGTCGCCACCATGAACGGTGGCGGCCAGTTCCAGACAGCACTGCCTTCGAATGCTGTCTTCACGGAGGATTTCACATGCTGGTCGTTTGGTTGCTGGTCCTGGTCGTCGGTATTGCCCTGCTCGCCCACTGGCGCGTATCGCCGCTGCCATCGCTCGCCGTCGTCGCCGTCTACCTGGTCGCCATGGGCGCATCCGGCGATGCGCCGCTGCTGCTGATGCTGGTCCTCTGGTTGCTGTTTCTGGCCATCGCCGTGCCGCTGCTGCTGCCGGACCTGCGCCGCAGGGTGTTCAGCGGGCCGCTGTTCAGTTGGTTCCAGAAGGTTCTGCCGCCGATGTCGGCGACCGAGAAGGAAGCCATCGATGCCGGCACCGTGTGGTGGGATGGCGAGCTGTTCAGCGGCCGGCCGAACTGGGACGTGCTGCTCGACTACCCGGCGCCGAAGCTGAGCGAAGAGGAACGCGCCTTCATCGACGGGCCGACCAACGAACTTTGCGCCATGGTCAGCGACTGGGACATCGGCCAGCGCATGGACCTGCCGCCCGAAGCCTGGGCCTTCATCAAGGCCAACGGCTTCTTCGCCCTGATCATTCCCAAGCAGTATGGCGGCAAGGGCTTCTCCGCCTACGCGCACTCGCAGATCGTCATGAAGCTGGCCACGCGCAGCGGCGACCTCGCCTCGACGGTGATGGTGCCCAATTCCCTCGGCCCGGCCGAACTGCTGCTGCACTACGGCACCGAGGAACAGCGCAACCACTATTTGCCGAGCCTGGCCAGCGGTGAGGACATCCCCTGCTTCGCCCTCACCGGCCCGCATGCCGGCTCCGATGCCGGCGCGATGACCGACAGCGGAATAATCTGCAAGGGCGAATGGGAAGGCCAGCAAGTGCTCGGCCTGCGCCTGACCTGGGAGAAGCGCTACATCACCCTTGGCCCGGTCGCCACCCTCCTCGGCCTGGCTTTCAAGACCTACGACCCTGAGCATCTGCTCGGCGAGCAGGAGGAACTCGGCATCACCCTGGCGCTGATTCCGACCGCCACCCCCGGCGTCGAGATCGGCCGCCGCCACGTGCCGCTGGGTGCCGCCTTCATGAACGGACCGAACTCCGGCAAGGATGTCTTCGTACCGCTGAGCTACATCATCGGCGGCGAGGAAATGATCGGCAAAGGCTGGATGATGCTGATGAACTGCCTGTCGGTCGGCCGTTCGATCTCGCTGCCCGCGGTCGGCACCAGCGCGGCCAAGGCCACCGGCTATGCCAGTGGGCGCTACGCGCAGATCCGCGAGCAGTTCAACGTGCCGCTGTCGGCGTTCGAGGGCATCCAGGAAGCACTGGCGCGGATAGGCGGCAACGCCTGGCTGATGGACGCCGCCCGAGTGCTCACCGCCAACGCGGTCGACCTGGGCGAAAAGCCTTCGGTGCTCTCCGCGGTGCTCAAGTACCACCTCACCGAACGCGGCCGCGAGTGCATCGCCCACGCCATGGACATCCACGGCGGCAAGGGCATCATCATGGGGCCGAAGAACTACCTGGGCCGCTCCTGGCAGGGCGCGCCGATCTTCATCACCGTGGAAGGCGCCAACATCCTCTCGCGCAACCTGATGATCTTCGGCCAGGGCGCGATCCGCTGCCATCCGTTCGTGCTCAAGGAAATGGCCCTGGTCCACGAGCCGGATCGAGACGCCGCGCTGGTCAAGTTCGACCGGCTGCTGATGCAGCACATCGGCTTCGCTGTCAGCAACGCCGCCAGCACGCTGGTGCTCGGGCTCAGCTTCGGCTTGCTCGGCAAGGCGCCGGGGCGCGGCCTGTCGCGCGGTTACTTCCGCTCGCTGAATCGCCTGGCGGCGGCCTTCGCCATGCTCGCCGACCTCAGCATGATGCTGCTGGGCGGCGAGCTGAAGCGCCGCGAGCGGCTTTCCGCGCGCCTCGGCGACGTGCTCAGCTACCTCTACCTGGGCTCGGCGGCGCTCAAGCGCTTCCATGACCTGGGTTATCCGGCCGAGCAGCAGGCGCTGCTGCGCTGGTCGCTGGAGGAATGCCTGGGCAAGGCGGAGCTGGCACTGGAAGGTATCCTCGCCAACTTCCCCAACCGCCTGCTCGGCGGCCTGCTGCACTTGGTGGTGTTCCCCTTCGGCCGCCGGCATGCCGGTCCGAGCGACGAACTGGACGCCGAAGTGGCGGAGATTCTCGGCCGCCCGGAAGGCGATCCGGCGCTGGAGCAACTGCTCGACGGCTGCTTCCGCCCGCAGAACCCGAGCGATGCGGTGGGCGGGCTCAAGCACGCCTTCGAGCTGCTCGCCGCCAGCCACAGCATCTCGCGCAAACTGCACAAGGCGCTGAAGGACGACCAGTTCCAACCCGCCGCCGGGCAAAATCCGATCGACGCCGCGCTGGAGGCCGGCGTGCTCAGCAGCGACGAAGCGCACAGCCTGCACCAGGCCGAAATCGCCCGGCGCGCGGTAATCGACGTCGACGACTTCGCCAAGGAAGACCTGCTGCCTAGCCCCGACAAGGTGCGCTGACAACCACTGGCGCGCAGCCCGGTCTACGCGACGCGGTCTGCGCGACGCGGTCTATACTGCGCGCCCCACTCGACAGGTATCCCATGGCTACTTCATACATCGACCACAACCTGACCCTGCTGGCCCACCTGCGCGGCATCCTGATCGCCCTCGGCGAGGCCGAGCAGGTGCCGGATGAGAGCCACGCGCTGTTCGTCGAGCGCTTCGACGATCTGGTCAGGGCGCTGCCGAACATTCCCGAGGAGCGTCATCTCGGCCAGGACATGATCTGCCAGGTGTTTCACCGCTACCCGCAGATCGCCCACCTGGTGCCGCGCGACCTGCTGTGGTTCTTCGGCGGCGACTGCCTGCACTTCATGCCGGAAGAGGAAATCGCCCAGTTCCAGGACCTGGAAGAACGTCGCTTCGAGGCCGAAGAGAAAGGCGAGCCGTTCGACTGGGCCCAGGAGCGCCAGTTGCTCTCCCTGCCCGAGCAAAGCGCCAAGCACTGAGCCGGCGACAAAACGAAAAAGGCCCCTGCGCGTCGCTTGCAGGGGCCTCTTTTTTTGCCTGCAGGAAAGCCGGGGGCAGGCCGCTAGTCACAACGGACTGACACAGGGCGAACCGGATCGAAGGACGGCTGCATCAGGCAGAACCAGGAAAGCGCATCGATTCCGGCAAGTTCCAGCGCCGCCTCCCTGGAGCTATGAACCCGCGTGGTGAGTCCGTCTTCTCCGGTGACCTCGAACGGTTCGCTCGTCTCGCCGGGGGAAACCCCGACGGTTGCGTTGTTCATTTGTCGTTCACTCCATGATGGCGGCAGCGGTCTGATCGTGTAGTGGAAATCTACCGAACAGTAGCCCGTCGATTAAGCCATCAGGGCCGCATGCGCCTATGAACCTGACTCATGTATGGGCGCATCAGGCCGTGCAGCGGATGCCCAGCTCCACCCACAGGCCATCCGCAGCGTACTCCAGCTGCGCCGGGTTGCGACTGCTGGTGGGGTTCTGCGCGAAGATTTCCGCCTCGCGGGCAGGGTCGCTGTCGCCGATCAGCACGCGGCGCCGGGTGCGCGTCTGCAGCGCCGTGAGCAGCTCCGGATAGGGCATCTGCCAGCCCTTGCCCTCGGCGACGGCGGTGACCACCGGGATCATCGCCACCAGGCGCGAATCGGTCATCTTCTCCAGGCCGAGCGCCTTGGCCGTGGCGTTGTGGCTGCAATGGTGGCCGACCTTGTACAGCGTGACCCGCTGCAGCAGGTCGTCCAGCGTCCGCGGCGCCGGTTCCCCGTCGACCGCCACGCGCGGGTAGGTCTGGTCGCCCCAGGAAATCCAGTTGCCCACCTGCGCGTCGNNACAGCAGCACCTGGCCGTCGGGCAACTCCAGCGCCAGCACCAGGCTGGTGTTGTTGGTATCGGAATCCATCTTCAGGGCCACGCATTCGGCGCTGTCCAGCCATTCGTCCTCGATGTTGCGCCAGGCCTGCTCGGGGTCGAAATAGCGCTGTTCGACGCTCGCCAGCGCGCCGTCGGGCTGGCGACTGGCGCTGCGCTGCGCCTGCTGAAGGCTGCGCTGATGCGGCTGCGCGAACGGCGAAGCCACCTCCTCGACCGGCTGGCCCAGCGCCCGCAGCGCGTGGTCCTCCAGCGCGATGGCCTCGTCCAGGCTGCTCAGGTAGACCTCCTTGCCCGCGCCGGCCGAAGGCAGGTCCTTGCGCAGGCGCTGCTCGTCGCGCGGCGGGCCGAGCACGCTGACCCGCAGCGTCGGCGCCGCTTGCGGACGCACCACGTCGCCTGGCTCCAGGTAACGGGTCGCCTGCCCACCGGCCTTGTGCCTGAGCCGCTCGATGATCGACTGCTTCCTGCCCGCCACCTCGCCGTCCTCGGCCGGCGGCACGAACTCCGCCAGCGCGGTTACCGTGCCGATCCTCGGGTCCTGGCTGAAGGCACTGTTCGACCGGGCGATCGCGGTGACCTTCGCCAGTGCGCGTTTCACCTTGTCGAAGCGCGCGTGCAGGCGGATCGCCTGCGCGTCGCTGGGGTTCTCGGTCCAGGCCAGCCACAACTCGCCGACGCTGAAGTCGGCGCCGAAGAAGCGCTCCTTCTCGTAGAGAAAGCCGGACTGGTGATCGTGGTGCTCATGGGTCAGCACCACGAGGTCCAGCCTGCCGCCGGTGGTCGCGTGGAGGTCGTCGACGATGCGCTTCATCTGCTCCTTCGCGCCCTTCACGCTCTGCAGCACGCCGCAGTCGATGAGGATGTGGCAGTCCTCGCGTTCCGATTGCGTGTAGCGCAGCAGAAAGCAGTCGCCGAGGATGCCGCGGTACATGCGCACCGCCATCGAGCCGTTGGGAATGGACGCGCTCATGGGGTCAGACTCCGCGGTGGGTCATGGCGAACGGATTGTCCTGCTTGCGCGGCCCGCGATAGATCATCGCCAGGCCGGCCTGCCCGGACTGCAGGAAGTTGCGCTGCGCATCCAGGCGCGCCGCGTCGTCGATGCGCTTGCGGATCACGTAGCGCAGCGAGCCATCGCGCAGGTCGATGATCAGCGTGGCGCCGCCGCGGAAGATGAAATCCCAATCCTCCGATTCCGCCGGTGCCAGCGGCTCGCCGTCCTGTTCCTGCTGCCGCTCGACGGAATGGAAGCCGCGCCGGCGCTGGGTGATCTCGATCACCAGTTGCCGCAGGTCCTGCCCGTCCGGTCCGGCGCGCCGGCTGGTGCGTACCGAATGCACTTCCACGGCAGGCTGTCTGGCATGTCCGTGCATGCCGGGAAACAGCGAACCGGCGATGCCTTCGGCCGCCTCGCGGGCCATGAACCAGACGCCGAGCGTGCGCTCCCACTGCGGGTCGCTGGCCTGGGAGCGCATCAGCCATTGCCAGACCAGCATGCGGTTCTCTTCCGACTGGGCGAACGCCTTGCTGCGCTGGTATTGCGGCGTCAGGCGCAGTTGCGCGGCGATCTTGCCGTGCGCCGCGTACTTGAACTGCAGCAGCTCGTCCACCGCCGGCGGGTCGATCGGCGCCTCCCAGAGCAGGCTGTCCGGTGCCAGCGACAGACACCTGTCGGGCAGGATGCCGCGCCGGCGAAACGCCTGGATCACCGCCAGGCGATAGTGCATCGGGTCGTCCGGCACCAGGTCGGTGTCGGCGGTGATGATGGCGCGCAGGAACTCGCCGAAGTGCACGTCCACCGGCGGCAGGTAATCCAGCGCACGGATGCACAGGCGCAGCACATGGTCGGCGGACTTCACCGCCTCGCGGGTCAGGCGGGCGATCAGTTCCGGGGCCAGCGGCCGCGGATTCTCCTCGCCGCCGGCGAACAGGCGCATCAGGTCCGCGCTGCGCTGCTCGTAGATGGTCACGAAGGCGTCAAATATCGCCGCCACCAGGATCGCGCCGCGCTCGTGCGGCTCGGTGAGCGTGGCCAGGCGCATGGGGTCGGGCAATTGGTCGCCGTTCTTGTCGTCGATCGCCTCGCGCAGCGCCGCGTAGCGCCCCGTCGCCTCGCCGAACTGACGCGCCAGCCCGGTCAGCCAGGAGCGTTCCGAGAGCCTGCCGCTGCGCGCTTCCAGCTGGCTGGAGACGACTTCCGGCAAGGTGAAATGCATCATCAGCGCGACGATGTCGGCGAACGCCTCGTGGAAGGCCAGGCTGTCGACGCTGGTAGATTCGATGTAGCGCCGGTGCAGCCCGTCGAGGATCGCGTGGGTGGTTTCGTGGGCGACGATATCGTGGGACAGCGCGGTGAACACCCAGCCGCCCGGCAGGTTCACCCCCGGATCGCTCAGCGAGGCCTTGAAGTAGCCGAACAGCAACGCCTTCTTGCTCGGGCTGTAATAGGCGTTGGCCTCGCGCAGCGCATGCGGATAGATGCGCAGCTTGGGCACCGGCCGGTACTTGTCGCCATCCCAGATCGGCGACCAGAAGATCTTCCGCCCCAGCGCCCGCTCGAACAGCTTGATGGTCTTCATCGCCACGGCGAAGACCATCTGCTGATGGAAGCGCGGATCGCCCTCGGACGGCGTGAGGCCGTCCTGCGCCAGCAGATGCGGATGGTTGAGGTCCACCGGCTGGTAGAACTGGTCGCTGGCAGGATCGACGTCGATGACCTCCAGGTATTCGTTCACCGGTCCCGGCGAGACACCCTCCTCCCAGCGCTCCTCCCAAGGAATCGAAACCGTGGCGTGGTTGACCCGCGCGGTCTCGATCAGCGTCGACGCCTGCGGGTCGAGGGCGTACACACGCAACTTGCGCATCGCCGGCTGCAGATAGTCGGAATGCCCCATCGGATGCCTCCTTGCCGGTCGCAATGGCCGGGAATGGGTGAATGGCTCAGATCGAAAGCTCGATATCCACCAGCGCGCCAAGGCGCAGGCCGTCGGTTTCCCAGGTGCTCGCGCTGAGCAGCGCGACACCCTTGGCGCTCTGCCCGGCGAGCCGGACCTTATAGGCGACGTTCGGTGCCACGGAAATCCCGCCCGCGGTCGGCAGTCGTCCGGGGTCGCGGATGAAGAAGCGCAGGCCCTTGAGCCGCGTCGATACGCTCTGGATGGTCCCGGCGACGAGGAACGCGCCGCCGCCCTCGCTGATCTGCACCTGCACCGGGCCGACGGCGGTCGCCGGCTTGACCCGCGCCACCGATATCCAGGCCTCGGTCTTCGGCGGCCGTGCCTTCAGGTCCTCGGCGGAAACCGCGCGCCGATAGCCCAACGCGCCGAGCAGGTTGTTAACTCCCGAGCTGCCGCCGGCGATGATCATGGCGGTGAACAGATGCACCACGCCCTCGCTCGCCACGCTGGCGGTCGACTCTTGGTAGTCGCTGAGCAGTGGCGCGAGGAAGTCGATGTCGAAGTGCACGACCATCGCCCAGGCGCAGAGCAAGGTGATCGGCGTCTTCACCCCGCGGCCGTCGAAATAGGCGATGAACGGCCGCCACTTGAAAACGATCTCCAGCGCCGACTCGAGCAACGCGGCCAGCACCAGCAGCTTGATCAGCACCTTGGCGGAATGGCCGAGCACATCGTCGAACCCCTGATCGTCGGTGACGACTGCACTCGCCGGCGGCTGTTCGCTCGGCACCGGCTGAGCCAGGCAGGCCCCCGACCATGCGCCAGCCAGGGAGCCTGCGAGCAGGAGGCAAAACAGCAGTCGGCGCAGGGCGGGCATGGTCATCGCGATGGTTCCACCGAAGGGAACCCCAAGGACTGCCGGGGAGTGCTAGCAGTCAAGAGTCGAAACCGGCCGCTGTCAAAACCTGCGCATATAACGTTTCGCACTCGAATCTATCGCGACATCGACTAGCCAGAACGCGCTTTTGCCCTTCGCCACGGCGACAAACTCAAAGGCGCTGCTAGCCTGTTTCCAGCTTCAGCCAGCGATGTCCGCGCTTCTGGCGAAACGCACCCCTGCCGGCGGAGGACACGATTATGTCGATTCAGGTGAACGGACAGAGCAAACGCATCGGCCTGGCGCTGTCGGGAGGCGGATTCCGCTCCGCCGCCTTCCACCTGGGTGTCATGCGCCAGCTCGACGCGCTGGGCCTGCTGGACAAACTGGACCTGATCAGTTGCGTCAGCGGCGGCAGCATCGCCGGCGCCAGCGTCGCGCTGAACTGGCAGGCGTCGAACCGCCTGGAGACTCTCGACAAATACCTGCGTACCCAATCGATCGCCGTGGCGTCGTTCATCGGCGGCGCCCTGGACATCTTCGAAACGCGCCTGGAAAAGCTCGCCGAGTCCTACGACAAGCAGTTGTTCGGCGGCAAGACGCTGGCGGCGCTGAGCGGCGGCCCGCGCATTTATCTGAACTCGACCAACCTCGCGACCGGCAACCTGTTCTTCTTCGTCAGCGGCGGAGGAAACCCCAGCGAGATCGGCGAATACGAACTCGGCGTCATCGAGGCGCCGAACTTTCCGCTGAGCCTGGCGGTGGCGGCGTCCTCGGCCTTTCCGCCGGTGTTTCCGCCGTTGCGTCTCGGCCCTGACCGCTATCAGCCGAAGGCGGAGTTCTCCATGGAGTACGTGACCCTCACCGACGGCGGCGTCTACGACAACATGGGCGTCAACCCGCTGCTGGCGAAGAGGAACGCGCTGGACTACCTGATCGTCAGCGACGGCGGAAAGCCCTTCGCCCTCGACAGCCGCCCCACCGAGTCCGGCGCCATCGTGCTCAAGGCCGGGCTGGACATCATGATGGAACAGATTCGCGGCCTGGAATTCGACCGCCTGGAGCATCGCGCGCTGGCGAAGGTCGGACCGAAACCCATGTGGTTCTCCATCGACAGCACCGAAGGCCAGGTGCAGGAAGGCGATGCTGCGTTCGCCTCGGCCATCGATACCAACCTGCGCCGTTTGTCCGACGCCGAGATGACCGTGCTCACCCGGCACGGCGCCGCGCTGGTGAAGGCACGCATCGACCGATACGCGCCCGAGTTGCTGGCCGGCTAGCTATGCACCGTCGGGCGGATGGCACGCGCGCCGCGGCACAACGGCGTAGGGTCGAAGCGAGAAGGAAAAATTGGCGAATGCCGGAAACGAAAAAGGCGGCCCGGAGGCCGCCTTTTTGGCTATCAGGCTTTGGTGAGCCTGACTGCAGATTTGGAGCGGGAAACGAGACTCGAACTCGCGACCCCGACCTTGGCAAGGTCGTGCTCTACCAACTGAGCTATTCCCGCAATGGCGTCCCCTAGGGGACTCGAACCCCTGTTACCGCCGTGAAAGGGCGGTGTCCTAGGCCACTAGACGAAGGGGACGCAGCCCGGAACTTACAACTTGATTTCCGGCTTCTGGCGTTTCGCTTTTGGCTTCACGCTGGAAGTGGCGCGCATTCTATTTAGCCTTTGAAAGGTCGTCAAGCACCCTGCAAATAATTTTTTAAATCAACGACTTCACCCGCTATCAAGTCGCCACTATCGAATGAAACGTCAAGCCTCTACACTCGGCCAAACGCGCAACTTAGCAGTGGTGGAACAGATGTCCCCAATCGTCATTTCAGTCATGGTCGCCGTCGGCATATTGCTCTTGCTGGGCATCGGCTACATCAACCACATGGTGGAGAACAGCGCCCTGGAGAAAGCACGCCTGCGTGCCGACCTCACGGACCGCACCCGCCGCATCGGCGATCTGTCGGAGATTTTTCCCGGCCAGTACATGACGCCGTCGCTGAAGCTGCTGCTGACCGGACTGGAGCTGCAGCTCAGCGAACGCCTGCTGCCGGTGGACAAGAACAACGCCGAACTGCGCGCGCGGATCGCTTACCTGCAGCCGCTGTTCGCCCAGGGCGAAGGGATAGTCCCGGACAACAAGCCGCAGCCGATCAACAACGACGGCCAGGCCAAGGAAGTGCGTTTTCAGCTGGAAACCCTGCACGGGCAGATCACCCGCGCCGCCCAGGAAGGCATTCTTTCGGCCAACGAAGCCAAGCAGTGGATCGCCACGGTGCGGCACATTTTGGTGCTGCTGCACATCGAGTTCTTCACCAACCTCGGCCAGCAGGCGATGCAGCAGAAACTGCCGCGCCAGGCGCGCCTGGCCTACGAGCGTGGCGTGCAGTTCCTGCGCAAGCAGCCCAACGGCGCGCAGTACAAGACGCAACGGGAGAAGTTCGAACAGCAGCTCGCCAAGACGGAAGCGATGATCCTTACGCTGGACAAGCCGAATCCGGACGAAAGCACCGAGCTGAATGCCGGCCTGACCCAGCTGGAAGAAGACGATCCCTGGCAGAAGAAGAACATCTACGACTGACGGCCGTCGCTCAGCAGTCAGTCAGCCGCAGGAAGATCGCCGCCAGCCGCTCCAGGCCCTGCTGGTCAGCTTCGCTGAAGCGCGAGAGGTTCGGGCTGTCCAGATCCAGCACGCCGATCAGCCGCCCGTCCTTGAGCAGAGGAATCACCAGCTCGCTGTTCGAGGCGCTGTCGCAGGCGATGTGACCGGCGAACGCGTGCACGTCCTCGACCCGCTGGGTCTTCCCGGTCGCCGCCGCGGCACCGCACACGCCGCGCCCGAAGGGAATCCGCACGCAGGCGACCTTCCCCTGGAACGGGCCGAGGACCAGTTCCTCGCCCCGCGCCAGATAGAAGCCCGCCCAGTTCAGCGACTCCAGCTCCTGAAACAGGAAGGCGGAAAACTGCGCCGCGTTGGCGATGAAATCGCGCTCGTCGGCCAGCAGCGATTCCAGTTGCGCCTCGAGCAGGCCGTAGCCGTCGAGGCCCTGGCCGACGGCATCGAGCGCGATCATTCCCCACCGCCCAGCAGTTGCAGGCCGACCCACTGGCGGGCGAACTGGTAGGCGCAACGACCGTTGCGGTTGCCGCGCCCGGAAGCCCAGCGAATCGCCTGCTTCTCCAGCTCCTCGCTCCACTGCCATTGCAGCTTGGCCTGCTCCGCCATGCTGCCGATCCAGTGGCGCACGACGTCGAGGAAATGTTCCTGGGTGAAGGGGTAGAACGACAGCCACAGGCCGAAGCGGTCGGACAGCGCGATCTTGTCCTCCACCGCCTCGTTTGGGTGCAGTTCGCCGTCGATCATCTGCCAGTTCTCGTTGTCGCTCTGCTTTTCCGGCACCAGATGGCGGCGGTTCGAGGTGGCGTAGAGCAGCACATTCTCCGGCGCGCGTTCCAGCGAGCCGTCGAGCACGCTCTTCAGCACCCGGTAGTCGCCCTCGCCCGCCTCGAACGAAAGATCGTCGCAGAACAGCACGAAGCGCTGCGGCAGGCGCGTCAGCTGCTCGACCACCCGAGGCAAGTCGGCCAGGTGATCGCGCTCGATCTCGATCAGGCGCAGGCCGGCGGCGGCGTTCTCCGCCAGCAGCGCGCGCACCAGCGACGACTTGCCGGTGCCGCGCGCGCCCCAGAGCAAAGCGTGGTTGGCCGGTAGGCCGTCTAGGAACTGCCGGGTGTTGCGCGCCAGTTGTTCGCGCTGGCGGTCGACGCCGATCAGGTCGTCGAGATTCAGGTCGAGGCTGACCTGCAGCGGCAGCAGGAAGCCTGCCCGCCCTTCACGCTGCCAGCGCGCGGCCAGGCAGTGGCTCCAGTCGAGGGGCGGGCGCACCGCCGGAAGCAGCGGATCGAGGCGTGCGAGGACGCTTTCGGCACGTTCGAGAAAAGCGGACAAACGGGGTTCCATCGAATACTCCTGCAGACTCGCCGATGACGCACCGGACTATGCCGGCGAGGGGATTGATTGGGCTATGCTTGGGCGGCGACGGACTCGAGTTGGCCGCTACCCATGGATATATCGTTCACCGACCGCTTGTCGTTCAAGCAGGCCAGCCTGACGGTACTGGTGGCATTCATTCTCGGCACCTTGCTGAGTCTGATCCAGGTCGGCGTCGATTATGCCAGCGAAGACGCCTCCATCGATCGCGAGATGCGCGCCCTGCTGGATATCGCCCACAACCCTGCCGCGCGCATCGCCTACAACATCGACGCCGAGCTGGCCCAGGAGCTGGTCGAGGGCCTCCTGCAGTCGCCCGCGGTGATCCGCGCGGAAATCATCGACAACGACGGTGTCACCCTGGCCAGCGTCGGCCGCGCCAGCCACGTCGACGGCTACCGGATGTTCAGCGACATGCTGTTCGGCGAGTGGCGCACCTTCGAGTCGCCGCTGTTCGTCGACCACGACCCCAACGAAAACCTCGGTGTGCTGCGCCTGCAGGTCGATACCTACGCCTTCGGCGACCAGTTCCTGCGCCGCTCGCTGTTCACCATCCTCTCCGGCTTCGCCCGTAGCCTGCTGCTCTCGCTGATCCTGCTGGTGATGTTCTACGCCATGCTGACCAAGCCGCTGGCCAGCCTGGCGCGCGCACTGAGCAGCCGCGACCCGCGCGACCCGCACCATCGCCTGGAACTGCCCGAGGGCCATGAGCGCGACGAGATAGGCGTGCTGGTGCACGCGATCAACGAGCAACTGCAACTGACCAGTGCCGAGATCGAGCAGCGGCGCGAAGCCGAGAATCGCCTGACGCACTACCTCGGCGAACTCGAGGGCATCGTCTCGGCGCGTACCGCTGAAGTGGAGGCGACCAACGCCCGCCTGACCGCGTCCAACCGCGACCTGCAGGCGGCCAAGCGCGCTGCCCAGGAGACCGCCCAGGCACGCGCCGCCTTCCTTGCCAACATGAGTCACGAAATCCGCACACCGTTGAACGGCCTGCTGGGCATGCTTTCGCTGTCGATGGACGGCCCGCTGAGTACCGAGCAGCGCCAGCAGCTGTCGATCGCCCACGACTCGGGCAAGGTTCTGGTGGAGCTGCTCAACGATATCCTCGACCTGTCCAAGTTCGAGGCCGGGCAGCTGGAACTGGAGCGGATTCCCTTCGATCTCGGCGGCCTCGTGGAAGACACCGCCAGCCTGCTGTCGCAGAACGCCTCGCCAGGCGTGGAGCTGACCTGCCTGATCGCGCCCCGGCTGCCGAGCCAGTTGCTCGGCGACCCGACGCGCGTGCGGCAGATCGTCAGCAACCTGCTCTCCAACGCGCTGAAGTTCACCCGCAGCGGGCGCGTCGACGTTCGCCTGCAGCCCACCGCGCACGGCGTGCGCATCGTCGTGCGCGATACCGGCATTGGCATTCCGCCGGCGGCCCAGGCGCGCATCTTCCATCCCTTCGCCCAGGGCGGCGCCGGCATCACCCGCCAGTACGGCGGCACCGGGCTCGGCCTGGCG
>DIEE01000048.1:0-16899 GCA_002418465.1 Pseudomonas sp. UBA5782 | reverse complement strand
GCATGAGCGGCCTGGTGGTCGCCCAGGTTGCCGCCGGCAGCGGCCTGAACGAGTTGCTCGAACTCTGGCTGCCGGCCTTCGGCCTCGACTACCGGCGCCTTGACGACTGCGATGCGCTCCGCGAGGTGCAAGCCGATCTGCTGATCAGCGATTGCGCCGAATGCCTGCTCGACCTGCGCACCCAGGTGAGCACGCCGGTCCTGCTGATCACCGCCTACGGCAACTTCCTGCCCGGCGAGGAAGCCACACGCCTGGCGCCGCTGGAGCAGTTGGCGCGGCCCCTTTCGCGCGCAGCGCTCGGCCAGTCGCTGGCACGCCTGCTCGGTCAGGAGCCGGCGATCGCCGACCTGCAGCAGCACGTGGAAAAACCGTTGCGTCTGGCGCGTGTGCTGCTGGTCGAGGACAACGCGGTGAACCAGTTGGTGGCCAAGGGCATGCTCGGCAAGCTGGGCTGCGAAGTGGCGGTGGCCGGACATGGCGCGGAGGCGCTGGACTACCTGCAGGAGCACGACGTCGACCTGGTGCTGATGGACTGCAACATGCCTGTGATGGACGGCTACGAAGCCAGCCGGCGCATTCGCCAGGACGGGCGCTGGGCCGAGTTGCCGATCATCGCGCTCACCGCCAACGCCCTGCCCGACGAGCGCGAGCGCTGCCGTGGCTGCGGGATGAACGATTACCTGGCCAAGCCGTTCCGCCGCGAAGAGCTGGCGGCGATGCTCGACACCTGGCTGTCGCGGCGCATCGGCTAGCGCGCCGCCGTCAGCCCTCGAGCAGCCGCAACAGGCGATCCAGACGCTCGCGCAACTCGATCAGCTCACCGGCATCCGCATCCGCCGCGCACTGCAGGCGCTGCTGCAACGGCGGCACCTGCGCACGCAACGCCCTGCCGGCTTCGGTCAGCCCCAGATGCACTTCGCGCTCGTCGCGGCTGGCGCGCTGGCGGCGCACCAGGCCGAGCTGCTCCAGACGCTTGAGCAGCGGCGTCAACGTTCCGGAATCGAGCATCAGGCGCTGGCCCAGCGCCTTGACCGTCGGCTGCGCGGGATCGCTGGCCTGCCACTCCCAGAGCACCAGCATCGCCAGGTACTGCGGGTAGGTCAGGCCGAGCGCATCGAGCATCGGCCTGTAGCCGCGGATGATCGCCCGCGACGCCGCATACAGCTTGAAGCAGATCTGCTGATCCAGCGCCAGACCGGCCTCCTGCGCCGAACTCACTTGAGCAGGGCCTCGATGGCGCCGGTCAGCTCCTCGGGTTTGGTGGTGGGCGCGAATCGTTTCACCAACTGGCCGTCGGCGCCGATCAGGAACTTGGTGAAATTCCACTTGATGCCCTGGCTGCCGAGCACGCCGGGCGCGCGCTTCTTCAACTGGACGAATAGCGGGTGCGCATCGGCGCCGTTGACATCGATCTTCTTGAACAGCGGGAAACTCACGCCGAAATTCAGCTCGCAGAACTCGGAGATGGCGCCCTCGTTGCCCGGCTCCTGCTTGCCGAACTGGTTGCAGGGAAACCCGAGCACCACCAGCCCCTGGCCCTTGTAGTCCTGCCAGAGTTTCTCCAGGCCTTTGTATTGCGGGGTGAAGCCGCACTTGCTCGCGGTGTTCACCACCAGCACGGCCTTGCCGCCGAAATCGGCGAGGGTTTTCTGTTCGCCCTTGATGGTGGTGCAGGGAATGTCGAGAAGTAAGTCGCCCATGGTTGCTGTCCTTGTGAATGGCGGAGAAGCGATAAACATAGCAATCAATTGAATTGCACACAATTTGATTTATTGGAGGAAAGCGATCCTGCAGAGGTGCGCGCGCGGCCCATGCATTGAAGTCCACAGACCGACTCGGCCGTGACCATGCGGCCGGTAGGATGGATCGAGTCGCGAAGCGACGATACCCATCGAGGCCGCCCGCGATGGGTATCGCTGCGCTCAACCCATCCTATGGGCCAGGTGTCTCGTAGTGCCGATCGCCACCCCACGGGTGTTCTGGCGATGGAACGATCACGCCTCGCGGGGCTCCAGTTTCAGCGAAGCGGAGTTGATGCAGTAGCGCATGCCGGTCGGGCGCGGGCCGTCCGGGAACAGGTGGCCAAGGTGTGCATCGCAGCGTGCGCAGCGCACTTCCACGCGATGCATGCCGTGACTGAAGTCTTCCAGCTCGCGGATCGCCCCGGCGGACACCGGCTGGAAGTACGCCGGCCAGCCGCTGCCGGAGTCGTATTTGGCGTCGGAGTCGAACAACGCCGCGTCGCAGCAGGCGCAGCGGTAGGTGCCGGGCGTCTTGCTGTCGTTGTACTTGCCGGTGAACGGGCGTTCGGTGCCACCCAGGCGGCAGATGTGGAACTGCTCGTCGGAGAGCTCCTCGCGCCAGGCGTCCAGGGGTTTTTCAAGCTTGTCCATTGGGGTTACCTCGTAGCGGAAAAAAGCCCGGGCTGTACCTTTTCCGGTCATCGGGCCGGACGTATCATGCCTGACTTTCGACAGCGGCCTGGCGCCCGGGTTGCGGCCCGACCAGCACCCGCCCTCCTCCAAGCGCGACCGTCCGCCGCGCCATTCGGGACATCCAGCCTCATGCAGTTCAGCAAATCGAACAAGCTCGCCAACGTCTGCTACGACATCCGCGGCCCGGTGCTCAAGCACGCCAAGCGCCTGGAAGAGGAAGGCCAGCGCATCCTCAAGCTGAACATCGGCAACCCGGCGCCGTTCGGTTTCGAGGCGCCCGAGGAAATCCTCCAGGACGTGATCCGCAACCTGCCTACCGCACAGGGCTACAGCGACTCGAAAGGCCTGTTCAGCGCGCGCAAGGCGGTGATGCAGTACTACCAGCAGAAGCAGGTGGAAGGCGTCGGCATCGAGGACATCTACCTGGGCAACGGCGTTTCCGAGCTGATCGTGATGTCCATGCAGGCGCTGCTCAACAACGGTGACGAGGTGCTGATCCCGGCGCCCGACTACCCGCTGTGGACCGCCGCGGTGGCGTTGTCCGGCGGCAAGCCGGTGCACTACCTGTGCGACGAGCAGGCCGGCTGGTTCCCCGATCTCGCCGACATGAAGGCCAAGATCACGCCGAACACCAAGGCCATCGTGCTGATCAACCCGAACAACCCGACCGGCGCGGTGTACTCCAGGGAAGTGCTCGAAGGCATCGTCGAGCTGGCGCGGCAGAACGGCCTGGTGCTGTTCTCCGACGAGATCTACGACAAGATCCTCTACGACGAAGCCGTGCACATCTCCACCGCCTCGCTGGCGCCGGACGTGCTCTGCCTGACCTTCAACGGCCTTTCCAAGTCCTACCGCGTGGCCGGTTTCCGCTCCGGCTGGGTGGCGATTTCCGGGCCCAAGCAGCACGCGCAGAGCTACATCGAGGGCCTCGACATCCTCGCCAACATGCGCCTGTGCGCCAACGTGCCGAGCCAGCACGCGATCCAGACCGCACTGGGCGGCTACCAGAGCATCAACGACCTGCTGCTGCCCAATGGCCGTCTGCTGGAACAGCGCAACCGTACCTGGGAACTGCTCAACGACATTCCCGGCGTCAGCTGCGTGAAGCCGATGGGCGCGCTCTACGCGTTCCCGAAGATCGATCCCAAGGTCTGCCCGATCCACAACGACGAGAAGTTCGTCCTCGACCTGCTGCTCTCTGAGAAACTGCTGATCGTCCAGGGCACCGCCTTCAACTGGCCGTGGCCGGACCACTTCCGGGTGGTCACCCTGCCGCGCGTCGACGACCTCGAGCAGGCCATCGGGCGCATCGGCAACTTCCTCAAGACCTATCGCCAGTGACCCGTCGGGAGGCCTGATGGACCTGCAGATCGACGAGTTCTACAAGGATGCCGCGGCCGGCATGCTGCTCCTCTACCAGGCCTTCCCGCGCAAAATCGGGCTGTACGTCGAGGACCTCATCGGTTTCGAGGAGCCCGACGAATTCGGTCTGCCGAGCAAGCGCCACCAGAGTTGCCTCGGCGCGCTGATCTGGCTCGCCGACGAAGGCTACATCCGCTTCGAGTCAACCATCCGCTACGAAGCTCTCGACCAGGCGGTGCTCAGCGAAAAGGGCTTCCTGCGCCTGTCCAGAGCGATACCGCATGTTGCCGGCGCCGCCGAGCTGCCGGCTGCCGTGCGCCGCGTCCAGGGCACCCTCGCCCACCAACTGCGCGAGGCGCTGGCCGAGCGGCAGAGCGAACGCATCGTGCGCCTGGCGCGTCTGCTGTTCGACCGCAGCGCCCTTTTCGACGGCGAATGAGCCGCGTGGGACGCTCTAGGACACAGTTTGATACCAGAGCTTGGTTGAACTGGCCGGTGGCGCCCCTTATATAGCCGACGTACTTACTCTGTTATCCCGTGAGGATCGTTTTAACATGATGCGCATCCTGTTGTTCCTGGCCACCAACCTGGCGGTACTGGTCATCGCCAGCATCACCCTCAAGCTGCTCGGGGTGGACCGCTTCACCGGTCAGAACTACGGCAGCCTGCTGGTGTTCTGCGCCGTGTTCGGTTTCGCCGGCTCGCTGATCTCGCTGTTCATCTCCAAGTGGATGGCGAAGATGAGCACCGGCACGCAGATCATCAGCCAGCCGCGTACCCGCCACGAACAGTGGCTGCTGCAGACCGTCGAGCAACTCTCCCGCGAAGCCGGCATCAAGATGCCCGAAGTGGGGATTTTCCC
Source organism: Pseudomonas sp. UBA5782 (assembly GCA_002418465.1). Classification (GTDB taxonomy): domain Bacteria; phylum Pseudomonadota; class Gammaproteobacteria; order Pseudomonadales; family Pseudomonadaceae; genus Pseudomonas_O. The sequence continues at coordinate 12,240 of DIEE01000048.1, read as the reverse complement.
GGCCTACGAGGCGAACGCCTTCGCCACCGGCTGGAACCGCAACGACGCGCTGGTCGCGGTCAGCCAGGGCCTGCTCGAACGCTTTTCGCCGGACGAGGTGAAAGCCGTGCTGGCCCACGAGATCGGCCACGTAGCCAACGGCGACATGGTCACTCTGGCGCTGGTGCAGGGCGTGGTGAACACCTTCGTGATGTTCTTCGCGCGAATCTTCGGCAACTTCGTCGACAAGGTGATCTTCAAGAACGAAGACGGCCATGGCATCGGCTACTTCGTCGCGACCATCTTCGCCGAGCTGGTGCTGGGCATCCTCGCCTCGATCATCGTCATGTGGTTCTCGCGCCGCCGCGAATTCCGCGCCGACGAAGCCGGCGCCAGCCTGGCCGGCACCAGCGCCATGATCGGCGCGTTGCAGCGCCTGCGTTCGGAACAGGGCGTGCCGGTGCAGATGCCCGACAGCCTGACCGCCTTCGGCATCAACGGCGGCCTGAAGAACGGCCTCGCCGGCCTGCTGATGAGCCACCCGCCGCTGGAAGAGCGCATCCAGGCGCTGCGCCAACGCGGCTGATTGCGGCGAACATGAAAAAGGGCGGTTCAGACCGCCCTTTTTTCTGCCCGCGATTCGCCTATCGCCCCAGTCGGTAGATGCTTTCCTCCAGCCGCGTCAGACCGCGCTGGAGAAACTTCCAGTTCTCGCCCAGCACGTCCGCCGACTCCAGCCGTTCGAGCTGCCAGGCGGCGTACAGCGCCCGCACCTCCGCGTCCGAGACGGCGAACGGAGGGCCGCTCATCAGCGTCTGCTCGTAGTCGAGGGTGACCAGCAGGCCTTCGAGGCGTAGCGGCAGAATGCGCGACAGCTGCTCGACGTAGGCGGCGCGCATCTCCGGCGGCAATGCGATCAGCGCCGCGCGGTCGTAGAACGCCGCACAACCGGCGACGTCCGCCGCCTCCAGCGCGAAGAAGTCGCCGCACCACAGCTCGACCAGCCCGTGCCGATGGATGCTGAACGCACCGCGCCGCTCGACCTGCGCGTCCAGCCCGCGCTCGGCGAAGAAGTCCTGCACCGCGCGTTCCGCCAGCTCCACGCCCATCACCCGCAGGCCGCGCGCCGCCAGCCAGTCGATGTCCAGGCTCTTGCCGCAGAGCGGCACCAGCACCTGCGCGCCCGCCGCCACGCCCAGGCCGGGCCAGTGTCGCTGCAGGTAGGGATTGACCTGATCGAGGTGAAAACCGATTTCGTTGCGTGACCAGCGTGCCTGCCAGAAATCCGCGTGCATCGTCTCTTTGCGCTCCGTAGTGGGCCGATGCGCACCAGAGTAAAGCAATCGCGACCGTCGACGTGAATCCCGGCGACGCCTGCGGATGGTAATTCGCCGCCTGGGGCCTGGCGCGGAGCTGGCACCGCGCTTGCTATCTCCTCCTTCCCAGGAAGGAGAAGTGCCATGTTGCAGTTGCTGCGCAAGTCGTCGGACCGGGTCAAGGAAGAGCAGTCGCTGGACGCCCTCGTCGAGCATTACGACCTCGCGGCGCGGCTGCCGGAAAGCAGCGGCTGGATGGTTCGCCTGAACGGTTTCAGCGAAAACCTGCAGCAGCGCATCCGTACCAGCCTCGGCGCCGCCGTCGGCATCGCCGCGCACGCGCCGCAACTGGCGCGCATCGCCAGCGACAACCAGCAGAGCGGGCAGACGCTGGCGCAATCCTCCGAGCTGATCGCCAGCGCCAGCGAGGAAGTCACCACCACCCTCGACGTCGAACTGGTTCCCGGCGCGACCGAAGTCGCGCAGCTTTCCGGCGAAGTCTCGGCGACCCTGCGCGACTGCCAGCAAAGCGGCCAGGAGGTGATCCGCCAGGTCGACGCCATCGATGCCTGCGAGAATCAGCTGGAAACGGTGATCGGCAACCTCACCGGGCAGCTGGAAGAAGTCAGCAAGGTGATAGGCCTGATCGCCAGCATTTCCCAGCAGACCAACCTGCTCGCCCTGAACGCCGCCATCGAGGCCGCGCGCGCCGGCGAACACGGCCGCGGCTTCGCGGTGGTCGCCGAGGAAGTGCGCCGCCTCGCCGGGCACACCACCGAAGCCACCGGCCAGGTCAGCGGCATCATCGAGCGTTTCCGCGAAGGCATGGCGCAGCTGGGCGCCGCCGGCGGGCGCATGCATCAGGCGGTAGCCGACGGGCGCAACGGCCTGCGCCAGGTCAGCGGCGGCCTGGACAGCACGCGCGCGGCGATGGACCGGCTGGACGGACGCGTCGGCCATATCGCCAACGGCACCCAGCAGATCGGCCTGGCGCTGCGCTCGATCAACGGCGACGTGCAGAAGATCGCCCAGGTTGCCGGCGAACTGCTCGGCAAGGCCGGCCAGGTGCTCAGCCACAGCCAGGCGGTACGCAAGGATGGCGACCGGCTGTTGCAGGGACTCGGCGATTTCCGCCTGGAGATTCACCACGAGGTCTGCCGCAGCGTCGAACGCCTGGCCCGCGACGGCGCGCTGCTGCGTGACGCCGCCACGGCCGAACGCCTGCTCGCCGAACTGCTGACCTGCGATGCCCGCTTCGAGCTGTTCTACCTGGTCGGCGCGGACGGCGTGCAGATCAGCGAGAACGTCTTCGCCGCCGACGTCATCGAACACGCCGACCGTACGCCCTGCCGCGGTCGCAACTGGTCCGAGCGGCCCTGGTTCCGCCACGTCGCCGAGAACCGGCAGAGCTACATCACGCCGGTCTATCGTTCCTCGGCCACCGACGACTTCTGCTTCACCGTCTCGGTGCCGGTGTTCGACGAGGCGGGCCGCCTGCAGCGAGTACTGGGCGCCGACGTGCGCCTCTCCGCACTGCTTTGACCTGGACGGGAACGCCACCGAAAATACGGGTTCCACTGGATACCCTTCCGCATGAGAGAACAACAATGAGCGTGATCGTCAGCAGCGAATCCAGCGACAACTACCGCCAGCGCATCGAGGTGGACGAGCGCCACGAGCTCTATACCGACCTGCCGGTCTCCGCCGGCGGCGAAGGCAGCGCACCGGACCCGCACGACTATTTCGACGTCGCCCTCGGCGCCTGCAAGGCCCTCACGGTGACCCGCTACGCCCGCGACAAGGGCATCCCGCTAACCGGCGTGAGCGTCGAGGTCAGCCATGATGGCAGCGAGGAACGCCAGGGCCGTTACGCCTTGAGCGTGACCCTGACGCTCAAGGGCGCGCTGACCGACGAGCAGCGCGCCAGCCTGCTGCGGATGGCGGAAAAATGCCCGCTGCACAAGCTGATGACCACCGCCGAGGTGAGCATCGAGACGCTGCTCAGCGAAGGTGCCTTCAGCCAGTAGCGCTTTCCCGCCTGGTCGAGCGCGGGCATCCTGCCACGCACTTTTCAACTGGAGCGTCGTCATGCCCGAACTTCGCCTTCTGCGCGCACACCGCGAGGAACTCGCCGGCCAGGCCATCCTGCGCAGCCTGCCCGCCGCGCAGTGCCGCAGCGTCGGCCCCTTCGTGTTCTTCGATCACATGCTGCCGACGCGCTACGCGCCCGGCCACGGCATGGACATCCAGCAGCATCCGCACATCGGCCTGTCCACCCTCACCTATCTGTTCGACGGCGAGCTGCTGCACAAGGACAGCCTCGGCTCCGCGCAACGGGTACGCCCCGGCGAAGTCAGCTGGATGACCGCCGGCAGCGCGGTGGCGCATGTAGAGCGCACGCCCGAGGCGCTGCGCGAAAGCGGCTCGCAGCTGCATGGTCTGCAGGTCTGGCTGGCGTCGCCGCGTGCGGACGAGTGCGGCGCGCCCTCCTACAGCCATCATCCGGCCGACAGCCTGCCGAGCAGCGAAAGCCTCGGCGTGCAGATCCGCCTGATCGCGGGAGAAGGTTTCTGCCTGAAGTCGCCGGTGCCGGTGCTCTCGCCGACGCTGTATGCCGAACTGCAGCTGAGCGCGGGCGCGACCCTGGTGATTCCGGCGGAACACGAGGAGCGTGCGCTCTACCTGATCGAGGGTGAGGCGTTGCTGGAGGATCAGCCGCTGCCGCTACAGGTGCTGGCCGTGCTGCCGCCGGGAGAAGCGCTGACGCTGAGCGCCTGCGGCGGTTCGCACCTGGTGCTGATCGGCGGTGCGCCGCTGGACGGGCCGCGAAGGATGAACTGGAACTTCGTCGCCAGCGACCCGGCGCTGATCGAGCAGGCCCGTCAGCGCTGGAGCCTCGGCGACTGGCCGCAAGTGCCCGGCGAAACCGGGCGTATCGAGCTGCCAGCCTAGGGTTGCCCGATCAGGCGCGGGGCGCGAAGGCTTCGTCGAAGAAGTCGTCGACCGCGCGGAATGCCCGTGCGGCAACCACCGGATGGTACTCGGTCATGCCGGGAACGTTGGCCGCCGGGTTGCTGAACGAGTGCACGGCGCCGCCGTATTGCACCAGTTGCCAGTCCACGCCGGGCGCCGCCTGCATTTCGGCGATGAAATCCTGCACCTGGGTCTGCGGCACCAGCGGGTCGTTGGCGCCGTGCAGCACCAGCAGCGGCCCGCGGATGTTGCGGGCGTCGTCCGGGTTCGGCGTATCCAGCGTGCCGTGCAGCGACACGAAACCTTTCAGCGCCACGCCGGCGCGGGCCATTTCCAGCACCGTGCAACCGCCGAAGCAGAAACCGATGGCGCCCAGGCGCTTGAGGTCGAGCTGCAATTCGCCGGCCTGTGCCTGGAAGGCGCTCAGCGCGGCCTGCGCACGTTTGCGCAGCAGCGTGCGGTCGGCGCCCAGCGGACCGATCGCAGCGCCCGCCTCGTCGGCGTTCTGCGGGCGCACGGCGCTGCCGTAGAGGTCGGTGACGAACACCACGTAGCGCTCGCCGGCGACGCGTGCGGCCTTCTTCAGCGCATTGCCGGTCACACCCATCCAGTTCGGCACCATCAGCAGGCCGGGGCGCGGCGCCGGCAGCGACGCGGAATGCACCAGCCAGCCTTCATGGGCGGTGCCGTCGATCTCATAGGCAACCGGTTTGGCCAACACCTGGGCGGCAGCCAGCTCGGCGACGGCGTCCTGCAGGGAATTCGAGGTCATCAGGTTTCTCCGTTGGAATGAAAGGTCGGCCCGCGGGCCGGATTTCATTCTTCCGGCCAACGTGCCTTGATCGCGAGTACTTCCGGCAGGCACTCCAGGAACAGTTCGACCAGGCGTGGATCGAAATGCCGTCCGCTTTCGCGGCGCACCAGGTCCAGGGCGTCCTCCACCGTCCACGCCGCCTTGTAAGGGCGCACGCTGGTGAGGGCGTCGAAGACATCGGCGATGGCGACAATACGCGCCTCGAGGGGGATGGCTTCACCTGCCAGCCCGTGAGGATAACCCGAACCGTCCCATTTCTCGTGATGCGCGAGCGCGATGCGCTGGGCCGTGCGCAACAGCCCGGAGGCGTGCTCGCCGATGATCTTCGCACCGATCAGTACGTGGCTGCGCATCACCGCCCACTCGTCCTCGTCCAGCGCGCCGCGCTTGCGCAGGATTGCGTCGGGAATACCGATCTTGCCGACGTCGTGCATCGGCGCGGCATGCAGCAGCTCCTCGGCCTGCGCCTCGCTATAGCCGGCGGCGCGCGCCAGCACCTGCGAGTAGTGGCTCATGCGGATTACGTGGAGGCCGGTTTCGTTGTCCTTGTACTCCGCCGCCAGGCCGAGGCGCTGGACGATCTCCAGGCGCGTCTGGCGCAGCGTTTCGACGTGCACCAGCGACAGGTGCGTGCGCACCCGCGCCTTGACGATCGGCGGGCTGACCGGCTTGGTGATGTAGTCCACCGCGCCAGCCTCGAAGCCATTGGCCTCGTCGTCGATGTCCGCCAGCGCGGTGACGAAGACCACCGGGATGCGCGCGGTGCTCGGCTCGCCCTTCAGCGTGCGACAGACCTCCAGGCCGGTCATGCCGGGCATCATCACGTCCAGCAGCACCAGGTCCGGCGCCTCGGCGAAGGCCAGCTCCAGCGCCTTGGCGCCGGATTTGGCGAACAGCAGGCGGTAGTCGTCCTGGAGGATGTGCCGCAGCACCTGCAGGTTGGTGGCTTCGTCGTCGACCAACAGCAGTTTGGGTCGACAGTCCAGTGGATTGGTCACGTTACATCTTCTCCCGCCAATCTGGCCTGCAGCTCGCGCAGCTGCTCGGCCGCCCGCTCGAATTCGAAGTCATCCAGGCTTTTTTCCAGCGCCGCCAGTCCCAGCTCGGCCGCCGCCACACCCATGGCATCGCGCAGCGACAGCCACAGCGGTTCATCCAGTTCGCCATGCTCCAGGCCGGCGATGAACGCCGGCAGCAACACTTTCAACGCCTCGCCGTCGTAGGGCGCGCCGGCATAACCCGCGGCCTGTAGTTCCGTCTGCACGGCGTGCTGCGCCAGGCTAGCGACGACCGCAGCGAATGCTTCGCTCAAGGCGGCGTGCAGCGCGGCGAAGTCGCCGTGCGCCGGATTCTTCAGCGCCTGCTCAAGGCTAGCAGCCCGCTCGCTGGTGTCCGCCAGCGCCAGGTTGCCGGCCGCGCCGCGCAGGCGATGGGCCACGGCGATGGCGGCATCGCGATCGTCGTGGCGCAGCGCCTCGTCCAGCGCCGCGCAGGGTTCCCGGCTCTGCTCGATGAAACGCTCGATGGCTTCGTGCAATGCTTGCTCGCTGCCCCAGAGCCGACTGCCACGCGCCCAGTCGACCGCGCCGGCGGCAACTCCCTCGGCCGCTGGCGATGGACCGCCAGAGGCGTGCAGACCGAGTACGCGGGCCATTTCGCCGAACAGCGCGGCGACCTCGATGGGCTTGGAAGCGAAACCGTCCATCCCCGCCTCGCGCGCGCTGCGCCGGTCCTGCTCCAGCACGCTGGCGGTAACGGCGACGATCGGCGTGCGCGGCATGCCTCGCTGCGCCTCGACCGCGCGAATCCGCCGGCTTGCCTCGAGGCCGTCCACGCCGGGCATCTGCACGTCGAGCAGCAATATATCGAAGCGAGCGGATTCGAACGCGGCAACGGCTTCGGCGCCATCGCGCGCCTGGACGATGCGGTGCCCATGGCCGCTAAGGATCATCCCCAGCAGTTCGAGGTTCTGCGGCACGTCGTCGGCCAGCAGGATGTCCAGCGCCGGCAGTTCCTGGCGCAACGCCGCCTGTGCGCGCGGGCCGGCATCCGCGGCCTTCAGCGGCAGCAGCACATGGAACACGCTGCCGACGCCCAGCTCGCTGTGCACGGTGATTTCACCCTCCATCAGATCGCACAGCTGGCGGGCGATGGTGGTGCCCAGGCCGGTACCGCCGAATCGCCGGCTCATCGAGGCATCGGCCTGGGCGAACGGGTCGAAGATCTTCTCCAGGCGGTCGGCGGCGATGCCGATGCCGCTGTCTTCGATGCTCAGGTGCACACGGCCCTGATCCTCGAACACGGCCAGGCGCACCCCGCCCTTTTCGGTGAACTTCACCGCGTTGCCGAGCAGGTTGGTCAGCACCTGCTGCACGCGCAGCGAGTCGCCGGAGAACCAGTCGCCGAGCGCGGGCGAGTAGTCCAGCGTCAGGCTCAGGCCCTTGGCCTCGGCGCTCAGGGCGAGCGAGGCGACCAGCTGCTCGCAGAGCTCGCGCAGCGAGAACGGCAGGTTTTCCAGCTCCAGCGCGCCCTTCTCCAGCTTGGCGGTGTCGAGGATGTCGTTGAGCAGGCCGAGCAGCGAACGCGCGGAATGCCGCACGGTTTCCAGGTGCCGGCGCTGGGTCGAATCCAGCGCGGTATCCAGCAGCAGCTCGGAGAAGCCGATAACCGCATTCATCGGCGTGCGAATCTCGTGGCTCATGTTGGCCAGGAACGAGGTCTTCGACGCGGCGGCCTGCTCGGCGCGGTCCTTGGCCAGGCGCAACTGGTCCTGGATCTCGTGGCGGGCGCTCACGTCGGTGGCGAACTTGACGATCTTGAACGGCTTGCCGTCGCTGTCGAAGATCGGGTTGTAGGACGCCTGAATCCAGATGTCGCGGCCGCTCTTGCCGCGCCGCAGGTACTCGCCAGCGTCGTATTCACCGGCGCGCAGGCGCTCCCAGAACGCCTGGTACTCGTCGCTGGCGATGTAGTCGGCGTGGCAGAACAGGCTGTGATGGCGGCCCCTGATCTCGTCCAGGCTGTAGCCGGTGAGCGCCAGCAGGTTCGGGTTGGCGGTGAGCACATGGCCGTCCAGATCGAACTCGATCATGCCCATCACCCGACTGATCGCCTCCACCGTGCTCTCGTATTCGGCGTTGCGCAGCTTGGTTTCGGTGATGTCCAGCATCACCCCGTCGATCCACTGCGGCTCGCCGCTGTCGTTCAGCACCGCGCTGCCGCTTTCCCATATCCAGTGCTCGCGGCCTTCGCGGTCGATCAGCCGGTACTCGACCACGTAGCTGTGGCCGGCGGCGATGGACGCGCGCACGTCGCGATCCACGGTGAGCACGTCGTCGGGATGGATCAGCTCGCCGATGCGCTTCTCGCGCGAGATGAACAGCTGCGCCGGCCAGCCGGTGAGCCCTTCCACCGCGTCACTCATGAACAGCGCGGTCCAGTGCTCGTCGAGCAGCACGCGGAACGAGACGCCGGGGATGTTGCGGATCAGCGAGCGATATTGCTGCTCGCTGTCACGCAGCGACTGCTCCATCGCCTTGCGCTCGCTGATGTCGGAGATAAAGCCGACGAAGAGGATCTGCCCCGGCAGCGTCGCCATGCCCACCGCCAGGCGGATCGGCAGCAGGCCGCCGCCGCGGTGCAGGCCGACGACTTCGCGGCTCTGGCCAATCACGTTGACCGGCTCGCCGCGGGCGTAGGACTGCAGGTAGCCGGCATATTCGCGGCGCACCGCTTCGGGCATGAGCATCTCGAAATGCCGGCCGATCAGCTCGTCCGCTTTCCAGCCGAACAGCCGCTCGACGGAGCGATTGGCGCTGACGATCTGCCCGTGCTGGTCGAGGGTGACGATGCCGTCCACCGCGGTATCCAGCAGGGTACGCATCTTCGATTCGCTGCTCTGCATCTGCAGGAACATCAGCCGATAGCGCAGCAGGCTGTTGGCGGCCAGGACGAACACGCTGAGGGTCAGCGCCAGCAGGGTCACGGCGAGGGCGATGTAGTCGGCATGCATCGCGCCCTGTGCGACCTCGAGGGTCGGCGCGCCGACGAAGCGCGCGCCGATCATGCCGGTGTAGTGCATGCCGGCAATCGCCAGGCCCATCACGAAACCGCTGATCAGCACGGCCTGGAAAGAAGAGAGGTTCTGCGCGCGGGCCAGGCGGAAACGAATCCACAGCGCGAGCACCGCCAGGCCGACCGCCACCAGGATCGACAGGGCAAACCAGGTCGGGTCGTAACGCAGCAGCGGCGCCATGCGCATCGCCGCCATCCCGCTGTAGTGCATCGCGCCGATGCCGGCACCCACCAGCACTCCGCCGACCAGCAGCGCCGCTCCACTCAGATGCTGCCGCGACAGCAGTTGCAGGGCGACCCAGGAGGCAGCGAGGCTCGGTGCTACGGAAAGCACGGTGATGCCCGGCTCGTAACTGACTTCGGTGCACAGCTGCAGCGCCAGCATGCCGATGAAATGCATCGACCAGACGCCGCCGCCCAGGGCCAGCGCGCCGGTGCAGATCGCCACCTGACGGTACAGCGGGTTGAGGCTGGCGCGCGCCACGCCGGCCATCTGCAGCGCCATGCTCGAGGTGAACACGGCGATACCCAGGGAAAGCAGTACCAGCCACGGATCGTAACTGGCGAGCAGGAACAGGCCAGGGTCGCTGGCATCGACGAACAGGGACATCAGTTCACTCATGGGCGGCTCTACGTGCACTCAGGGGAGTTACTGCTGGCCGGCGCGGGCCCTTTGCAGCATGCATGAGCGCTTCGAGTGGCGCTTCTGATTCGATTGATGGCGGTTCGATCGGGCGGGGCAAATGACATCAATGTGCCACCATAATACCCCAGCAACGCGCTCAGCCTAAAGCCTCCTGGCGAAAGGACCTCATTGATCCTCTATAACGGCGCGATTGGTTTTTTCTGCACGGTAAAACGACAGAAGGCCCGTCTCAGGGGAGACGGGCCTTCTGGCGGACGAATCACTTTCCTCAGGCGGAAAGTTCGACCAGCAGCTTGTTCAGCCGGCGCACGTAGCCGGCCGGGTCCTTCAGGCTGTCGCCCGCGGCCAGGGCGGCCTGGTCGAAGAGGATGTGGCTCAGCTCGCCGAAGCGGTCCTCGTCAGGCTCGCCATCGAGTTTCTCGATCAGCGGGTGGCTCGGATTGAACTCGAAGATCGGCTTCGAATCCGGCACCTTCTGCCCGCTGGCTTCGAGGATCTGGCGCATCTGCAGGCCGAGGTCGGCCTCGCCGATGGCCAGGATCGCCGGCGAATCGGTCAGGCGATGCGAGACGCGCACGTCCGCCACCTGCTCGCCGAGTGCCGCCTTGAGACGCTCGACCAGGCCTTCCTTGGTCTTGGCGACTTCTTCCTGGGCCTTCTTGTCCTCTTCGGAGTCCAGCTTGCCGAGGTCCAGGTCGCCGCGCGCGACGTCGACGAAATGCTTGCCGTCGAATTCGGTCAGGTAGCTCATTAGCCACTCGTCGATGCGGTCGGTGAGCAGCAGCACTTCGATGCCTTTCTTGCGGAAGACTTCCAGGTGCGGGCTGTTCTTCACCTGCGCGTAGCTCTCGCCGGTCAGGTAGTAGAGCCTGTCCTGGCCGTCCTTCAGGCGCGAAACGTAATCCGCCAGGGACACGCTGGATTCGCCGGACTCATCGGAGGTCGAGGCGAAACGCAGCAGGCCGGCAATCTTCTCGCGGTTGGCGAAATCTTCCGCCGGGCCTTCCTTGAGCACTTGGCCGAAGTGTTTCCAGAAGCTCTTGTACTGCTCGGGCTCGCCCTTCGCCAGCTTCTCTAGCATGTCCAGCACGCGCTTGGTCAGCGCCGACTTCATCGAATCGACCACCGGGCCGGTCTGGAGGATTTCACGCGAGACGTTCAGCGACAGGTCGTTGGAGTCGATCACGCCCTTGATGAAGCGCAGGTACAGCGGCAGGAACTGGTCCGCCTGGTCCATGATGAACACGCGCTGCACGTAAAGCTTGAGGCCCTTCGGCGCTTCGCGCTGGTACAGGTCGAACGGCGCGCGGGCCGGCACGTAGAGCAGCGAGGTGTACTCGAGCTTGCCCTCGACCTTGTTGTGGCTCCAGGCCAGCGGGTTCTCGTAATCGTGGGCGACGTGCTTGTAGAACTCCTGGTACTCCTCGTCCTTCACTTCGCTGCGCGGACGAGTCCACAGGGCGCTGGCGCGGTTGACAGTTTCCCACTCGACCTCGGCCGGTTTTTCTTCCTCGCCGTGCTGCTCCTTCGGCAGCTCGATCGGCAGGGCGATGTGATCGGAGTACTTCTTGATGATGTTGCGCAGGCGCCAGCCGTCGGCGAACTCTTCTTCGCCGTCCTTCAGGTGCAGGACGATGCGCGTGCCGCGCTCGGCCTTGTCGATGTTCTCGACCTCGAACTCGCCCTCGCCCTTCGACGACCAGAGCACGCCTTCGCTGGCCGGCTGGCCGGCGCGACGGGTGAACACGTCGACCTTGTCGGCGACGATAAAGGCCGAGTAGAAGCCGACGCCGAACTGACCGATCAGGTGCGAATCCTTCTTCTGGTCGCCGGAGAGGTTCTTCAGGAAGTCGGCGGTGCCGGACTTGGCGATGGTGCCCAAGTGCGCGATCACGTCCTCGCGGCTCATGCCGATGCCGTTGTCTTCGAGGGTTACGGTCTTGGCGTCCTTGTCGAAGCTGACGCGAATCTTCAGCTCGGCGCCGCCTTCGAGCAGTTCCGGTTTGGCCAGCGCTTCGAAGCGCAGCTTGTCGGCAGCATCGGAGGCGTTGGAAATCAGCTCACGCAGGAAGATTTCCTTGTTGGAATACAAGGAATGGATCATCAGGTGCAGCAGTTGCTTCACCTCGGTCTGGAAGCCCAGGGTCTCTTTGCGAGTTTCCACACTCATGGTCATCGAACTCCACATGGATGGCACAAGCCGCAGTTGCGGCGGATGTCAGCAAGGTGGGGGCTTCGTCTGGGATTTCAAGTGTTTAGCTGCAGTGCGCAACGCCAGCGGCTAGGGTTCGAGCAGCTCGATGGCGCTGACCTGTTCCGGAAGGAAGCGGAACAGCGCCTCGCCGGGCGGCTTCACCGCGCCGCGAATGACGATATGCCCCGCATCGTCGAGGCCGTCGAAACGCCCCTCGGCATTTACCCCGCGCTCGCTGCGCAGG
>DIEE01000005.1:6420-6606 GCA_002418465.1 Pseudomonas sp. UBA5782 | reverse complement strand
CTGCTGGCCGCGCTCGGCCAGCGCCTCCAGCTCGGCTTCCTTCGCCTCCAGCGCGCCGGCGGTTTGCGAGACGTCCAGCGCCTGGTACGCGGCGATCGCCGGGTGCTCATGGGCGCCGCACAGCGGACAGGCGTCGCCGGGCTGCAACTGCGCGCGATGGGCTTCCAGCGCCTGGATGCGCTCTTC
>DIEE01000005.1:5921-6216 GCA_002418465.1 Pseudomonas sp. UBA5782 | reverse complement strand
CATTGCCGCGTGCCAGCTGGCGCTGCCAGTCGGCGCGCCAATCGGCTTCGCTGCGGCCATCCAGGGTCGACTGCCAGCGCTGCTGCGCTTCATCCGCCGCCTGCCGGGCCAACTGAAGCTGGCTCTGCGCAGCCTGCAACGCCTGCTGTCTGCTGGCGACGCCCTCGCCCAGCGCATGCAGTTGCCGCGCGGCATCCTGCTGGCGCGCCTGGGCCTCGGCGATCTCCAGCTGGCAGGCGCTGCGCGCCTCGAAACGGCTGCGCCAGCCGCTCAGCTGCTCGGCCAGCGAGGCGTG
>DIEE01000005.1:0-5739 GCA_002418465.1 Pseudomonas sp. UBA5782 | reverse complement strand
CCTGCTCCGCGGCCAAGCGATTGCGCTGCAACGGCAGCAGTCGCGCCGCCGGCTCGCTGTCGGCGAGGCGTTGCAGGTCGCCGGCCGCCATCTCCAGCGCCTGCTGCGCAGCGGTTTCATCGGCCAGCGCGCCTTGCTGGCGCGCCTCGGCCTTGGTCAGTTCATCGAGCCACTGGCGCTCGCCCTGGGCAACGACGAGCTGCTCCCGCAACGCGGCCTCCTCGGCCGCCAGGCGCTCAGCTTCACCGGTCAGCGCGGCGCGCTGCGGCTCGTCGAGCAACTCGACGCCCTCGGCACGCGCGCGCAGCTGCTCCAGCGNNCCTCCAGCAGCTCGGCGCGCTGATTGGCCGAGGCCTCGAGAAAGGCGGCGAACCCGCCCTGGGCCAGCAGCATGGACTTGGTGAAACGCTCGAAATCCAGCCCGGTCAGGCGCTCCACCTCGCGCGGTTTCTCGCTCAGCCTGTCGCTGATGATCTGCCCGTCCAGCCGCGCCAGCTCGGCGCGCGGCGCCTGCAACGCACCATCGGCCTTGTCACGCGCGCGGCGCTGGCTCCAGAACGCCCGGTAGCCCTGCCCCTTCACCTCGAACTCCACCTCGGCCAGGCAATCGGCGCAGTGGCGGGTCATCAGCTCGTTGCTGCTCGCCGACAGCGTGCTCATCCGCGGCGTGCGGTGATACAGCGCCAGGCAGATGGCATCGAGCAAGGTGGTCTTGCCCGCCCCGGTCGGCCCGGTGATGGCGAACAACCCGTTGTCGCGGAACGGCTCTGCGGTGAAGTCGATCTTCCACTCGCCCTTGAGCGAATTGAGGTTCTTCAGGCGCAGCGAGAGGATTTTCATGGTGGGGCGAAAGCCGGGGTCGGGATAGAGGAACGCATTCTACGGGCAGCGGGAGGGTCTTTCAGCGTCCTGCGGTTCGCGGAGATCAGGCTTCGTAGGGTGGGCAACGCTTCACCTGTCCACCGGGCGGCCCATCGCCCGGCGCTATTCCCCGTCCTGCAATTCGCCCAGCACCTGCCGGTGCAGATCATGGAGGCGTTGCTGCAGGGCGTCGTCGAGGGTTTCGCTGGAGAGGCGGCGGGCGAAGACGTCGTGCGGGGTGAGTTCGTCGAGGGTTTCGCGGGATTCGCTGAGCAAGCTGGCGACGCTCTGGCCGCGTTCGCGGCGCAGGCGCAGGACTTCCACCGGCAGCCCTTCGCAGAGGGCGTCGACCGGTGCCGAGAGGTCGGCCAGGTAGTCGTCACTGCTGACGCTGACGTCCAGCCACACCGGCAACGCCGCGCTGCCCTGGCGCGCCGCTTCGGCGATCGCCACCTTGAGTTCCGCCAGCGAGCCGCGCAGCGAGGCCAGTGGCTGGAAGCGCGGCACCGGCAGCGGCGTCACCGCGCGCAGGCCGCTGCTGTCGAGGTCGACCAGCAGCACCTGCTTGTCCTGCCGCGCTTCGTCGAAGGCCAGCGGGATCGGCGAGCCGCAGTAGCGAATGTGCTCCAGGCCGCCGACCTTCTGCGGGCGGTGGATGTGCCCGAGGGCGATGTAGGCAGCCGCCGGGAAGGCATTGGTGGGAAAGGCCTCCAGCGCGCCGACGTAGATTTCCCGCACCGAATCGCCGGCACTGGCGCCCACCGTGGTCAGGTGGCCGCTGGCGACGATCGGCAATGCGCCGCCGAGGTCCGCGCGGCGCCGTTCAGCCAGCGCGAAGAGTTCCCGGTAGTGCGCGGCGATGGCTTCCTGCAGCGAGCGCTGCTTGTCCTCGGCACTCTGCCCCGCTTCGCTCCTGAGCACATCGCGTGGGCGGATGAAGGGGATCGCGCAGAGCAGCGCGCCCGGCGAGCCGTCGCGTTTGTCGAGCAGCAGCAACTGGTCCTCAGGGTCCTCGGCGACCGCCGGGATCACCCGCGTGCCGAGCCGGGCGAGCAGGCTACGCGACTCGCCGAGGGTCGCCACCGAATCGTGGTTGCCGCCGAGCACGACCAGTTGCGCACCGCTGTCGCGCAGGTCGACGACGAAGCGGTTGTACTGCTCGCGGGCGTAGCTGGGCGGCGCGCCGGTATCGAAGATGTCGCCGGCGATCAGCACCACGTCCACCGCCTGCTCGCGCACCTGGCCGATCAGCCAGTCGCAGAACGCCTGGTGCTCGGCCTGGCGGGTCTTGCCCATGAAATGCTGGCCGAGGTGCCAGTCCGAGGTGTGCAGCAGACGCAGGCCGGCGAAGGGCTCGGGCGCTGGCGGCGTATCGAACAGGGAGAGGGTTTCCATCGCAGCGCCTTGGGCGAAGTGGCAGCGGGCCCGCTTGCCGGGCCCGCCGGGAAGATCACAGGCCGCTGTTCAGCCCGGTGTTTTCCGCGGCGCCGATGTGTACGTTCATGCACTGCACGGCCGCGCCGGCGGCACCCTTGCCGAGGTTGTCGAGGCGCGCGATCAGGGTCACGCGCTCGGCGTTGCCGAAGACGAACAGGTCGGCACGGTTGCTCTCGTTGCACGCCTGCACGTCGAGGAAGCCGCCGTCGAGGTTGTCGGCGCCGTCCAGCGGCATCACGCGGATGAACTGCTCGCCGGCGTAGTGTTTGACCAGCGCCGCATGGAGGCTTTCGACGCTGGCGCCGGCCGGCAGATGGCTGAGCTGCAGCGGAACGGTCACCGACAGGCCCTTGAGGAAATCGCCGACGATGGGATTGAACACCGGCGCCGCGGCAATCCCGGTCTGCACGCGCATTTCCGGCAGGTGCTTGTGCGCCTGGCCAAGGGCGTAGGCACGCGGGCTTTTCAGTTTGGCGTTAGCGGCGGCTTCGTACTCGGCGATCATCTGCTTGCCGCCGCCGCTGTAGCCGGTCAGCGAGAAGGCACTGAGCGGGTAGTCGGCGGGCAGCAGGCCGGCATCCACCAGCGGGCGCACCAGCAGGATGAAGGCGGTGGCGTGGCAGCCGGGGTTGGCGATGCGCTTGCTGGCGCGGATCGCCTCGCGCTGGCCGGGCGCCAGTTCCGGCAGGCCGTAGGCCCAGCCGGTGTCGGTGCGGAACGCGGTGCTGGCGTCGATGATGCAGGTATCGGGGTTGTTCACCAGCGCGACAGCCTCGCGGGAGGCGGCGTCGGGCAGGCAGAGGAAGGCCACGTCGGCGGCGTTAAGGAAACGCGCGCGCTCGGCGGAATCCTTGCGCTTGGCGTCGTCGATGCGCAGCAGTTCGATATCCGAACGACCGCCGAGGTAGTCGAGCAGGCGCAGCCCGGTGGTGCCTTCCTGACCGTCTACGAATACTTTGAACGTCATTGCCCAGCCCTCGCGAATTAGGTGACGGCCCGCCAGCGGGCCCGATTGGCCGCTATTGTACCGACTCGACCGGCGCGCGACAGCGCGGACGACGCCGATCATCGTGCCGGGAGCAGGCGCGCAAACCGGGATAGACGCCCGGCGCTCAGTACGTAGGGTGCGCCATGCGCACCGCAACGAGTGAAGCAATCCGCACAGACGGCCAGGCATTGGTGCGCGCGGCGCACCCTACGGAGCACTGCGCGGGGAAATCCGGGTGCGCTCAGAACGCTCCGTGCGCACCGCAAGGGTGAAGCGATCCGCGTCGCAGACAGCGAGCCATCGGTGCGCGCGGCGCACCCTACGGAGGGCCGCCATGCCTGCGCTCAGAACGCCCAGTCGGTCACCACGACGTGGGTCTTCACCCGCTGCATGCCGGGGAAGTTCTCGATCTGCCCGCGGATTTCGCCGAGCCGCGCCATGCTGGCGACCTCCAGGTAGACCAGCATGTCGGTCTCGCCGCTGATGCCGCTGCAGCGCTGGATTTCCGGGAAGGCGCGCATCCGTTCGACGTACTGCTCGCAGCGGCTCTCGTGATAGAACAGCTCGAGGTAGGCCTTGATCGCGTTGCTTTCGGGATCGGCGACGCGGGCGTGGTAGCCCTGGATCACGCCGCGCTCCTCCAGCTGGCGGATGCGTTCTGCCACCGCCGAGCGCGACAGCGCGACACTTTCGGCGATGCGGGTGACAGGGGTGCGCGCGTCGCTGCGCAGCAGGGCGATGATCTGGCGATCGAACTTGTCCACGGGGGTTCTCGCAAAAACGGTGACGGGCGATTCGGCGGCGGTTTGCGCCACTCTGCCGGGCAAAGCCGGCAACCTGAACGATGGCCCATGACTAGGATGGCTGACCGTCGTATCAAGCCCGCGAGCATACCGTATGAGCCGTCTGAACAAGGAGCTGGGCCTGCTGCAAGGCATCGCCCTGCTCGCCACTTCGCTACTGGGAACCGGGATCTTCGTGGTCCCCGCCCTCGCCGCCAGCAGCGCCGGTATCGCCTCGCTGTGGGCCTGGCCGCTGCTGATCCTGCTGGTGCTGCCGGTGGCCTTCCCCTTCGCCCAGCTCGGCCGCCGTTTCCCCCACGCCGGCGGCGCGCCGCACCTGATCGGCCGTGCCTTCGGCCTGCGCCTGGAGCGGGTAAGCGCCTGGCTGTTCCTCGCGGTGATCCCGGTCGGCGTGCCCGCCGCGCTGCAGATCGGCGTCGGCTTCTGGCAATCGCTGTTCGCCGTCACGCCCGCCGAGGCGCTGGCGATCCAGCTCGGCACGCTGGCGATCATCCTGCTGCTCGGGCAACGGCCGATGCGCGCCTCCGGCACGCTGCAGGCGCTGATCGCGGTGGCCATCGTCGCCTGCATCGGGCTGATCTGGTGGGCCGGCGAACTGCCCGGTGCCAGCCTGCCGCTGCTCGCCAGCGCCACGCCGGACTGGTCACGCCTGCCGACGGCGCTGGCGGTGATGTTCTGGTGTTTCGTCGGCATCGAGGCCTTCGCCCACCTCGGCGAGGAATTCCGCCGTCCGCAACGGGATTTTCCGCTGGCGCTGCTGCTCGGCACCCTGCTCGCCGGGCTGGTGTACTGGGCCTGTTCGCTGGCGGTGCTGAATTTCGGTCACTACGGCGATGCCCAGCGCGACGCCACCTCGCTGCCCGACCTGGTCGGCCAGCTGTTCGGCGAACGCGGACGTGGGCTGCTGGCGCTGCTCGGCTACCTGGCCTGCTTCGCCTCCACCAACGTCTACCTGCTGGGTTTCGCCCGGCTGCTCTGGAGCCTGGCCGACGAAGGCAAGGCGCCAGCCGGTCTGGCGCAGCTCAACCGGCATGGCGTGCCGGCCCGAGCGCTGCTATTGATCGTCGCCTGCTGCGCGCTGTGTTCGCTGGCGACCAGTCTGCTGTCGCTTTCGGTGGACCAGCTGATCCGCTACGCCAACGGCAACTTCGTACTCATCTACCTGCTCAGCATGGCCGCCGGCTGGGTACTGCTGGAAGGCATCTGGCGCCTGCTGGCGGGGCTTTCCGTGCTGCTCTGCGCGCTGGTGCTGATGGCGCTCGGCGTTCAGGCGCTGTATGCGCTGGCGCTGCTCGGCGTGCTGCTGGCGCTGCATTGGCGACGATCGCCCCGTCGGGCTGCAACCGCTCAAGGATGACCCCTGGCGCCGGCCTGTGTTATCAAGTCCCCCTTTCAAACGGGGGCCCGGCCGCATGAATTCCTACATCGACCTGCTGATCAGCGATTGCGACGGCGTGATCGTCGACAGCGAAATCATCGTCGAACGCCTGCGCCGCGAGGTGCTCGGCGAGCGTTTCCCGCTGCAGGAACTGGACATCCTCCTGGCCGGCACCTTCGGCCTGCAGAGCCACGACATCCTCGCCCGCGTCGAGGCGCACTTCGGCGTCGAGCTGCCGGAGGCCTTCCATTCCGAGCTGCGCCAGCGCGCCG
>DIEE01000053.1:291-3994 GCA_002418465.1 Pseudomonas sp. UBA5782 | reverse complement strand
GAGCGCTCCGGGTCCTTCACCCGCAGCATGCTGTGGTTGAACACGTAGTCCTGGGTGGCTGCATCCGGGGTCGCGCAGACGCCGGCCTGGGTTTCGGTGGTGAACGCCATGGAATGGTTCTCGCTGGGAAAAAGACCCCGCCAGTGTAAGAAACCCGACCCGCTTCAGGGGTAGCAACCGGGTACTACGGCGCGACAAGCGTAGGGCGGGCGCAACCCGCGCAGAGGATTTGCCACACTCGACCGCGGGTTGCACCCGCCCTGCGCACCGCTCAGGCGCTGCGGCGCACGCCGCTCACGGCGCGGTTCGGGGCGAGCGCGATCAGCTGAGCCGGCGCGGCGGATTCGCGGCCGTTGGCGAGGAACACGGTGCAGATCACCCGCAGCAGCGAGGCCAGGTTGTTCACCTCGCCGCGACGCAGGATGACTTCCTCGTAGACCTGGTTGATGAACTGCGGGACGCCGTAGCCTTCGCCAGCGGCGATCTCCTCGAGGATCGACCAGAACTCGTTTTCCAGACGCACGCTGGTGACCACGCCCTGGATACGCACGGAGCGGGTCTGGCATTCGTAGAGACTGGGATCGGTCGACACGTAGATATTGCACATGGTGGGCTTACTCCGGTTTCACGACCTTTTCTTGGCCGGGCACGCCGGCAAGGCCTGTTGTTCGTCACGGTCAGGCGACCGCTTCCTTTTCGACCATAACCCCTGCCGGAAATATCCGCCAGTTTGCTCGACTGTAGTAATTCGCTATTACCAGCCGCTGCAACGTACTGCTCTAGGATGGCCTCCAAGGCAGGAAGGCGCACTCCAGACCTTCCCCTGACAAAAACAAGAAAAAGGAGAATCCGATGAGCGATCTCGCACTGAGTCGCCGCCGCTTCCTGCAGGGAAGTGGCGGTCTGTTGATGGGCACCCTGCTGTTCTCCTCCGGGCCCATCGCCCTGCTCGCCCCCAGCCAGAGCTGGGCGCTGGAACTGACCACCCTCGACAGCGCCACCGGCCAGCGCCTGCTGGTCATGCTGCGGCGCATCTACCCCCACGACGACATGGAAGATGCGGTCTACGCGCTGACGGTGAAGGACATCGACAGCAAGGCCTCGGCCGATCCGGGCCTCGCCGAGCTGCTGAAGCAGGGCGTCGCCGACCTCGACAAGCGCGCCGGCGGCGACTGGAACCACCTCGACGAAGCCCGCCAGGTGGCGATCCTCGAAGCCATCCAGGACCAACCGTTCTTCACCCAGGTGCGCGCCATCGCGGTGAACTCCCTCTACAGCAACGAACTGGCCTACCACCACTTCGGCTACGAGGGCGCCTCCTTCCCCAAGGGCGGCTACCTGCACCGCGGCTTCAACGACCTGTCCTGGCTGCCCAACCCGCCGGCCGACGCCAGCCCAGCCCCCTACGCCTGAGGAACCGAGCATGACGACCTATCAGCATGACGACGATTCGGTGGTGGTGATCATCGGCTCCGGTGCCGGCGGCGGCACCCTGGCCAACGAACTCTGCCAGAAGGGCATCCCGGTGGTGCTGCTGGAAGCCGGCGCGCGGCAGAACCAGGGCACCTTCGTCAACGACGAATGGCCCTCGTTCAACCAGCTGGCCTGGAGCGACACCCGCACCACCTCCGGCAGCTGGCGCATCGCCAAGGACTTCCCCAACCTGCCGGCATGGATCTGCAAGACCGTCGGCGGCACCACCACGCACTGGGCCGGCGCCAGCCTGCGCATCCAGGAACACGAATTCCGCGCCCGCGAAACCTACGGCGAACTCAAGGACGCCAACCTGCTGGACTGGCCGCTGACCCTCGCCGAACTGGAGCCCTACTACACCCGCGCCGAGGACAAGATGGGCGTGACCCGCACCAACGACATCCCCGGCCTACCCGGCAACAACAACTTCAAGGTGATGTACGCCGGCGCGCAGAAGCTCGGCTACCAGCACTGCTCCACCGGTCGCATGGCGATCAACAGCCAGCCGCGCGCCGGTCGCGCTTCCTGCCAGCAGCTGGGCTTCTGCTTTCAGGGCTGCAAGATGGGCGCGAAGTGGTCGACCCTGTACACCGAGATCCCCGCCGCCGAAGCCACCGGCAAGCTGGAACTGCGCGCCGAATCCCAGGTGATCCGCATCGAGCACGACGCCAGGGGCCGCGCCAACGCGGTGGTCTACGCCGACGCCAAGGGCCAGCTGCAACGGCAGAAGGCGCGCGTGGTGGCGGTGGCCGGCAATGCCATCGAGACGCCGCGCATCCTCCTCAACTCGGCCTCGACGCTGTTCCCCCACGGTCTCGGCAACGGCGCCGGGATGGTCGGCAAGCACTACATGCGCCACACCACCGGCTCGGTGTTCGCCGAGTTCGAGCAGGAAGTGCACTTCTATCGCGGCACCATCATGGCCGGCATCATCAGCGACGAGAACCGCCACGACAGCTCGCGCGGCTTCGCCGGCGGCTACGAGATGGAAACCATCTCCCTCGGCCTGCCGTTCATGGCCGCGTTCTTCAACCCCGGCGCCTGGGGCCGCGATTTCACCGGCGTGATGGACCGCTACACCAACCTCGCCGGGATGTGGCTGGTGGGCGAGGACATGCCGCGCGAGAGCAACCGCATCACCCTCAACAGCGGCGTCAAGGATGCCTTCGGCATGCCGGTGGCCAACGTCCACTACGACGACCACCCGAACGACCTGGCCATGCGCGAGCACGCCTTCAGGCAGGGCGAGGCGCTGTACCAGGCGGTCGGCGCGAAGAAGGTCCACCGCGTGCCGCCCTACCCCTCGACGCACAACCTCGGCACCTGCCGGATGAGCGCCAGGGCCGACGACGGCGTGGTCAACAAGCACGGCCAGAGCCACGAGGTGCCGAATCTGTTCATCTCCGACGGCAGCCAGTTCACCACCAGCGCGGCGGAGAACCCGACGCTGACCATCGTCAGCCTGGCGATCCGCCAGGCGGAGTTCATCGCCGAATCGCTCAAGACCAATGCCGCCTGAAGCCAGCGGCGGGTACGCGGCGGATCAGCCAGCGCGCACCCGCCGTCCCCACCGGAGATCCGCCATGCTCTGCATCCAGGCCCTGCGCGCCTTCACCGACAACTACATCTGGCTGCTCCAGGACGTCGCCCAACGGCGTTGCGCGGTGGTCGATCCGGGTGACGCCGAGCCGGTGCAGGACTGGCTGCAGCGCAATCCGGACTGGCAGCTGAGCGACATCCTCGTCACCCATCATCATGACGACCACACCGGTGGTGTCGCCGCGCTCAAGCGCAGCAGCGGCTGCCGCGTGCTCGGTCCGGCCGGCAGCCGGATTCCCGCGCTCGACCTGCCGCTGCACGACGGCGATGCCTGCGAAGTGCTCGGCCAGCGCATCGAGGTGATCGCCGTGCCCGGCCATACCCTCGACCACATCGCCTACTTCCAGCGGGGCGCACAGCGGGGCGCGCAAGCGGGCCCGCGGCCCTGGCTGTTCAGCGGCGACACCCTGTTCGCCGGCGGCTGCGGCCGGCTGTTCGAAGGCAGCGCGCAGCAGATGCACGATTCCCTCGCCCGCCTTGCCGCGCTGCCGGGCGAGACCGAGGTGTTCTGCGCCCACGAATACACCCTCGGCAACCTGCGCTTCGCCTGCGCGGTGGAGCCGGACAACCGCGAACTGCGCCAGCGCCTCGAACAGACCGAGGCGATCCGCGCCCGCGACGGCATCAGCCT
>DIEE01000053.1:0-207 GCA_002418465.1 Pseudomonas sp. UBA5782 | reverse complement strand
CCCCTTCCTGCGCACCAGCGAGGCCAGCGTGCGCGAGGCCGCGGCGCGTTTCAGCCGCTGCCAGCAGGCCGATCCGGTGGCGGTGTTCGCCGCCCTGCGCGAATGGAAGAACGGCTTTCCGGGTTGATCTCGCGCGGCGCGCACGCCACCCTGAACGCCCACGTACCACCGCCCGGTGATTCCGCTGATCGACCTCGCGTCTCCCCC
>DIEE01000026.1 GCA_002418465.1 Pseudomonas sp. UBA5782 | reverse complement strand
GGCAGCCTCAAGCTGGCCGGCTGGCGGCGCTGGCTGATGTCGCTGACGCTGATGGCGGTGCTCGGCGCGGTGGGCTGGCAGGCGCGCCTGTGGGTGCCGCCGTCGACCCTCTGGCTCGGCGAAGTGGCGGTCACCGAACAATTCGACGACCTCACGCGCAAGCCGGGCGTCAGCGTGGAGAGCATCAACGCCGCGCAGTTGAAGAGCCAGGGTCTCTACGCCTACACCACGATCAACGCGCCACGCGGCCTGAAGGAGCGCATCTTCCACGTCTGGCAGCGCGACGGGCAGATCGTCGACCGCATCGCCCTGGAGATCCACGGCGGCGGCAAGGAAGGCTATCGCTCGTGGACGCACAAGCAGAACTTCCCCAACGAGGTGGTCGGCGACTGGCAGGTGCAGGTGGTCACCGAGGCCGGACAGATGATCGGCGTGCTGCGCTTCGAGGTCACGCCCTGACGCCTGGATAAAACCCTCGCCCGGCGGCGGGGTCCAAACTGCCGAGGCGCGCAGCGGGCGCGCGAGGGCGGGAGCGGGGCATGCAGTGGTGGGAAATCATCAGCGCGACGGTCGTCGAGGAGTTTTCCGATCTGCCGGATCTTGCCGAAACCACCCGCCTGGTCCTGCGCCTGGGCCTCGCCGCCCTGCTTGGCGGCGCCCTCGGCTATGAGCGCGCGGCCAAGGGCAAGGCAGCCGGCGTGCGCACGCACATGCTGGTGGCGCTCGGCGCGGCGCTGTTCGTGCTCGCCCCGCACATGTCCGGGGCCGAACACGACGCCCTCAGTCGGGTCATCCAGGGCATCGCCGCCGGNNTCGGTGCCGGCACCATCATCAAGGGCCGCAGCGTTCACGAAGTGCACGGCCTGACCACCGCCGCCGGCATCTGGCTTACCGCCGCCATCGGCATCGCCGTCGGCATGGGCCGCGAAGCCACGGCGGTACTCAGCACGCTCCTCGCGCTGGTGATCTTCTTCCTGATTCCCAAGGTCTCGCCGAACGATTCGGACGACGAGGCCAATCCACAACAACGAAAGCCCTGACCCTCCGGAGTGCAGCGATGAATCGCCTATCCACCCTGCCGCTTACCCTCGGCCTGTGCATCGCGCTGGTCGGCTGCGAGAAGGCCACCCTGCCGATCGCCGACAGCTATGGCCCGCAGCCGAGGCTTCCGGAACCGGCACCCGGCATGCTGCCGACGGTGAACATGGCCAAGGCGCGCGGCTGGGCCGAGGGGCAGACGCCGATCGCCGCGCAGGGCCTGCACGTGCAGGCGTTCGCCAACGGCCTGCAGCATCCGCGCACGCTGCTGGTGCTGCCCAACGGCGACATCCTGGTCACCGAGACCGATGCACCGGAAAAAGCCGAAGACGGCAGCGGCGTGAAGGCCTGGCTGACCAACAAGGCCATGCAGCGCGCCGGCTCCAGCCTGGGCAGCGCCAACCGCATCACCCTGCTGCGAGATGCCGATGGCGACGGCGTCGCCGAGGTCCGCAGCAGCTACATCGAAGGACTGAATTCGCCATTCGGCATGGCGCTGGTGGGCGACAGCCTGTACGTCGCCAACACCGACGCGATCATGCGCTTCCCCTACCGCGAAGGCGCGCTGCGCATCGACGAGCCGGGGAAAAAGATCGTCGACCTGCCGGCCGGGCCGATCAACCACCACTGGACCAAGGACCTGATCGCCAGCCGCGACGGCTCGCTGCTCTACGTCAGCGTCGGCTCCAACAGCAACGTCGCCGAGAACGGCATCGACGCCGAACGCGACCGCGCCGGCATCCTCGAGGTCGACCCGGCGCGCGGCACCTCACGGCTGTTCGCCGCCGGCCTGCGCAACCCCAACGGCCTGGCCTGGCAGCCGGAAAGCGGCGAGCTGTGGGTGGCGGTGAACGAGCGCGACGAGATCGGCAGCGACCTGGTGCCCGACTACATGACCTCGGTGAAGAGCGGCGGCTTCTACGGCTGGCCCTACAGCTACTATGGCCAGCACGTCGACAGCCGCGTCCAGCCGCCGCGCCCCGACCTGGTGGCCACCGCCATCGTCCCGGACTACGCGCTGGGCGCCCACACCGCCTCGCTGGGCCTGACCTTCTACCAGGGCGATCTGCTCAAGCGCTACAGCGGCGGCGCCTTCGTCGGCCAGCACGGCTCCTGGAACCGTGAGCCGCGCAGTGGCTACAAGGTGATCTACGTGCCCTTCGCCAACGGTCACCCGGCAGGTGCGCCGGAAGACGTGCTGACCGGTTTCCTCAGCGCCGACGGCGAGGCCCTCGGCCGCCCGGTGGGCGTGGCGACGGACAAGCAGGGAGCGCTGCTGGTGGCCGACGATGTCGGCGATACGGTGTGGCGGGTGACGCCGCAGCAGCCTCAGTAAACCGACCGCGACCGAGCGCTACTCGCGCTCGGCCGCCACCGCAACTTCGCCCGCCGGGGTGACGGTGACCTGCACGTCGGGGTCGTGACTGCCGCCGCCGAGGATCACCCCGCGCAGGGGTGAAACGTCGGAGAAGTCGCGGCCCCAGGCCAGGGTGATGTGTTCCAGGCCCGGCTGCACGTTGTTGGTCGGGTCAAAATCCACCCAGCCTTGCTGCGGGCAGTACACCGAGACCCAGGCGTGCGAGGCATCGGCGCCGATCAGCCGCGGCTGGCCGGGCGGCGGCTGGGTCAGCAGATAGCCGCTGACGTAGCGCGCCGCCAGGCCGCGCGAGCGCAGGCAGGCGATCATCAGGTGGGCGAAGTCCTGGCAGACCCCGCGGCGCTTCTCCAGCACCTCCAGCAGCGGCGTCGCCACCTGGGTGGCGGTGGCGTCGAAGGTGAACTCGCGGAAGATCTTCTGCATCAGCGCCTGCGCACCCAGCAGCAGCGGGCGCCCTGCGGTGAAGCAGTCCTCGGCGTAGTCGACGAAGGAATACTTCAGGCGCACCGCCGGCGATTCGAAGCGGAAGCGGCTGGCTTCCAGCACCTCGGCGGACAGCGGCGCGCCGCTGTAGGAGAGCACCGCGCTGGCCTCTTCCCACGGTGGCGACAGGTTCGGATCGAGCGGCGGGCGGGCGAGAATCTCGATGTCCAGACGCGCCTCGACGCGCAGCTCCTCGTGCGGGCGCTCGAAGGCCAGGCGGGTCAGCGGGTTGCCGAAGATGTCCAGTTCGTCGCGGCGCTGCGTCGGCGCCGGCTCGACGCTCAGCTCGCGCACCACGCAGCGCTGCCAGGCGCAGTCGCGCGGCCACAGGTGCGCCAGCTGCTTGGCCAGCGATACCGCGGTGGCATAGCGGTAATGGGTGTCGTGGATGACCTGGTAGCGCGCGCTCATGAGGACACCGTCTGCTGGCTGGCGTCGACGTGGGCGAAGAAGCGCAGCGCCAGGCGGTCGGAGAGTTGCCCGGCGGCCTCGCCGACCGCGCGCAGCAGTTGGCTCAAGCCGTGGAGCACGGCGCGCTTGCCGGCCTCGCCGAACAGCGCGTTTTCCAGGGTGCCGAGGTCGACCAGGCGCAGGCGATCGGTGAGCAGCGCCAGGTTCAGCTCGTTCTGACTGCCGAACTGCTCGCTCAGGTGATCCAGCGCTTTCTCCAGTTCGAGCAGCTGGAACAGCACGGCATGCGGGTTCTGTTCGTCCAGCAGCAGCAGGTCGAGCACCGGGATCAGCTGCGGCGCGGCCTGGTAGCGCGAGCGGTAGGTGATGGTGCTGTTGCCCAGTTCGAGCAGCCACTCCAGCGCCGACTGGTCCTGCACCGCGTCGCCGTCGAGGAAGCCGGCGATGGCTTCGGCAAGGAACTGCAGGCGCTCGATGCGCCGGCCGATCATCAGGAAACGCCAGCCGTCGTCGCGGGTCATGTCGTCGAGGGCAAAGCCAGACAGCGCCGACAGCGACATCAGCAGACGGTTTAGGAAGTCCAGCAGCTCGCCGAGATCGGCCTCCTCGCGCTCCAGGGTCTGTGCCTCGCGCTGGATTTCCATCAGCGCCAGCCAGTTTTCCCGCGACAGCCGCCCGCGCACCTGCGAGGCGGTCCAGTTCAGCCGCTGCAGGTTGGCGCGCAGGCTGTAGATCCAGTCCTCGCCGAGCAGGGCGATGAACAGCCGTTCCTCCAGCGTGCCCTCCTCCTCGTCCGGCAGCACGCCGAGGTCTTCGGCCAGTTGCAGGGCGGTCTGCAGGGCCATGGGTTCGTCTTCGTCACCGACGTAGCGCGAAAGCACCACCCGCAGCAGGCGGGTCAGGTCGTCGCAGCGCTCGGCGTAACGACCGAACCAGAACAGGTTCTCGACGATCCGCGACGGCAGGTGCGGGTCGCGGCGGACCACGTCGTGCACGCCCAACGGCCGCGGTCGCGGGGCCTCGCCCAGCGCCGCGTGGCCGGCCAGCACCCAGGTATCCTTGCCCCCGCCGCCGCTCTGCATGGCCACCACCTGGGCGCCGGATTCAGCGGAAACGCGGGTCAGCCCGCCGGGCATCACCCGGTAGCCGTCGGCGCTGGCTACCGCGTAGACGCGCATGCCGATCGCCCGCGACTGCATGTGCTGGTCCTGCCAGACCGGCGCCTGCGACAGCTGCGCGACTTCCTGCGCCACATAGGCGTAGGGCCGCGCGCGGATGCGCCGGGTCAGGTTGGCCAACCCGGCGGCGTCCAGATCGTGACCGAACTGCGGGACGAAACTCTGCGACGGGAAGGCCGGCATCACCAGCAGGTCGCCGAGCTTTTCCAGCGCCTGTTCCAGCACGGGCGTCTCGCCGCACCACCAGGTGGCGATGGACGGCAGCAGCAATTCCTCGCCGAACAGCTTTTCCTGGATCTTCGGCAGGAAGCCAAGCAGGCCGGGCGATTCCAGCACGCCGCTGCCCAGCGCGTTGGCCACCAGCACGCGGCCCTGGCGTACCGCCTCAAGCAGGCCGGGCACGCCGAGGGCCGAGTCGGTACGCAGCTCCAGCGGGTCGCAGAAGTCATCGTCGAGGCGGCGCAGCACCGCATGCACGCGCTGCAGGCCGCCGAGGGTTTTCAGGTACAGGGTGGCGTCGCGCACCGTCAGGTCGCTGCCTTCCACCAGCGGAAAACCCAGGTGGCGCGCCAGGTAGAGGTGCTCGAAATAGGTTTCGTTGAAACGCCCCGGGGTCAGCAGCACCACCATCGGCGTCTCGTTATCCTCGCGCGGGGCCTGCTCGACCAGCGTTTCACGCAGGGTGCGGAAATAGCTGCTCAGGTGCTGCACGCGCAGTTCGCGGAACAGCTCGGGGAAGGTCCGCGAGATGATCTGCCGGTTCTCCAGCGCATAGCCGGCGCCTGACGGCGTCTGCGTGCGGTCGGCGATCACCCACCAGCGGCCGTCCGGCGCGCGGCGCAGGTCCACGGCGTAGCTGTGCAGGTAGGTGCCGCCCGGCGGACGGATGCCCTGGCACGGCCACAGGTAGTTGTTGTGGCCGAACACCAGCTCGGTGGGCAGCAGGCCGTCGGCGAGCAGTTGCTGCGGGCCGTAGATGTCGGCGAGCACCGTGTCGAGCAGGCGCGCGCGCTGGATGACGCCGGCGGCGATGCCCTGCCATTCCTCGGCGCTGATCAGGTTCGGCAACAGGTCCAGCGCCCATGGCCGGTCGGTGCCCTTGGGGTCGGCGTAGACGTTGTAGGTGACGCCGTTTTCGAGAATCTGCCGATCGAGCAGCGCCTGGCGCTGTTCCAGTTGCGTCGGGCTGCTGCGCTCGAGGTGCTGGTAAAGCTTGTCCCAGTGCGGGCGGACCCGGCCGCTCGCATCGAGCAATTCGTGATAAGCCCGCGGGTCAGGCGGGCAATCGGCAAGCAAGTCGGGCATCAGGAGCTCGATAGACAGTTTTAATCAGGGCCGATCATGGCCGCGCTCGAATCCCGCAGCTGAACCTGCGCGGCGCGGCTCTGGTTCACACGCGACGCAGGTCCAGGGTCATCGGCAACTCGTCCGAAACAATCGGGCGCGGTGGCGCCAGCTTGCCCGGGCTGTGGCCGAAGCGGAAGAAACGCGCCAGGCGCCGGCTCTCGGCTTCGTTGGAGTTGACCGGCAGGGTCTCGTAGTTACGCCCGCCAGGATGGGCGACATGATACTGGCAACCGCCCAGCGAGCGCTGCATCCAGGTATCGAAGAGATCGAAGACCAGCGGCGCGTGTACCGGGATGGTCGGGTGCAGGCTGTTGTACGGCTGCCAGGCGCGATAACGCACGCCACCGACGAACTCGCCGACCTTGCCGGTGGCGCGCAACGGCACCGCGGCGCCGTTGCAGGTGAGGATGTAGCGATCCGGCGCCAGCCCGTTGAGCTTGACCTGCATGCGCTCCAGCGACGAGTCGACGTAGCGCACCGTACCGCCCACCGCGCCCTCCTCGCCGAGCACGTGCCAAGGCTCCAGGCCCTGGCGCAGCTCCAGGTCGATGCCCTGCACCACATAGTCGCCGTAACGCGGGAAACGGAACTCGAAGTGCGCGGCGAACCATTCGCTGCGCAGCGGGTAGCCGGCCTGGTTCAGCTCGGCGATCACGTCGGCGAAATCCTGCTCGACGAAATGCGGCAGCAGGAAGCGGTCGTGCAGCTCGGTACCCCAGCGCGCCAGGCGCAGCGGCGCGTAGGGTTCGTTCCAGAAGCGCGCCACCAGGGCGCGCAGCAGCAGTTGCTGGGTCAGGCTCATGCGCGCATGCGGCGGCATCTCGAAGGCCCGCAGTTCGAGCAGGCCGAGGCGCCCGGTGGCGCCGTCCGGCGAGTACAGCTTGTCGATGCAGAACTCGGAGCGGTGGGTGTTGCCGGTGACGTCCACCAGCAGGTTGCGCAACAGGCGGTCGACCAGCCACGGCGGGCATTCGGCACCCGGCTCGGGCATCTGCGCGAAGGCGATTTCCAGCTCGTAGAGCGAGTCGTTGCGCGCCTCGTCGACCCGCGGCGCCTGCGAGGTCGGGCCGATGAACAGGCCGGAGAACAGGTACGACAGCGACGGGTGGTTGTGCCAGTAGCTGATCAGGCTGCGCAGCAGGTCCGGGCGGCGGAGGAACGGCGAGTCCGCCGGGGTCGCGCCGCCGAGGACGAAGTGGTTGCCGCCGCCGGTGCCGGTGTGGCGACCGTCGACCATGAATTTCTCGCTGGTCAGGCGCGTCTGCCGCGCCGCTTCGTAGAGGAACTCGGTGCGCTCGGCCAGTTCTTCCCAGTTCGCCGAGGGCTGGATGTTCACCTCGATCACGCCAGGATCGGGAGTGACGCGGAAGTTGGTCAGGCGCGGGTCGCTGGGTGGCTCGTAGCCTTCCATGAGGATCGGGCAGCGCAGCTCGCGGGCGGTGGTCTCGATCGCCGCGACCAGTTCGAGGTAATCCTCCAGGCGCTCCAGCGGCGGCATGAACAGGTACAGCCGGCCATCGCGCGGCTCGGCGCAGAGCGCGGTGCGGACGATCTGGTGGGCAGACTCGTTGAGCTTCGGCGGCGGCGTCGGGTCCTCGGACTTGGCGGCTTTCTGCGGGAACAGCGGGGTCTTCACCCGGCCCTGGATTTCCAGGCGCGGCGGCAGTTCGGTGAAGAACTGGTTGGGGTCGCGCGGGCGCACGAAGGGGTAGTCGGCCTCGCGCACCCAGGGTTGCGAATCCAGCGGCAGGCGGTAGCCCATCGCCGAGTCGCCGGGAATCAATCGGCAGTGCTCGTCACGCAGGAACCAGGAACCGCTGATCCAGTCCTTCTCGTTCTCGCTGCGCGCCAGCGGGAAAACGTGGCCGACGACTTCGCCGACGCCGCGGCAGAACACCTTGCGCAGGCGTTCGCGCTCCTGCGCATCGGCCAGGCGCGAGTCTTCCGGAGTGACGTTGAGCGGCAGCTTGCGCTCGCGCCAGAGGTAGTAGAGCCAGTCCTCGAAGGCCGGGAAAACGTGCTCGCCGGACAGCCCGAGGTGCCCGGCCAGGGTGCTGAGGAAGCGCGCGGCGAGGCGTGCGTCGGCGCCGTAGTAGCGGGTTTCGTCGGCGTAGAGCGCCGGGTCCTGCCAGATCGGCTCGCCGTCGCGGCGCCAGAAGCAGTTCAGCGACCAGCGCGGCAGTTGCTCGCCGGGGTACCACTTG
This sequence comes from Pseudomonas sp. UBA5782, assembly GCA_002418465.1. Taxonomy (GTDB): domain Bacteria; phylum Pseudomonadota; class Gammaproteobacteria; order Pseudomonadales; family Pseudomonadaceae; genus Pseudomonas_O. The sequence continues at coordinate 30,849 of DIEE01000026.1, read as the reverse complement.
CCCTGGCCGAAGTGCACCAGCGCCTCCGGCGCGTAGTGCTCGCGCAGGCGGTGGAACAGCTCGGCGGCCAGGCGCCGCTTGTTCGGCCCGAGCGCGGCGGTGTTCCACTCGGCATCGTCGGGGTAGTCGAGGGCGACGAAGGTCGGTTCGCCGCCCATGGTCAGGCGCACGTCGTCGCGCTTGAGGTCGGCGTCGATCTTGCGACCGAGGCGGTCGATCGCCTGCCACTGCTCGTCGCTGTAGGGCTTGGTGACGCGCGGCGCTTCCCAGATGCGCTCGATGCGCATGTCGTGGCTGAACTCGACCTCGGATTTCTCCACCGCGCCGCTGATCGGCGCGGCGGACGACGGCTCGGGGCTGCAGGCCAGCGGGATGTGGCCTTCGCCGGCGAACAGGCCGCTGGTGGCGTCCAGGCCGATCCAGCCGGCGCCGGGCAGGTAGACCTCGCACCAGGCGTGCAGGTCGGTGAAGTCGACATCGGTGCCGCTCGGCCCGTCGAGGGACTTGACGTCGGCGGTGAGCTGGATCAGGTAGCCGGAAACGAAGCGCGCGGCCAGGCCCAGGTGGCGCAGCAGCTGCACCAGCAGCCAGGCCGAGTCGCGGCAGGAGCCGGCGGCGCTGACCAGGGTTTCCTCGGGCGTCTGCACGCCAGGTTCCATGCGGATCAGGTAGCGGATGTCCTGCGACAGGCGCTGGTTGAGCGCCACGAGGAAATCAACGCTGGGCTTGGCGGTGCGGTCGATGCCGGCGAGGTAAGCCTCGAACTTCGGCGTCAGCGGCAGCTGCACCAGGTAAGGCGCCAGCTCGCGCTTCTCCTCGCCGGTGTAGGCGAAGGGGATCTTCTCGGCGTAGGGCTCGAGGAAGAAGTCGAAGGGGTTGAACACCGCCATCTCGGCGACCAGGTCGACCTCGACCTTGAATTCGCGGGTCTTCTCGGGGAACACCAGGCGCGCCAGGTAGTTGCCCTGAGGGTCCTGCTGCCAGTTGATGAAGTGCTTCTCGGGCAGGACTTTCAGCGAATAGGAGAGGATGCGCGTGCGGCTGTGGGGCGCCGGGCGCAGGCGCACGATCTGGGCGCCGAGCTCGACCAGGCGGTCGTAGCGATAATGGGTGACGTGGTGCAACGCGACATGAATCGACACGACGAGCCTCCTGCGGTCCTGGGCGATGACTAGCGACGCGCAAGACCCATGCCAGCCAATCGGGCCAGAGCAGGGAGCGGTCTACGCCCGCCGGCACCATGACAGAGCACGGGCCGCCGGCGCATGCGCGACACGGTCAAGGATGGGGCATCGACCGCCCTGCGGCAAGCTGGCATGCCGACAGGCCCGGTTCGCGCATACACGAGAGGCCTGCCGCACTTCGACGAAGGAGAGGAATGCCGGGGGATCGGCAGGAAAGCCGAAGAATGGCCGATGCCCGCAGGATCGGCCCGGGGCGCGCGCTGCGAACGAAGCGCTATGCCCCGCTCGCCTCAGCGCGGCGCCACCGGGCGCGCCGGCTTCTTGCCCTTGCCCTTGGCGGGCGCAGCGCCGGCGCGATCCGACTGACGCCGCGCCTGGGCCGCCGCCTTGGCCTCCTCGCGCTTGTCCCACGGCTTGCTGCCGTCGCTGCCACGCGGTGGCAGGCCGGTGTGCTGGGTGAGGATCTTCTGTTCCTTGGCCACCTTGTGGCTGCCGGCCGGCGTGGAGTTCTTCCGCCGTGCGCTCTGGTAGCTGTCGGTGGCCGGCTGGTGCAGCGGGATCAGCTGGTGCTTGCCCGGCCCGATCAGGTCGGCGCGGCCCATGCGGGTCAGCGCTTCGCGCAGCATCGGCCAGCCCTTCGGATCGTGGTAGCGCAGGAAGGCCTTGTGCAGGCGACGCTGCTCCTCGCTCTTGACGATGGTCACGCCGTCGCTCTTGTAGGTGACCTTGCGCAGCGGGTTCTTGCCCGAGTGGTACATGGCCGTGGCGGTGGCCATCGGCGAGGGGTAGAACGCCTGCACCTGGTCGGCGCGGAAGCCGTTGCCCTTGAGCCACAGCGCAAGGTTCATCATGTCCTCGTCGGTGGTGCCCGGGTGCGCGGCGATGAAGTATGGAATCAGGTACTGCTCTTTGCCGGCTTCCTTGGAGTAGCGCTCGAACATCCGCTTGAACTTGTCATAGCTGCCAATGCCCGGCTTCATCATCTGGTTGAGCGGACCTTCCTCGGTGTGTTCCGGGGCGATCTTCAAATAGCCACCGACGTGGTGGGTGACCAGCTCCTTGACGTACTCCGGCGACTCCACGGCGAGGTCGTAGCGCAGGCCGGAGGCGATCAGGATCTTCTTCACTCCCGGTAGCGCACGGGCGCTGCGGTACAGCTGGATCAGCGAGGAGTGGTCGGTGTTCAGGTTCGGGCAGATGCCGGGGAACACGCAGGACGGCTTGCGGCAGGCGGATTCGATCTCCGGGCTCTTGCAGGCGATGCGGTACATGTTCGCGGTCGGCCCGCCGAGGTCGGAAATTACCCCGGTGAAGCCCGGCACCTTGTCGCGGATTTCCTCGATCTCACGAATGATCGATTCTTCCGAGCGGTTCTGGATGATCCGCCCCTCGTGCTCGGTGATCGAACAGAAGGTACAGCCGCCGAAGCAGCCGCGCATGATGTTCACCGAGAAACGGATCATGTCGTAGGCCGGGATCTTCTCCTTGCCGTACGCCGGGTGCGGAATGCGCGCGTAGGGCATGCCGAACACGTAGTCCATTTCCTCGGTGGTCATCGGGATGGGCGGCGGGTTGAACCAGACGTCCACCTCGCCGTGCTTCTGCACCAGCGCGCGGGCGTTGCCCGGGTTGGTTTCCAGGTGCAGCACGCGGTTGGCGTGGGCGTAGAGCACGGCATCGCTGCGCACCTTCTCGAAGGACGGCAGGCGGATCACGGTCTTGTCACGGGTCAGCTTCGGGCTCGGCAGCAACTGCACGACCTTGGCTTCGTTGGGGTCCTCGAGCGGTCCTTTCTCCTGCTCGATGGCGCAGGCGGCGGTGTCCTGGGTGTTGACGTAGGGGTTGATGATCTTGTCGATCTTGCCCGGACGGTCGATGCGCGTGGAGTCGATCTCGTACCAGCCGGCGGGCGTGTCGCGGCGGACGAAGGCGGTGCCGCGGATGTCGGTGATGTCCTCGATCTTCTGCCCGAACGACAGGCGCTGGGCGATCTCCACCACCGCGCGCTCGGCGTTGCCGTAGAGCAGGATGTCGGCGCAGGCGTCGATCAGGATCGAATGACGGACCTTGTCCTGCCAGTAGTCGTAGTGCGCGATGCGGCGCAACGAGGCTTCGATGCCGCCGAGCACGATCGGTACGTGCTTATACGCTTCCTTGCAGCGCTGGCTGTAGACCAGGCTGGCGCGGTCCGGGCGCTTGCCCGCCAGGCCGCCGGGTGTATAGGCATCGTCGGAACGGATCTTCTTGTCGGCGGTGTAGCGGTTGATCATCGAATCCATGTTGCCGGCGGCGACGCCGAAGAACAGGTTCGGCTCGCCGAGCTTCATGAAATCGTCTTTCGACTGCCAATCCGGCTGCGCAATGATGCCGACGCGGAAACCTTGTGACTCCAGCAGGCGTCCGATGATGGCCATGCCGAAGGACGGGTGATCGACATAGGCATCACCGGTAACGATGATGATGTCGCAACTGTCCCAGCCGAGCTGGTCCATTTCCTGGCGACTCATCGGCAGGAAGGGCGCGGGACCGAAACACTCGGCCCAGTACTTGGGATAGTCGAACAACGGCTTGGAGGCTTGCATCGTCAGGGACCGGCTGAATTTCACGGCCGCGGAATATAGCACAAAAAATGAACAAGTCCGACCACGCCGCAGGGTCTTTCCCGACCGACGCGCACGTCGCCAGGCGACGGGTTGTGCTTATCTACAGCCGACGGGGACGCGCCGGGGCGTCCGCTACCAGGGAGCGCTTGGATGCGTGCAATGATCTTCCTCTTCGCCCTTTTTTCGCTGACGGCGGCTCAGGCGGCGCCGGTACTGCTTGGCGCCGCTGACAGCGGCCGAGCACTGAACGGGCAGATCGAATTGCTCGAGGACGTCGGCGACCAGTTGAGCATCGCCGACCTCGCCGATCCGGCGGTGCAGGCGCGCTTCACCCCCGCCGACGGCAGGGCCAGCGTCGGCCAGAGCCGCAATCCTTGGTGGATCAAGGTCAGCCTGCAGCGCGGCGAGAACGCCCCGGCGCTGTGGTGGCTGGAAGTCGGCGCGGTGACGCTGCTCGACCTGCGCCTGTACCTGCCGGGCGAGGACGGCGGCTGGCACGCGCGCCAGTCCGGCGAACAGGTCAGCTTCGCCGAAGGCCGCGACCATCCGTACCGGCGCATGCTGTTCGCCCTGCCGGCGCTGGGCGAGCAACCGCTGACCTTCTACCTGCGCACCTTCGACCCGGCCGGCAACTCCTTTCCGCTGAAAATCTGGCAGCTGGAGGATCTGGACCAGTTCGCCGCGCTGGAAAACCTCTGCCTCGGGGTGATCTACGGGATCATCCTGGCGCTGCTGCTGTACAACCTGTTCATCTTCCTGACCCTGCGCGACGCCGCCTATTTCTGGTACGTAACAACCACCGCCGGCGCACTGCTGATGATCCTCAGCATGACTGGACACGGCTTCCAGTACCTCTGGCCGGATTCGCCGGTGCCGTTCTGGCTGGATCGCATCAGCATTCCGGCGCTCTGGGGCTTCGGCGCCTGCCGCTTCACCCAGAGCCTGCTGCAGACCCGCCAGCACGTGCGCTGGGCGCATCGCCTGCTGGATGTGTCCTGCGCGCTCTACGTGCTCGCGGTGATCCTCGACGGTTTCGGCTGGCGCGGCTTCGGCGCCTGGCTGTTCGTCGCGCTGTCGCTGACCAGCATTCCCGCCGCGCTCTGGGCGGCGCTGGTGCGCGGTCGCCAGGGCTACTTCCCGGCGCTGCTCTACCTGTGCGGCTACGGAGTGATCCTCGCCAGCGTCGGCCTGTTGCTGCTGCGCGCCACCGGCGTGGTGCAGCCCTCGGCCTGGAACGCCTACGTGTTCCCGCTGGCGGTGGCGGCCGAGTCGATCCTGTTTTCCTTCGCCCTGGCCTACCGCATCCAGATGCTCAAGCAGGACAAGGCCGTCGCCCTGGAACAGGCCGACCGCGAGAAGACCGCGCGGCTGGCGCAGATCCAGGCCAGCGCCGCCGAGCTGCAACGGGCGGTGAAACAGCGCACCGCGGAACTGGCGGCGAGCAACCAGCGCCTCTCGCAGCGTGAACAGGAGCTCGAACTGGCGGCCTTCCACGACCCGCTCACCGAGCTGCCGAACCGCCGCCATCTGATCGAACGGGTGGACAACGCGGTGGCCAACGCCATCCGCCGCGGCGAGAGCTTCGCCCTGATGCTGATCGACCTCGATCACTTCAAGCCGATCAACGACCGCCACGGCCACGACGCCGGCGACCTGATGCTGCGCACCATCGCCGCGCGCCTGCGCGAGAGCGTGCGCGGCCTGGACAGCGTGGCGCGGCTGGGTGGCGACGAATTCGCCGTGCTGATCTGCGGGCCGGACGCGGAAAGCCACTCGAAGATGATCGCCGACCGTCTGCTGAAGAAGCTCTCGCAGCCGGTCGCCTACGGCAGCTATCACCTGTGGGTGACGGTGAGCATCGGCACGGCGTTCTCCCCGCCCCACGCGACCAACTTCGCCAGCCTCTACCAGGCCGCCGACTCGGCGCTCTACGAAGTCAAACGCGGCGGTCGCTCGGCGGCGGCCGTCAGCGGTGGCGAGGACTGGCCCGCCGGGCCGGTGGAAGCCTAGGAGCGGTAGCGGCGCGGCACGCGGGCGGTGACCTTGGTCAGCAGCTCGTAGCCTACCGTGCCGCAGGCCATGGCGATCTCGTCGACCGGCAGTTGCGCGCCCCACAGCTCGACGACGTCGCCGACGCCGGCCTCGGGCAGCTCGCTCAGGTCGATCATCAGCAGGTCCATGCACACCCGCCCGGCCAGCGGCACGCGCTGGCCGCGGACCATCACCGGCGTTCCGGCCGGCGCGTTGCGCGGGTAGCCATCGGCGTAGCCGCAGCTCACCGTACCGATGCGCGAGGGCCGCGACGCCACCCAGCCGGCGCCGTAACCGACGCTTTCGCCCGTCGCCACGTCGCGCACCGAGATCAGTTGCGCGTTCAGGCTCATCGCCGGCTTGAGCCCCAGCTCGGCGGCGGAGAGTTCGGCGAACGGCGTGGCACCGTAGAGCATGATCCCCGGGCGTATCCAGTCCATGTGCGCGGCAGGCAGGGTCAGCACTGCCGCCGAATTGGCCAGGCTGCGCTGGGCGAAATCCAGGTCGAGCAGACCGAGGAACTGCTCCAGTTGTGCCTCGGTGAGCGGATGGTTGCGCTCGTCGGAACAGGCGAAGTGGCTCATCAGATTCAGCTCGGCGACCTGCGCCGCGCCGGCCAGGCGCGAATGCCAGGTGCGCAATGCGGTAGCGTCGAAGCCCAGGCGGTGCATTCCGGAATCCAGCTTCAGCCAGACGTTGAGCGGCGCCGGCAGGCTGCTGGCGAGCAGCGCCTCGGCCTGTTCGACGCCCTGCACCACCACGTCGATGCGCAGCCGCGCGGCGATGGCGTATTCGCTGGCCTCGAAGCAGCCTTCCAGCAGCAGGATGCGCGCGTCATCGTGCATCGCGCGCACCTCGGCGCCCTCCTCCAGGCTGGCCACGGCGAAACCTTCGGCCTCGTCATGCAGCGCCGTGACCACCTCGCGCACGCCGTGCCCGTAGGCATTCGCCTTGACCACCGCGAACACCTGGCGCCCGGGCGCGCAGCGCTTGGCGAAGGCATGGTTGTGCCGAACGGCGGCCAGGTCGATCTGGGCGAACAGGGGACGCATGGGGGAAATCCTGCAGGGAAAACGGGAGCGCCATGGTAACGCCACGGCGAGGGTTTTCATTGACCGGCGGCGCGACTCAGGCGGGTGATCCTCAGGCGCGCGCCCAAGGATGCGGGGCTTACTCGTCGTCGAACTGGTAGCTGCCCGGCGCGAGGTTCTCGAAGCGCGAGTACTTGCCGAGGAAGGCCAGGCGAGCGGTGCCCAGCGGACCGTTACGCTGCTTGCCGATGATGATTTCGGCGACACCCTTGAACTCGGTTTCCGGGTGGTAGACCTCGTCCCGGTAGACGAACAGAATGATATCGGCGTCCTGCTCGATTGCCCCGGATTCGCGCAGGTCGGAGTTGATCGGGCGCTTGTTCGGGCGCTGCTCCAGGCCGCGGTTGAGCTGCGACAGCGCGATCACCGGGCAGTTGAATTCCTTGGCCAGGGCCTTCAACGAGCGCGAGATCTCGGAAATCTCGTTGACCCGGCTGTCGCCGCTGGAGCCCGGAATCTGCATCAGCTGCAGGTAGTCGACCATGATCAGGCCGATCTCGCCGTGCTCGCGGGCCAGACGCCGGGTGCGCGCACGCATCTCCGACGGGCTGATGCCGGCGGTGTCGTCGATGAACAGCTTGCGGTCGTTGAGCAGGTTGACCGCCGAGGTCAGCCGCGGCCAGTCGTCGTCGTCCAGGCGGCCGGCACGCACCTTGGTCTGGTCGATGCGACCGAGCGAGGCGAGCATACGAATGACGATGGATTCGGAAGGCATCTCCAGGGAATACACCAGGATCGCCTTGTCGCTGCGCATCAGTGCGTTCTCCACCAGGTTCATGGCGAAGGTGGTCTTGCCCATCGACGGGCGCCCCGCAACGATGACCATGTCCGCAGGCTGCAGGCCGCTGGTGAGGTTGTCCAACTCGTTGAAGCCGGTGGACAGCCCGGTGATCGCGTCGCCGTTGTTGAACAGCTCGTCGATGCGGTCGATGGCCTTGACCAGGATGTCGTTGATGCCGACCGGGCCGCCGGTCTTCGGCCGCGCCTCGGCAATCTGGAAGATCAGGCGCTCGGCCTCATCGAGGATTTCCGCGCCGGTACGCCCCTGGGGCGCGTAGGCGCTGTCGGCGATTTCCGAGCTGATGCCGATCAACTGGCGCAGCGTGGCGCGCTCGCGAATGATCTGCGCGTAGGCCTTGATGTTGGCCACCGAGGGCGTGTTCTTCGCCAGCTCGCCGAGGTAGGCCAGGCCGCCGACCTGGCTGAGCTGGCCTTCCTTGTCCAGCTGCTCGGACAGGGTGACCACATCGAACGGCGAGTTGCGCTCGGCCAGCTTGAAGATCGCGCGGAAGATCAGCCGGTGGTCGTGGCGGTAGAAATCGCCGTCGGAAACCTGATCGAGCACCCGCTCCCAGGCGTTGTTGTCCAGCATCAACCCGCCAAGCACGGCCTGTTCGGCCTCGATGGAATGCGGCGGCACCTTGAGCGCGGCGGTTTCCAGGTCGTACTGCTGAGGGATGCTGATGTCGTTCATAGGAGTCGGCGGCGATTCGAGACGAGCGATGGATTAGCGGCGCGGTCGACGACCACGCGGGAAATTCCGGACAGGATACGGCGTTACGCACGCCTGAAAAACAACGGGCACGGCATCGCTTGCGCAATGTCGTGCCCGATTGTCAGCAGACCTGCAGGTGAGTGCAAGGTCCGCGGTCGCCTGAACTTAGGCGGCCACCACGATCAGTTTGACGGTGGCTTCGACGTCGCTGTGCAGGTGCACGGCTACGTCGTATTCACCGACCTGACGGATGGTGCCGTTCGGCAGACGGACTTCGCTCTTCGCCACTTCGACGCCGGAGGCGGTCAGTGCGTCGGCGATGTCGTGGGTACCGATGGAACCGAACAGTTTGCCCTCATCGCCCGCGGTAGCGGTGATGGTGACTTCCAGCTCGGCCAGCTGAGCAGCGCGCGTTTCGGCGGAAGCCTTACGGTCGGCAGCAGCTTTTTCCAGCTCGGCGCGGCGCTCTTCGAACGCAGCGACGTTGGCGGCGGTAGCAGCAGTAGCCTTGCCTTGCGGCAGCAGGTAGTTGCGACCGTAACCGGCTTTGACGTTCACCTTGTCGCCCAGGTTGCCCAGGTTGGCGATTTTTTCCAGCAGGATGATTTCCATTTGGGTCTTACCTCTTGAACTTTTAACCTTCACCGTCCGCGGAATCCGGGCCGCTCTTGCGCCCCGTACGTCCGCGAAAATCAAACAAGCTGTCGACGATGGCCAGGACCACCAGCAACGGATAGATCAGCTGCATGAACACCAGCAGCGTTATGTACAGGCCAACCAGCCAGAACCGGCTCAACGTCCCGCCAGCCACCAGGCCGTGCATCAGGCCGACCCCGGCGAACACCAGCGGCACACTGCACAGCGGCGTCAGCATCGCCATCTGCGGCCCCAGATTGGGCCCCAGCAGCATGCCGGCGATCAGCACCAGCGTGGCCGGTACCGGTAGCCTCAGCGCGCGAAACTCGCCACCGAAACCACCCGGGTTGTACAGCGCCGCCTGCCAGTAACGCCCGAGCATCAGGCTGAGCAGGCTGAGGGCCTGCAACAACGCAGCCATCAACCCGGTCAGCACTGGCGCCAGAAGGCTCTCCAGGCGTACTCGCTCGTCTGCCGACATCTGCTGGTAGACACCATCGAGCACCTGCGGCATGAGCTTCTGCAGCTCACCCGCCATGGCCGCGATCGGCTCGTCGAAAACCGCACCCAGAACCAGGCCGTAAATCACGCCCAGCGGCACGCTGACCAGCAACACTCGCGTCCACGAAACAGCGCCACGCAGCACCAGTGCCAGCCCCAGCGAACCGAGCAACACCATCAGGGTGCGCGGCTCGCCGAAGTACCACCAGACCAGCGCCGGCAACAGTGCCCAGGCGACGATGCCAAGGGCATCGCTCAACCCGCGCCGCAGCAGTACCAGACTGCCCGCGGCTGCACTCAGCCAGAACAACAGCGGCAAAGCCGCGGCCCCGACCACCACCAGGGTGGCCTGCATGCGGCCGCGCATGACGAAATCAGCGAATGCGCGCATGCCTACTCATCTATCCCTTGCTTGCGTCGACTGCCCGTCTCAACGGCCGTGGCTGTCGGTGTAGGGCAGCAGGGCCAGGTAGCGAGCGCGCTTGATAGCGGTAGCCAGCTGACGCTGATACTTGGCCTTGGTGCCGGTGATACGGCTAGGAACGATCTTGCCGGTTTCAGAAACGTAGGCTTTCAGGGTGTTGAGATCCTTGAAATCGATCTCTTTAACGCCTTCAGCGGTGAAACGGCAGAATTTACGACGACGGAAGAAACGTGCCATGAAAGTGGCTCCTCAATAGATCCGGTGATTACTCGTCAGCGTTGTCGCTGTCGTCGCCATCGGCGCCGTCAGGGCTTTCAACGCGATCGCGGCGCTCACGGCGCTCGCTGCGGTTCTCTTCGGCCTTGAGCATCTCGGACTGGCCGGTAACGGCTTCGTCGCGACGGATGACCAGGTTACGGATCACGGCATCGTTGTAGCGGAAGTTGTCTTCCAGCTCGGACAGGGCTTTGCCGCTGCACTCTACGTTGAGCATGATGTAGTGCGCTTTGTGCACGTTGTTGATGGCATAAGCCAGCTGACGACGGCCCCAATCTTCCAGACGGTGGATCTTGCCGCCGTCTTCTTCGATGAGCTTGGTGTAGCGCTCGACCATGCCGCCGACCTGCTCGCTCTGATCCGGGTGGACCAGGAAGATGATTTCGTAATGACGCATGAATGCTCCTTACGGGTTGTAGCCTGCCGGGAGAACCGGTCAGGCAAGGAGTGAAATTTCTCGTTTGACCTTGCCCAGAGAGAGGCGCGCGAACGCCTGCCAACTCGGCAAGGGGCGCCATTCTAGTGAAGGGTGATGGGCCGCGCAAGGCGAACTGGCGAATATTTAACCAGCCGCCCGCGCGCCGGAGCGGCTAGTTCGCCAGCGCCACCAGCAGCTCGCGCACCTGCTGCAGATCGTAGGGCTTGAGCAGCACCTGGGCGCTCGGCAACCCCTCCTGCTGCGCGTCCACCGGATAGCCAGAGGCGATCACCAGCTTGAGCTGCGGATGCTGCGGCGCGACTGCGCGCAACAACTCCAGCCCGGACATGCCGCCCAGGCCGATATCGGTGAGCAGCACGTCGAAGCGCTCGCCCTGCAGCACCTGCAATGCTTCTTCGGCCGACTCGCAGGCGTGCACCCGATGACCGAGTTCCTCGATCACCTCGCCAGTAAGCATGCGCAGGGTGAAATCGTCCTCGACGAAGAGAATGCGCAAGCCCGACGCCAGCGGCGCTTCCTCGACCACCGCCTCGGCGACGGTTGGCGCGGACGCAGCGACTGCCGCCGCCTCGCTCGCCGGCAGTGCGATCTGCACTTCGCCATCGGCCGGCGCGGCGCCGTCGGTGCAGCGCGGCAGGTAGATCACCACGGCGGTGCCACTGGCCTCCTCGCTGGCCAGGGTGATGTGGCCACCGCTCTGCTTGACGAAGCCGTAGACCATGCTCAGACCGAGCCCACTGCCGCCGCGGTTGGCCTTGGTGGTGAAGAACGGCTCGAAGGCGCGCTCGAGTACCTCCGGGCTCATGCCGCTGCCCTCGTCGATCACGCTGAGCTGCACGTAATCGCCGCTAAGCACGTCGCCGTGGCTGTCCGCATAACGCTGGTCGAGGGTCACGTTGCGCACTTGCAGGCGCAGGACGCCGCCGCTCTGCATCGCGTCGCGCGCATTGATCACCAGATTCAGCAGCACCGTCTCCAGGTTGCCGACGTCGGCGAAGGTCGGCCAGAGCTGCTCATCGACCTCCAGCTCGATACGGGTGCGATTGCCCAGCGAGCGCTGCAGCAGCTCGTTCATGTTCAGCAGCAGCTCGCCGACGTCCAGCGCCCTGGGCATCAGCGGCTGTCGACGGGCAAAGGCAAGCAGCTGCGAAGCCAGCCGCGCGCCCTTCTCAACTCCGGTGATCGCCGCCTCCAGACGGCGCCCGTTCACCGCGTCGCCGCCCAGCGAGCGACGCAGCAGCTGGAGGTTACCGCCGATGACCTGCAGCACGTTGTTGAAGTCGTGGGCGACGCCGCCGGTCAGTTGGCCGATCGCCTCCAGCTTGCGCACCTGCAGCAGTTCTTCCTCGGTCTGCCGGCGCTCCGCCTCGCTCTTTTCCAGCTCCGCAGTGCGCGCCGCCACCAGCTCTTCGAGGTGCTGGCGATAGCCGGCCAGTTCGTCCTCGACCTTCTTCTGCTCGCTGACGTCGTTGCCCTGGACGAAAATCCCGGACACCGAGCCATCGGCCTCGGTGATCGGCTGGTAGATGAAATCGACGTACAGTTCCTCCAGCAGACCCGGCTGGCGCTGCAGATGAATGCGGCTTTTCCGGCCGATGTACGGCTGGCCGCTGCGATAGACCTCGTCGAGCAGTTCGTAGAAGCCCTGCCGATCCAGCTCGGGAAGCGCCTCGCGCACCGGCTTGCCGAGCAGCGCGCGTGTACCGACCAGGCGCTCGTAGGCCGGGTTGGTCAGCTCGAAGACATGCTCTTCGCTACGCAGGAAGCAGATGAACCCCGGCGCCTGTTCGAACAGCTGGCGCAGTTGGTAGCCCTCGGCCTGCATCGCCCGCGCGCGCGACAACACGCCTTCCTCGCGCTGTGCCTGCGGCTGCGCGCCGCTGGTCGCCTCGTGCAGCGCCTGCTTCATCGCCTGCAGGTCGGTGACGTCCACGGTGTGCTGCAGAATCATCTGCACCTCGCCAGCCTGATCGAGGATCGGCGTGTGCGTGGCGCTCCAGAAGCGCTCCTCGAAACGCATGCCGCCGGCGCCCTCGCGCTCGATGGCGTAACGGATCAGCGGCAGGGTATCCAGCGTCTTGCGGCCGAGCACACGCTGGAACGAGGCCAGCAGCTCGGCGATGGCGGTATTGGCCGGCTGCAGCGGGTCGGGCGGAAACGCTTCGTCGATGCGCCGGCCGAGCAGTTCGTCGAGACTGCGCCCGGTTGCGCGCAGGTAGGCCTGGTTGGCATCGACGATGACCAGCTCTGGGCTCAACAGCAGATAGGCATTGGGCGAGAGCCTGAACAGGCTCTCGAAATCGGGACGCTGCATTAATGACCTCCGATATGCCTCAGGGCTTCCCTCACCTGCGCTTCGAAAGTCATTCGCTGGGAAAGGTTCAGCCCCCGGAGGCAGCCCGTCGGGCGCGTTGCGCGCGACGGGACAGAACGTTCTTGGGCCGGCTCAGCCCGCAAGTTTGCCGCGACGCTGGCGTACCGCCTCGAACAGGCACACGCCGGTCGCCACCGAGACGTTGAGGCTGCTAACGCTGCCGGACATTGGCAGGCGCGCCAGGTAGTCGCAGTGTTCGCGGGTCAGGCGCCGCATGCCCTTGCCTTCGGCGCCCATGATCAGCACCGTCGGGCCGCTCATGTCGAGCGCATAGATGTCCTGCTCGGCCTCGCCGGCAGTACCGACGATCCACAGCCCGCGCTGCTGCAGCTTCTCCAGCGTGCGCGCCAGATTGGTCACCGCCACCAGCGGGATCACCTCGGCGGCGCCGCAGGCGACCTTGCGCACGGTGGCATTCAGCGTAGCGGACTTGTCCTTCGGCACGATCACCGCCAGCACCCCGGCGGCATCCGCGGTACGCAGGCAGGCCCCGAGGTTGTGCGGGTCGGTGACGCCATCCAGCACCAGCAACAGCGGCGGCCCCTCGGCGCGCTCGAGCAGCTCCTCGAGCATGTTCTCGCCCCAGACCTGGCTCGGGCTGACTTCGGCGACGACGCCCTGGTGCACGCCTTCGGCCCACTCGTCCAGTTCGCGACGATCACGGCTGGCGGTGCTCACACGCGCCTGCTTGGCCAGTTCGACCAGCGTCTGCACGCGCGGATCCTGACGACCCTCGGCCAGCCAGAGCTGCTTGACCCGCTTTGGATGGTGGCGCAGCACAGCCTCTACGGCGTGCACGCCGTAGACTTTTTCCAGCTCGCTCATGACTTGGCCTTACGCTTGCGCGGTGCATCCCCCGCGACGACCTTGGGCGGCCCCTTGCGATGGCGGGTCGGCTTGCCCGCGGCGGGCTGGCCGGTCGACGCGGCAGGCTTGCTCGACTTGCCGCTCTTCGCCTCCGACAGCAGCGCCTGCTTGAGGGCACGACTCTTCTTCACATCGGTGTTGCCGAGGGCTTCGTCGCCCCCGGCAGCCGGTGCCGCATCGGCGCCCTTCGACTTTTGCCGCGGCGCGGACAACGCGCCGGAGGCCGAGGCCTTGCCCTTCGCTGCGCCGCTCGACTTGCCGCGACCGCCGCTGCGCTCGGCACCGCCGGCAGGCTTGTCGCCTGTGCGGTTCCTGCGCCCGACGGGTTTCTCCAACTGCTTCTCGGCCAGCTCGAAGTCGATCTTGCGTTCGTCCAGGTCAACGCGCATCACGCGCACCTCGACGCTGTCGCCAAGACGGAAGCTGCGCCCGGTCTTCTCGCCCGCCAGGCGGTGGTGCACGGCGTCGAAGTGGTAGTAATCGCCCGGCAACGCGGTCACGTGCACCAAGCCTTCGACGTAGATGTCCTTCAGCTCGACGAAGATGCCGAAGCCGGTCACCGCGGTGATCACCCCGGCGAAGCTCTCGCCGACGCGGTCCTTCATGAACTCGCACTTGAGCCAGTTGACCACGTCACGGGTCGCCTCGTCGGCGCGCCGCTCGGTCAACGAGCACTGTTCGCCAAGCTGTTCCAGCGCCGCCTCGTCGTACGGATAGATCCGCGCCTTGGGCATCACCGCCGCGCCGACACGCTTGACGTGCGGCGTGTCGCGCTTGGAGCGGATCACGCTGCGGATCGCGCGATGGGTGAGCAAATCCGGATAGCGACGGATCGGCGAGGTGAAGTGCGTGTAGGCCTCGTAGTTCAGGCCGAAGTGGCCGTGGTTGTCGGCGCTGTACACCGCCTGGCTCAGCGAGCGCAGCATCACGGTCTGGATCAGGTGGAAATCCGGGCGTTCCTGGATGGTCTGCAGCAGCGCCTGGTAATCCTTCGGCGACGGGCCTTCCTTGCCGCGATGCAGGGTCAGTCCCAGCTCGCCGAGGAATGCGCGCAGCTTCTCCAGACGCTCCGGCGGCGGGCCGTCGTGCACCCGGTAGAGGGCCGGAATCTCGTGCTTCTTGAGGAACTCGGCGGTGGCCACGTTGGCCGCGAGCATGCATTCCTCGATCAGCTTGTGCGCATCGTTGCGCTGGGTCGGGCGGATTTCGGCGATCTTGCGTCCGGAGCCGAAGATGATCCGCGTCTCCTGGGTCTCGAAATCGATCGCGCCACGGCTGTGACGGGCGTCGAGGAGGATCTGGTAGAGCGAATAGAGCTGCTTGAGGTGCGGCAGCACTTCGCTGTACTCGCTGCGCAGGGCCTTGCCTTCGCTGCTCTTGGGCTGCTCGAGCATGGCGCTGACCTTGTTGTAGGTCAGCCGCGCGTGGGAGTGGATCACCGCTTCGTAGAACTGGTAGTCGGTCAGCTTGCCGGTCTTGGAGATGGTCATCTCGCAGACCATGGCCAGGCGATCGACATGCGGATTCAGCGAGCAGAGGCCGTTGGACAGCTCCTCCGGCAGCATCGGCACCACGCGCTCGGGGAAATACACCGAGTTGCCGCGGTTGGTGGCTTCTTCATCCAGGGCCGAACCGACCTTGACGTAGTGCGACACGTCGGCGATCGCCACGTAGAGCTTCCAGCCGCCGGAGAACAGCCGCCAGTTGCTACCGTTCTTCTCGCAGAACACAGCGTCGTCGAAGTCGCGCGCGTCTTCGCCGTCGATGGTGACGAACGGCAGATGGCGCAGGTCGACGCGCTTCTCCTTGTCCTTCTCCTCGACTTCCGGCTTCAGGCGCGCGGCTTCCTTCTCGACAGCGGCCGGCCAGACATGTGGAATGTCGTAGCTGCGCAGCGCCACGTCGATCTCCATGCCCGGCGCCATGTAGTTGCCGACCACTTCGACGATGTCGCCCTGCGGCTGGAAGCGCGGCGTCGGCCAGTGGGTGATTTCCACTTCGACGAACTGGCCGATCTTCGCACCGGAGGTGCGTCCGGGGCTGATCAGTACTTCCTGCTGGATCTTCGGGTTATCCGGAATGACGAAGCCGATACCGGTCTCTTCGTAATAACGGCCGACGATCCGCTCGTGACCGCGGGAGATCACCTCGACGATCGCACCTTCGCGGCGGCCACGGCGATCCAGCCCGGCGACACGTGCCAGGGCGCGATCGCCGTCGAACACCAGGCGCATCTGCGCCGGGCTGAGAAACAGGTCGTCGCTGCCATCGTCGGGAACCAGGAAGCCGAAGCCGTCGCGGTGACCGCTGACGCGGCCGCAGATCAGGTCGAGCTTGTCCACCGGGGCATAGGTGCCACGGCGCGTATAGATAAGCTGGCCGTCGCGCTCCATTGCACGCAGGCGGCGCCGCAGGGCCTCCAGCTGATCTTCGGTGGTCAGCCCGAACTCGTCGACCAGCTGCTCGCGGCTGGCGGGAGAGCCGCGCTCGTCGAGGCGAGCGAGAATCAGCTCACGGCTGGGAATGGGGTTTTCGTATTTTTCCGCCTCGCGGGCGGCCTCGGGATCGAGGGATTGCCAGTCGGCCATCAGGGAAAGGTCACCTTGTCTGTTGATTCTGTTGTCTCGGTCATATGCCTATTGAAGCGCGAAATCCACTTGGCTGGCAGCTTTGGGCGGACAATTATTTTTTTCGCCGTCAGGGGTTTACAAGGCAAAACATCGTCCGTATATTTCGCGCCCACAACGTCGCACAGACGTTGTAACACGGAAGTCGATGAGTAATCATCGCATCCAGTGCCCAGGTGGCGGAATTGGTAGACGCACTAGGTTCAGGTCCTAGCGGTGGCAACACCGTGGAAGTTCGAGTCTTCTCCTGGGCACCACTCTTCAGATAAACCGAGCCGCAAGGCTCGGTTTGTCGTTTAGGCGGAAGGCAATATCCGATCGGTTCGCCGATGAAAGTTGTCAAAGAAGTCGGCGAGCGATCGTCGCAATGTGCCCAGGTGGCGGAATTGGTAGACGCACTAGGTTCAGGTCCTAGCGATGGCAACATCGTGGAAGTTCGAGTCTTCTCCTGGGCACCACTCTTCAGACGAACCGAGCCGAATGGCTCGGTTTTTCGTTTCTGCGGCAGAACAAATCCGACGAAACGCGTGCAATAAAAAACCGGGCACCTGGCCCGGTTTTTTCTGCCTGGCGAAAACTACGCCTTGAACTGCCCGAGACTGGCCTTCAACTGCGCCGCCAGACCATCAAGCACCCGACCGCTCTGCGCGGTTTCCGCCACCGCATCGGCGGACAGGCGCGCCTCCGCATGGATCACGTCGACCCTGCCGCGAACCGTGTTGGCCCCCTCGGCCTGATGCTCGGCAGCCTGCGCTGCCGCCTGCACCGCGCCGTGCACACTAGCCACGGCGCGTTGCACCTCTTCCTGCAGACGTTCGCTGTCGCGCAGCGCCTGCAAACCCTCGCTGGCGCGCTCCTGGGCCTGGGAAATCGCCGAGACCGCTTCCTTGGCGCCTTTCTGCAGAGCGCCGATGTGGGCCTGGATGTCACCGGTCGATTGCTGGGTCTTGCTCGCCAGCGCACGCACCTCGTCGGCGACCACCGCGAAACCACGCCCGCTCTCGCCGGCGCGCGCCGCCTCGATGGCCGCGTTCAGCGCCAGCAGGTTGGTCTGCTCGGCGATGCCGTGAATCACAGATAGCACCACTTCGATCAGCTCGCTCTGCCGCGCCAGGCGCTGGATCACCTCGGAGCCGTTCTGCACGCGCTCTTCCAGCGCGCCGATCAGGCCGCCGACGCGCTTGGCGATCGCCTCGTTGTCCTGGGTGGCTCGGCGGATATCGCCGACCTGCTGCAGCGCCTCCTGCATCGTGCGGCTTTCCGCTTGGGCCTCGGCGGTCATGTTGGCCAGCGCCTCGAGGCTGCCGGCGACCTCGTTCATCTGCCGCCCGGCCGCGGCTTCAGCCGCCAGGCTGCGCGAGGCCAGCGCCTGGATTTCCGCACCGGTACGCACGGCGACATCGCCGGCTTCGCGAATGATCGGCTGCAGCTTGTCGACGAAGCGGTTGACCGCATCAGCCATCTCGCCGAGTTCGTCGCGGCTGTCCAGCTTGACCCGTCGCGTCAGGTCACCCTCGCCCGCCGCCAGGTCGTTGAGCGCCGCCACCAGCAGGCGCAGGCGGTTGACCACGCGCCGGCCGAGCACCACGGCGAGCACCAGCAACACGCCGAGACCGACCAGCACCAGGCCGAGACCGATACGCCAGCGCAGTTCGCCGGCCGCCTCTTCGACGGTCTTGCGCGTCCCGGCATTCATGTTGTCCGCCGCCGCGCGGGCCGATTGCAGGCGCGCGGTGAGCGCCGCCGTGCTGTCCTTCGCCGCACCGGCCAGGCTTTCGCCGACCAGTTGGCCGCCGCTGGCGATCAGGGCGGTGAAGCGTTGGTCGAGGGCCTGCAGCTGCGTTTCGATGGACGCCGTGGACACGCCGAGACGCACCTTGCCGATCTCCACGCCGTTCGGATTTATCGACGCCTCGACCATGTGCACCGAAGGATCGTTGGCCGCCGCGTTGAGCACCTTGTCCAGCGCGCGCTCACCGGTCCCTTTCTCCAGCAGCGCGATGATCAGCGGGTTCTGCCGGTTCAGGTAGCGCGTCAGGTGCTCGCCCTGGGCATCGTCGTAGACCACGAACAGCACGTTCGGATTGCGCTGCGCACGGCGGGCGAATTCGGACAGCGCCGGGCCATCGTTGTCCCACATGGCCTTGGGCGCGACGGCGGCGAGCAACTGGGCGAGGTCGTTGGCGGAGTCCTTGAGATTCGCCTCCAGCGTCTCGCGCAACTGGCTCTGCTCCTGCTTGAGGCGCTCGCTGAGGGATGCCGACAGACGCTGCCGGGTCTGCTCGGACAGCCCGCTGAGACCGGAAGAAACTTCCTGCCCGGCCTGTTCCAGCTCGACGGACAGTTTCTGCGTGTCCTCGCCCAAGCGTGAGGCGAGTTTTTCCGTCAGGGTACTCACCGTGCCCCGAGTCAGGGCAACGGCCACCAGCACCTGCACCAGCAGCGCGATGCCCAGAGCGATGAACGCGGGCCGCAATAGACGGCTTCGCAGCAGAGATAGGATGGCTGACACGGGGGAACTCCTTAACGACCGTTACCGGTTAACGGCGACTACCAGGATTTGTTTAGCGATTCAGCAAGCCGCATGCCGCGCAATGCGACATTTCCTTCAGAAACGGAAAGGGCCGCTCTATGGCGGCCCTTTCAGACGTGCGGAAAAAAATCAGGAATAGGGATGGCGGAGGACGATGGTCTCGTTGCGATCCGGGCCGGTGGAGATGATGTCGATCGGCGCGCCGACCAGCTCCTCGATACGCTTGATGTAGGCGCGGGCGTTGGCCGGCAGCTCGTCGAGGCTCTTCGCACCGACGGTGGATTCGCTCCAGCCGGGCATGTCCTCGTACACCGGCTGCAGACCGATGTAGCTGTCGGCATCGGTCGGCGCATCGACCAGCACGTCGCCGTTCTCGTCCTTGTAGCCGACGCAGACGCGGATGGTTTCAAGGCCGTCGAGCACGTCGAGCTTGGTCAGGCAGAGGCCGGAGATGCTGTTGATCTCGATGGCGCGACGCAGGATCACTGCATCGAACCAGCCGCAGCGACGGGCACGACCGGTGGTCGAACCGAATTCGTGGCCGCGCTTGGCGAGGAACGCGCCGGTTTCGTCGAACAGCTCGGTGGGGAACGGACCGGAGCCGACACGCGTGGTGTAGGCCTTGGTGATGCCGAGGATGTAGTCCAGGTACAGCGGGCCGAAACCCGAACCGGTGGCGGTGCCGCCGGCGGTGGTGCTGGAGCTGGTGACGAACGGGTAGGTACCGTGGTCGATGTCGAGCAGCGAGCCCTGAGCGCCTTCGAACATGATGTGCGCGTTCTCGCGACGTAGCTCGTGCAGGCGCGCGGCGACGTCGGTGATCATCGGCTTGAGCACGTCGGCGTAGCCGAGGGCCTCGTCGAGGGTCTTCTGGAAGTCGACCGCCGGTTCCTTGTAGTAGTGCTGCAGGACGAAGTTGTGGAAGTCCAGCAGCTCGCCGAGCTTGGCGGCGAAGCGCTCGCGGTGGAACAGGTCACCGATGCGCAGGCCGCGACGCGCCACCTTGTCTTCATAGGCCGGGCCGATGCCGCGCCCGGTGGTGCCGATCTTCGCGTCGCCGCGGGCCTTTTCGCGGGCCTGATCCAGCGCCACGTGGTAGGACAGGATCAGCGTGCAGGAAGGGCTGATACGCAGGCGCTCGCGAACCGGCACGCCCTTTTCCTCGAGCTTGATGATCTCGCGCATCAGCGCGTCGGGCGCGACGACCACGCCGTTGCCGATCAGGCACTGCACGTTCTCGCGCAGGATGCCGGAGGGGATCAGGTGCAGAACGGTTTTCTCACCGTCGATCACCAGGGTGTGGCCGGCGTTGTGGCCGCCCTGGTAACGCACTACGGCGGCCGCTTCATCGGTCAGCAGATCGACGATCTTGCCCTTGCCCTCATCACCCCATTGGGTGCCCAGGACGACGACATTCTTACCCATAACAGTTGTCCTCTTTGCGGAAGCTCGGTGCCGGCACGGCCGGCGGGAAAACTCAGGAATTCAGTGCCACGACCTGCCAACGACCGTCGCGCAGCAGCAGTTGGCGATCGCAGCTCGCCTCCCGCGCCGCCGCATCGGCCTGCCCCGGCAACGCCTGGACCACGCGCTGGCCGTCCTGGCGCAGGCGCTGGATGGCCTTCCACAGCGGCAGGTCATGGCTGTCCGGCGCCCAGATGCCCACCAGCGGCTCGTTCAGCTGCATGTCGCCGAGGGTGACCAGGCTCTTCAGGTCGGTGGAGAAGCCGGTGGCCGGCCGTGCGCGACCGAAGTCCGCGCCGATGTCGTCATAGCGTCCGCCCTGGGCGATCGAATGGCCGAGCCCCGGAACGAAGGCGGCGAACACCACGCCGGTGTGATAGTGGTAGCCGCGCAGCTCGCCGAGGTCGAAATACAGCGGCAGCTCCGGGTAGCGCAGGCTCAGGCTGTCGGCGATGGCGATCAACTCGTCCAGCGCCAGGTGCACGTCATCCGGCGCCTCGACAAGGCAGGCCTGGGCCAGATCCAGCACTTCCCGGCCGCCGCACAGGTCGACCAGCGAACGCAGCATGCCCGCCAGCGTCGGCGACAGCTTCGCGGTGAGCTCGGCGACTTCGTCGACCGCCTTGCGCTGCAGCGCATCGAACAGGCTCTGCTCGGCCTCGCCGGAAAGACCGGCGGCGCTGGCCAGGCCGCGGTAGATACCGACGTGGCCGAGGTCCATATGCACGTCGGGCACCTCGGCCAGCGCCAGGGTGTCGAGCATCAGGCTGATGACTTCCACGTCGCTCGCCGGACTTGCGTCGCCGTAAAGCTCGGCACCCAGCTGGATCGGGCTGCGCGAAGTGGTCAGCGCACGCGGCTGGGCATGCAGCACGCTGCCGGCGTAGCACAGGCGGCTCGGCCCTTCGCGGCGCAGGCTATGCGCATCCATCCGCGCGACCTGGGGGGTGATGTCGGCGCGAAAACCCATCTGGCGACCGGAAAGCGGATCGGTAACCTTGAAGGTCCGCAGATCGAGGTCCTGGGCGGCGCCGGTGAGCAGCGAGTCGAGATATTCGATGTGTGGCGTCACCACGAACTCGTAGCCCCAGCACTGGAACAGGTCCAGCACCCGACGACGTGCCGTTTCGATGAGCGCCGCTTCCGGCGGCAGTACTTCTTCGATGCCATCTGGCAGCAGCCAGCGGTCTACCGTTGCCATTTCGCCTTTCCCCTTGTTCAACCGGGCGGCAGCCTACAGTGGAGCGAATTAAGATGGGCGCTCACCAGCAAACGCTGGCCGACCCGACGGGACGCGAACCGCGGAAATGACGAGGCATCGCCGCTGCGCATCGGCCTGGCGCGGGACAGAAAAACACGCTCGGATTCGCCCCATGGTGGACGATCCAGGCTGTCGCTTGACTGACATGTGTCCGCTGCAGACGCAAAAAAGCCGGGATTTTCCCGGCTGACTCATGATAACACGTTTTCCCCGAGGATCACCCGGCGGGCGACTGGCGCCCGCCGGATGGGATCACGGCTTGGACTTTTCCATGTAGCGGAAGAAGTCGCTGCTCGGGTCGAGGACCAGCACGTCGCTCTTGCTCGCGAAGCTCTCACGGTAGGCACGCAGGCTGCGGTAGAAACCGTAGAACTCCTGATCCTGGCCGTACGCTTCGGAGTAGATCGCCGAGGCCTTGGCGTCGCCGTCACCGCGGGTCTCTTCCGCTTCGCGATAGGCTTCGGCCAGCAGCACGCGCTGCTGGCGATCGGCGTCGGCGCGGATACCTTCGGCCAGTTCGCGGCCCTTGGCGCGGTGCTCGCGCGCTTCACGCTCACGCTCGGTGCTCATCCGCTCGAACACGCTGCGGTTTACTTCGCGCGGCAGGTCGATGGCCTTGACCCGCACGTCCAGCACCTCGATGCCCAGCTCCTTGCGCGCCATGCGATCCAACGAGCCGGTGATATCCGCCATCAGCGCATCACGCTCGCCGGACACCACTTCGTGCAGGGTGCGCTTGCCGAACTGGTCGCGCAGGCCGGACTCCAGGCGGCGCGACAGGCGCTCGTCGGCGATCTGCTTGAGGCCCGAGGTAGCGGTGTAGAAGCGCTCGGCATCGGCAACGCGCCACTTGGCGTAGGCGTCGACCATCACCGCCTTCTTCTCCAGCGTGAGGAAGCGCGAGGTGGACGAATCCAGCGTCAGCAGGCGTGCGTCGAACTTGCGGACCTTGTTCACCAGCGGAATCTTCGCGTGCAGGCCGGGTTGCAGGTCGGCCTCGACCACGCGACCGAACTGCAGCAATACCGCCTTCTCGGTCTGCGAAACGATGTACAGGCTGTTCCAGGCGACGACCACGACGATCACGCCGAAAATCAGGGCGATCAGTGATTTATTGTTCATCAACGAGTCTCCCTCGAACGCAGGTCACGCTGCCCCAGATCGATGCTGGCGGGCACATCGGCCTGGCCGGCATTGGAACCCGAGGTGCCTGCGGCGGCGGAACCGCTGCGTTGCTTCTCCATCATCTTGTCCAGCGGCAGATAGAGCAGGTTGTTCTGCCCCTTCTCGCCCGTCACCAGCACCTTGCTGGTGTTGCTGAAGACTTCCTGCATGGTGTCCAGATACAGACGCTCACGCGTGACCTCCGGCGCCTTGCGGTACTCGGCGACCAGCTTGGTGAAGCGCTGCGCCTCACCCTGGGCGCGCGCCACCACTTCGTCACGATAGCCGTTGGCTTCCTCGAGCAGGCGCTGGGCCTGGCCGCGGGCTTCCGGAATCACACCGTTGGCGTAGGCTTCGGCCTGGTTCTTCTCACGTTGCTCGTCTTCACGGGCGCGGATCACGTCATCGAAGGCTTCCTGCACTTCACGCGGCGCCGCCGCACTCTGCACGTTGACCTGGGTAACGGTGATGCCGACCTTGTAGGTGTCGAGGAAGCGCTGCAGACGCTCGCGAATCTCGCTGGCCATCAGCTCGCGGCCTTCGGTGAGCACCTGGTCCATCGCGGTCGAGCCGACGACATGGCGCAGGGCGCTGTCGGTGGCGTGCTGCAGGCTGATTTCCGGCTGGTCGACGTTGAGCACGAAGTCCTGCAGGTTGGTGATCTTGTACTGCACGGTCAGCGGCACCTCGACGATATTCTCGTCCTCGGTGAGCATCTGGCCCTGCTTGGAGTACGCCCGCTCGCGGGTCACGTTCTCCTGGAACTTGCGATCGAACGGCGGGAAGTAGATGTTCAGACCCGGCCCGACGGTCTCGTAGTACTTGCCGAAGCGCAGCACCACGGCCTGCTCCTGCTCGTCGACGACGTAGATCGCGCTGTACAGCCAGATCGCCGCGAGCACGGCAACGAACACGGCGATCATGCCGAAGCCCATGCCCTTGCCGCTGCCGGAATCACCGCCGGAAGAGTCGCCCCCTCCGCCGCTGCGTTTCTTGCCGCCGAACATGCCGTTGAGGCTGTTCTGCAGTTTGCGGAAGGCTTCGTCGAGATCCGGCGGACCCTTGCGGTCTCCGCCCCGGCGCTTGTTGCCCCAGGGGTCTTGATTGTTCGAATTGCCACCCGGCTCATTCCAAGCCATAGCGCTCTCCATCTGATAAAGCAAAGACGCACCGTTGTGCGCCCGCCATGCTAACCAATGCCTGTGAAGAACGGCAAAGCCACCCCTCCAGGGTTTATTGCAAAGTGTGTTGCTCGATGAATTCCACCGGCTGCATGCCGGCACGACTCACCAGACGGTTCAGCTCGGCACGCGGCAGGCGCACCGCGAGAAGACTTCCGCCCTGCTCGTCATGACCCTCGCTTTGAACCGCACCCAGCTCGAAGAACTGGGCACGCAAACGCGCCAACTGCTGCGGCAGGCACAGGGTGCCGACGAACAGGTCGTCACCCAGCAATTCCGCGATAGCCTGTCTGACCAACCCAAGCCCGAGACCATCGCGCGCTGAAACCCAGACACGCTGGGGCTTCCCTTCGGCATCGCGCTGAATCTGAGGTTCAATGCCCTCGAGCAGGTCGAGCTTGTTGCATACCTCGAGCATCGGCAACTCGCGCGCGCCGATCTCGTCGAGAACGGCGACCACCTGCTCGATCTGCGCATCGCGCTCGGGTTCGTGGGCATCGATGACGTGCAGCAGGAGGTCGGAGTTGCTCGACTCCTCCAGCGTCGCCCGGAAGGCTTCCACCAGTTTGTGCGGCAGGTGACGAATGAAACCCACGGTATCGGCCAGCACCACCGGCCCGAGGTCGTCCAGTTCGAGCCGTCGCAGGGTCGGGTCGAGGGTGGCGAACAGCTGGTCGGCGGCGTAGACATCGGAGGCGGTCAACGCATTGAACAGCGTCGACTTGCCAGCGTTGGTGTAGCCGACCAGGGAGACGGTGGGGATGTTCGCCCGCGTGCGCCCGCGACGAGCCTGCTCGCGCTGGCTGCGCACCTTGTCCAGGCGCTGCTTGATCTGGCGGATGCGCACGCGCAACAGGCGGCGGTCGGTTTCCAGCTGGGTCTCACCCGGACCGCGCAAGCCGATACCGCCCTTCTGCCGCTCGAGGTGAGTCCAGCCACGAACCAGTCGCGTACTCATGTGCTCAAGCTGGGCGAGTTCCACCTGCAGCTTGCCCTCGTGGGTACGCGCGCGCTGGGCGAAGATATCGAGGATCAACCCGGTACGATCGAGCACGCGACACTCGAAGGCGCGCTCGAGGTTGCGCTCCTGGCTGGGCGTAAGGGTGTGGTTGAAGATCACCAGCTCCACCTGCTCGGCCCTGACCCGGTCATGCAATTCGCTGACCTTGCCACTGCCGATCAGGTACTTGGCCGTAGGCTGATGGCGCGGGACGCTGACGAAAGCCACAGTCTCCGCGCCCGCCGAACGGGCAAGTTCCTGGAATTCCTGGGGATCCTCACGCGCTTCCGGGTCCTGACCATCCAGGTGAACCAGAATGGCCCGCTCACCGCCTCCGGGGCGCTCGAAGAACAAGGCAGCCCCCTATCAGGCGTTGCCCGCTTCGGCCTGCTCCGACTCACTGGCGCTAGGCAGCCGAACCGGACGGCTAGGCACGACGGTGGAAATCGCGTGCTTGTAGACCATTTGGCTGACCGTGTTCTTCAGCAGAATCACGAACTGATCGAAGGATTCGATCTGGCCCTGCAGCTTGATGCCGTTGACCAGGTAGATGGAAACCGGAACGCGTTCCTTCCGTAAGATGTTCAAGTAAGGGTCTTGTAGCGAATGCCCTTTTGACATGTGCCGCACTCCTTTAAGGATCAATAGTTTTTAGTAATTCGAACAATGGCTGGTGCCACCCCACCCCAAGGATAGTCGGCATTCGCAGGACTCAGGCCAATATGGAGACCGACTCCAGGTATTTCAAGGCTTGCGAAAGATTGTCCCGGGCCAGACTGTCCATCCAGCGTAAATCGGCCCAGCTACGCAACCAGGTGAACTGTCGTTTGGCCAACTGACGCGTCGCGATGATGCCGCGCTCGGTCATCTCATCGCGGGTCAGTTCGCCGTCCAGATATTCCCATGCCTGGCGATAACCCACCGCTCGTATAGACGGCAACCCGGCGTGCAAGTCACCTCGTCGATGCAGAACTTCGACCTCTTCGACAAAACCCTGTTCCAGCATGCCGTGAAAACGCCGGGCGATGCGCTCGTGCAGCACCTGCCGCTGAGCGGGGGCAATCGCCAGATGCGCCACAGTATAAGGTAATTGTGCACGGCCCGACGCGTCTAGAACGGGATTTTGCGCAGCCTGGCGCTGGCGATGCTCGGTCATGCTCGCGCCGCTCGCCAGGTAAACCTCCAGCGCACGCACCACCCGCTGCGGATCGTTGCGGTGAATGCGCGCAGCGGACACCGGGTCGACCTCGGCCAGTTGCCGGTGCAGCGCTTCCAGCCCCTCGCTGGCGGCGCGAGCCTCGAGCTCGGCGCGGATAGCGGCGTCGGCGCCAGGCATGTCGGCCAGGCCATCGAGCAACGCCCTGTAATAAAGCATGGTGCCGCCCACCAGCAGCGGAATCCTGCCGCGAGCGCTGATCTCGGCCATCGCCGCCAGCGCGTCGGCGCGAAACTCGGCGGCAGAGTAGGCCTCGGCGGGGTCGCGAATGTCGATCAGGCGATGGGGGAATGCGGCCAGCAATTCCTTCGACGGCTTGGCGGTGCCGATGTCCATGCCGCGGTAGACCAGCGCGGAATCCACGCTGATCAGCTCGCAAGGCAGAACGCGGGCGAGCTCCAGCGCAAGATCGGTCTTGCCCGAAGCGGTCGGGCCCATGAGGAAGATGGCGGGCGGCAAGGCGGACATGGCGGGCTCGGCAGGCATGGTCGGCAGCTCAGCGGCCGCGCAGGAACAGCTTGTCGAGGTCGTCCATGCCCATCTGGGTCCAGGTCGGCCGGCCGTGGTTGCACTGGCCGCTGCGCTCGGTGTGCTCCATGTCGCGCAGCAAGCCGTTCATCTCGGGCAGGGTCAGGCGGCGATTGGCGCGGATCGCGCCGTGGCAGGCCATGGTGCCGAGCAATTCGTTGAGGTGCGCCTGGATGCGATCGCTGCTGCCGTATTCCAGCAGATCGGCGAGCACGTCGCGCACCAACTGCGACGACTCGGCCTGCTTGAGCAGCACCGGAATCTGGCGGATCGCCAGGCTTTCCGGGCCGAAACGCTGCAGCTCGAAGCCCAGGCGCTGGAACCAGGTTTCATGTTCTTCGGCGCAGTCGGCTTCGCGCTGGCTCACCGCGATGCTTTCCGGCACCAGCAGCGGCTGGCCGCGCAGGCCTTCGCTGGCCATTGCGGTTTTAAGGCGCTCGTAGGTGATCCGCTCGTGCGCGGCGTGCATGTCCACCACCACCAGCCCCTGGGCGTTCTCGGCGAGGATGTAGATGCCCTTGAGCTGGGCGATGGCGTAGCCCAGCGGCGGNNCTCGCGATAGGCGCCCTGCGCTTCGGCGACCGGCAACGGCGAATCTCCGCGCGGCGCCTGGTAGCCACCGCTGTAGCCGCTGCCCGCCGGAGAACGCCAGGCCGGATCGGCGGCGCTGCGCTCCAGCACGCTGGCGGCCAGACTCATCTCGCCCTGCGGGCCGAACTCGCCCGCCTGCGGCCCGGTCGGTGCCGGCATCGCCGGGGAAGCGGGGCTGGCCAACTGGTCTTCCGGGCGCACGTCGCCGAGTGCGCGATGCAGCGTGCCGTAGAGAAAGTCATGGACCATACGGCCGTCGCGGAAACGCACTTCATGCTTGGTCGGATGCACGTTGACGTCGACCACCGCCGGATCGACCTCAAGGAACAGCACGAAGGTCGGATGCCGGCCGTTGAACAGCACATCGCGATAGGCCTGGCGCACCGCGTGGGCGACCAGCTTGTCGCGCACCATGCGGCCGTTGACGTAGAAGTACTGCAGGTCCGCCTGGCTGCGCGAGAACGTCGGCAGGCCGACCCAACCCCAGAGGTGCAGGCCGTTGCGTTCGACCTCGATCGGCAGCGCCTGCTCGAGGAACGCCGGCCCACAGACCGAGGCGACGCGCCGCGCGCGGGTGATTTCGTCCGGAGCCTCGTGCAGGGCGAAGACGGTCTTGCCGTTGTGGCGCAGGTGGAAGGCGACGTCGAAACGCGCCAGCGCCAGGCGCTTGATGACTTCCTGCAGGTGATCGAATTCGGTCTTCTCGGCGCGCAGGAACTTGCGCCGCGCCGGGGTATTGAAGAACAGATCGCGCACTTCCACCGAGGTGCCCACCGGATGCGCGGCGGGCTGCACCAGCGCGTCCATGTCGCGACCCTCGGTTTCCACCTGCCAGGCCTGCTCGGCGTCGGCGGTGCGCGAGGTCATGGTCAGCCGCGCCACCGAACTGATCGAGGCCAGGGCCTCGCCCCGGAAGCCCAGGCTGAGCACCCGTTCCAGGTCTTCGAGTTCACGGATCTTGCTGGTGGCGTGACGCGCCAGGGCCAGCGGCAGGTCGTCGGCCGGAATGCCGCCGCCGTCGTCGCGCACGCGCAGCAGCTTGATGCCGCCCTGCTCGACGTCCACGTCGATGCGCCGCGCACCGGCGTCGAGGCTGTTCTCCAGCAGTTCCTTGATCACCGAAGCCGGCCGCTCGACGACTTCGCCGGCGGCGATCTGGTTCGCCAGCCGCGGGCTGAGCAGCTGGATGCGCCGGGCCTGGCTCATTGCTGCGAGGCCAGGGTGGTGGCGGGAATCTGCAGGGTCTGGCCGACCTTGATGGCGTCGCTCTTCAGGTCGTTGGCGCTGCGCAGCGCACTCAGCGCGATGTCGTAGCGCTGGGCGATCAGCGCCAGGCTTTCACCGGAACTGACCACGTGTTCGCGCGGGCCGACGGCGATCTTGCCGGAGTCGCGCTGCCAGGCGATGTAGGTGCCCGGCGGCGGATTCTGCTGGAAGAACTGCCGCACGCCGGAATGGATCGAACGCGCCAGCGCCTGCTGGTGGCTGCGCGACTGCAGCTTGTTGGCCTCGTTGGGATTCGAGATGAAGCCGGTTTCGACCAGGATCGACGGGATGTCCGGCGACTTCAGCACCATGAACCCGGCCTGCTCGACGCGGCGTTTGTGCAGCGGGGTGATGCGCCCCATGTTGCTCAGCACCTTCTGCCCGACATTGAGGCTGGAGGACAGCGAAGCGGTCATCGACAGGTCGAGCAGCACGCCGGCGAGCATGCGGTCCTTGTCGTCCAGCGCGACGCTGCCGGCACCGCCGATCAGGTCCGAACGGTTTTCCGTGTCAGCCAGCCAGCGCGCGGTTTCCGAGGTGGCGCCGCGGTCGGACAGGGCGAACACCGAGGCACCGAAGGCGGCCGATTTCGGCGCCGCGTCGGCATGGATGGAGACGAACAGGTCGGCGCCCTGCTTGCGGGCGATCTCGGTGCGCTTGCGCAGCGGTATGAAGTAGTCGCCGGTGCGGGTCAGCTCGGCGCGGTAGCCTTTTTCGCCGTTGATCTGGCGCTGCAGCTCCTTGGCGATCTCCAGCACCACGTCCTTCTCGTGCACGCCTTTCGGGCCACTGGCGCCGGGATCGTCGCCGCCGTGACCGGCATCGATGGCGATGATGATGTCGCGCTTGCCGCCCGGTACCGGCGGCAGCTTGGCGTTCGGTTTGGTCGGCGTGACCGGCGCCACCGGCTCGCTGGCGATGGTGGTCGGCGGCAGGTCCGGGGTGGTGGAGGCGCCTTCGTCATAGAGGTCGACCACCAGGCGGTCACCGTACTGCTGGTTGGGCGGCAGGGTGAAGCTCTTCGGTGTGACCGGCGCGGACAGGTCGATGACCAGGCGCAGCTCGGTGGGCGAACGCTGCGCGGCGCGCACGCCCTTGATCGGCGTGTTGGCGAGGGCCAGCTTGTCCAGCGAGGTGGTCATCTGCGCGCCGCTGATGTCGACGACGATGCGGTCGGGCGCGCTGAGGGTGAACACGCTGTGCTGTACCGGCCCGCTGAGGTCGAAGACCAGGCGGGTGTTGTCCGGCGCACGCCAGAGACGGACGCTGCGCACATCCGAGGCCGCCAGCACTTCGCCAGCCAAGACGATCAGCAGCACTCCGATTCCCGCGAACAGCGCGCGCATGCGCATGGATATCCCCTTTCTTTTGTTCATACTTCCCCAGCCAGGGTCGCGCACCAGGCATTTCCACGTGCGCCCTGCGACAGCAAGCGCAACGAGCGGCCCCCGTCCTGGGAGCTAATGGTAATGTCCAGGTCCGCCCTTGGCAAAATGCCGCAGCCTCGCTGCGGCCATTCGACCAGACAAAGTGCATCGTCCGCGAAGTAATCACGAATGCCAAGGAATTCAAGCTCTTCGGGATCACTCAAGCGATAAAGGTCGAAGTGGAAAATCCGCTTTTCGCCCAGCTCGTAGGGCTCGACCAGGGTAAAGGTCGGGCTCTTCACCGCACCGGCGTGGCCCAGCCCGCGAATGATCCCGCGCGACAGCGTGGTCTTGCCGGCGCCCAGGTCGCCGTGCAGGTAGATCACCCCGCGACCTTCGCTGACCGCGGCCAGGCGCGCGCCGAGGGCGTACATCGCCTCTTCGTCGGCGGCGAACAAGGTCACTTCACGCACGGCGATTGCTCCTCGAGAAGAACGCGAATGACCGGAATCACGTCACTGGCAGCCAGGCCCCGCCCTTGCGTGCCGAGCTGCTCGCCCGACGCCGCATGCAGCCAGACGCCCAGACACGCCGCCTCGAACGCCGGCAAGCCCTGCGCATACAGCGCACCGATCAGCCCTGCGAGCACGTCGCCGAGGCCAGCGGTGGCCATCGCCGGATGGCCGCGATCGCACAGCGCCAGGCGCCCGTCCGGCGCGGCGACCAGGCT
>DIEE01000017.1 GCA_002418465.1 Pseudomonas sp. UBA5782 | reverse complement strand
TAATAACTCCGTCAGCAAGTCTCTTCCCGCCGCGGCACGGCCGTCGGCCCTCGCCAACCGCCCGACCACCTTTCGCTGGCGGATATTCCTGCTGTTGCTGTTGCTCGCGGCGATCAACTACATCGACCGCGCTTCGCTGTCGGTGGCGATGCCGCTGATTTCCGCCGAGTTCCAGATGACGCCGGCCCTCGAAGGCCTGATGCTCAGCGCCTTCTTCTGGTCCTACGCACTGATGCAGATTCCCAGCGGCATGTTGCTGGATCGCTTCAACGCACGCGGCATCGTCGGTCTGGCCACGGTCGGCTGGGGCGCCTTCCAGGCGGTCGGCGCGCTGTCCACCGGCTGGGTCACGCTGATGCTGACGCGCATCGGCCTGGGCGTCGCCGAGTCGCCGATCATGCCGGCTGGCGCCAAGCTCAACGGCAACTGGCTGACCGCCAACGAGCGCGGCCGGGGCGCCGTGCTGGTGGACGGCGGAGCGCCGCTGGGCACCGCGCTGGGCGCGATCATCACCACCGCGCTGATCGCCTGGTTCGGCTCCTGGCGCACCGCCTTCGTCATCGCCGGGGTCGGCACCATCGTCGTCGGCATCTGGGCCTGGTGGTACATCCGCAACCACCCGTCCGAGCATCCGAAGGTCAACGCCGCCGAGCTGGAACACATCCAGAAGGGCAACCTGGTCGCCTCCGCCACCGGTCCCAAGCCGAAGATGCGCGAGCTGATCACCAGCCGTTCGGTACTCGCCATGTTCGCCGGCTACGCCTGCTACAACAGCGTGTTCTACGGCCTGATGACCTGGATGCCGAGCTATCTGCACCAGACCCACGGCCTGGACATCAAGTCCATGGGTGGCGCGACCTTCCTGATCTTCATGTGCGGCTTCGTCGGCGAGATCGTCGGCGGCTCCATCGCCGACAAATGGAAATCCGCCGGCGGCGCTCCGAACCTGGTGATGCGCAGCATGTTCAGCGGCTCGGCCCTGGTCGCCGCGCTGTGCATTCTCGCCGTGGCCTACACGCCGAACGTGGTGGCGGTGATCGCGCTGCTCTGCGTCGCGCTGTTCTTCATCCGCTGGTGCGGCATGTACTGGTGCCTGCCGGCGATCCTCGGCGGCAAGTCGCGCTCCGGCGTGCTCGGCGGCGGGATGAACTTCTGGGGCAACATGTCCGGCGTGCTGGTGCCGATCCTGATCGGCCTGATCGTGCAGTTCACCGGCTCCTATTTCATGGCGCTGATCTTCTTCGTCGCCATGGCCATGGGCCTGGTGCTGTTCTCCGGCATGATCGATTACCGCGAGCGCGGCCACGCCTGAGGCCGCTCCGCCAGAACCACGAGAGGTACCGTGATGGAACTGATAATGAAAGCGGGCGCCGCGCAGGACATCGCTGCCGCCGTGATCCGCCTCAATCCGCTGGACGACGTGCTGGTCGCGCGCCAGCCGCTCACCGAAGGCCTGCACCTGGCGCAGGAAAACGTCACAGTGCGCCAGGCCATTCCGGCCGGGCACAAGGTCGCCACCCGGCACATCGACAAGGGTGAGCCGCTGCGCCGCTACGGGCAGATCATCGGCTTCGCCTCGCAAGCCATCGAAGCCGGCGAGCACGTTCACGTACACAACGTCGAGATGGGTGATTTCTCCCGCGACTACGCCTTCGGCGTCGATGCCAAGCCGACTGCGCAGAGCGAAGCGACCTTCCAGGGCATCGTCCGTGCCGACGGCCGCGTCGCCACGCGCAACTACATCGGCATCCTCACCTCGGTGAACTGCTCGGCCACCGTGGCGCGGGCGATCGCCGACTACTTCCGCCGCGACATCCATCCCGAGGCGCTGGCCGCGTTCCCCAACGTCGACGGCGTGGTCGCACTGACCCACGGCGTCGGCTGCGCGGTCGATCCGGGCGGCGAGGCGCTGGCGATGCTGCAGCGCACCCTCGGCGGCTACGCCATCCACGCGAATTTCCACGCCGTGCTGATGATCGGCCTGGGTTGCGAAACCAACCAGATCGAGGACCTGCTCAAGGCCCGCGGCCTGGAGGCCAGCAACCAGCTGCGCACCTTCACCATCCAGGGTACCGGCGGCACCTCGAAGACCATCGCCAGCGGCATCGCCCAGGTCAAATCGCTGCTCGCCGAGGCCAACCAGGTCGAGCGGGAGCCGGTCAGCGCCAAGCACCTGATCGTCGGTCTGCAGTGCGGCGGTTCGGACGGCTACTCGGGCATCACCGCCAACCCGGCACTGGGTAACGCGGTGGACCGCCTGGTCGCTGCCGGCGGCACCGCGATCCTCTCGGAAACCCCGGAAGTCTATGGTGCCGAGCACCTGCTGACGCGCCGCGCGGTGAGCCGTGAAGTGGGCGAGAAGCTGATCAAGCGCATCCACTGGTGGGAGGAGTACTGCACGCGGATGAACGCCGAGCTGAACAACAACCCCTCCGCCGGCAACAAGGCGGGCGGGCTGACCACCATCCTGGAGAAATCCCTCGGCGCGGTGGCCAAGGCCGGCTCGACCAACCTGGTCGACGTCTACGAATACGCCGAGGCGGTCACCGCCCACGGCCTGGTGTTCATGGATACCCCCGGCTACGACCCGATCTCGGCCACCGGCCAGGTCGCCGGCGGCGCCAACCTGATCGCCTTCACCACCGGGCGCGGTTCGGCCTACGGCTGCGCACCGTCGCCGTCGATCAAGCTGGCCACCAACAACCGCCTGTTCGAGCACCAGGAAGAGGACATGGACGTGAACTGCGGCGGCATCGCCGATGGCTCCACGACCATCGAGGAGCGCGGCGCGCACATCTTCGCGCTGATGCTGCGTATCGCCTCGGGCGAGCGCAGCAAGTCCGAGCAGCATGGCTACGGGCAGAACGAATTCGTGCCCTGGCAGATCGGCGCCATCACCTGATGCACCGCGGCACGGGCGTCCAGCGGGCGTCCGCGTCGGCCTTTTTTCCGTTTTCGAGAACCCGATGAAGAGACGGCTCTATCCCGGACGAGACTTCCGCCGCGCACAGAGCATCGACGAGCTGCGCGAGCTGGCGCGCCGACGCCTGCCGAACTTCTCCTTCGAGTACGTCGAGGGCGGCTCCGACGACGAGTTCACCCTCCAGCGCAACCGCGCGATCTTCGAGAGCATCACCCTGCAGCCGCGCTCGCTGCGCAATGTCGGCACGCGCGACCTGCGGCGGGACTTCTTCGGCAAGCCGTCGGCGCTGCCGTTCATGGTCGGCCCTACCGGTTTCAACGGGTTGCTCACCGCAGGCGGCGACCTGTGCCTTGCCGAGGCGGCGGCGCGGGCCGGCATTCCCTTCGTATTGAGCAACGCCTCGACATCTTCGATAGAGGACATCGCCGCCATCGACGGCATCCGCGCCTGGATGCAGATCTACCTCTACCGCACCCGCGACCACGTGGCGAAGCTGGTGGAGCGCGTGCGCCGGCTGGAGCTGGAAGCCATCGTCGTTACCGTCGACAGCGCGATCTTCGGCAACCGCGAGTGGGACCGGCGCAACTACGTGCGGCCGTTGCAGCTGGACCTGCGCAACACGCTGGACGTGGCGCGGCATCCCGGCTGGGTGTGGGACGTGCTGGTGCCGAACGGCGTGCCGCGTTTCGCCAACCTCGGCGACCTGCTGCCGCCCGGCAAGGATTCGGTGAAGGGCGCCGCCAGCGCGCTGGCCGCCGAACTCGACCCGAGCCTGAACTGGGACGACATCGCCTGGCTGCGGGACATCTGGAAGGGCAAGCTGATCATCAAGGGCATGATCCATCCGGCGGATGCCGAGATCGCCCTGGGCTACGGCGTCGATGGCGTGGTGCTGTCCAACCACGGCGGGCGCCAGCTCGACGGCTCGGTTTCGGCGATGGAGACATTGGCCGAGGTGGCGCGCCTGGCGCGTGGGAGGATGTCGGTGTTTCTCGATGGCGGCTTCCGTCGTGGCAGCGATATCGTCAAGGCCCTGCTGCTCGGCGCCGACGGCGTACTGCTCGGCCGGGCCGCGCTCTATGGTCTGGCGGCGGGGAAGGGGCAGGGTGCCAGCCACGCGATCCAGATACTGCGCAGCGAGGTCGACCGCACCCTCGGCCTGCTCGGTTGCAGCACGCTCGACGAGTTGAGTCCCGAGCTGATCCACGCGCCGGCCTGGCGCGCAGCGGCCGAGGCGGTTGCCGCCGCGACAATGCACTCGCTGAGCAGCGCGCAGTCGAACCTCGGCGAGCCGAGCATGGCCTGAATTTCTCAACGGCGTCGCGCCCGTGCGCAGCGCCCCAGC
>DIEE01000061.1:6513-6763 GCA_002418465.1 Pseudomonas sp. UBA5782 | reverse complement strand
TTGGCGAGGAATTCGGACTTGATGCGGCTGGCCTCGATTGCCTCCTTGCGCGCCAGGTCCAGTTCGATGTTCTGGATCTCGATGGTTTCCAGGTTCTGGCGTACGTCCTCGGTGGCCTGGTCGACGCTGTGCTGGAGTTCCTCGCGGGCCGCCTGCAGCGACTGCGCCATGCTGTTGATGCCCTCGGCGACCTGGTCCAGCTCGCGGCTGCGAAGCGGCGGCAGGCGGGTTTCCAGGTGGCCTTCCTTGA
>DIEE01000061.1:0-6434 GCA_002418465.1 Pseudomonas sp. UBA5782 | reverse complement strand
AGCGCGGTCACGCCAAGCCCGGTGGCGATCAGCAGCAGGCTGGCGAGCAGGCTGCGATAGCCGCGCAGCAGGGTGCCCTGGTGCGACAGCTCGACCTCGACCCAGCCGAGCAGGCGCTCGTCCTCGCCGTCATCGGTGTCGCCGCTCAGCGCGCGGTGGCGGTTGAACACCGGCAGCAGGAAGCGCGTGGCGTCGTTGCCGCTGTTCAGCGACAGGCGACTGCCGTCGCCGTCGGGCATCAGGTTGAGCATGCCCGGCCCGGCGTGCGCCAGGCGGGCGCGGTCGGCGCCTAGAAAGCTCACCGCACGCACGTCGGGGTTTTCCAGGGCATCGTCGGCGATGCGCTCCAGTTGCGCGCCGTCGCGCCGCGCCAGCGAGGCGGCGGACAGCGGCGCCAGTTGCTCGGCGATCATCTGCCCGCGCTGGAGCAGTTGGGACTGCAGGTCGGAGAGCTGCATCCAGGTGAAATAGCCACCCAGCACCAGCGCCAGCAGGCTGGTGGGCAACAGGGTCAGCAGCAGGACACGTCCCTTTATCCCCAAATCCGTCAACACGATGATCGGCTCCCGCTCGGTGGTGTGTGCAATGCGCCGCGATTCCCTGGGCACTATCGATCGACGACGATGTAGAATCGTTCTCATTTGATCTCAAGCCGTCTCCATGCAGTCTATCAGTCTCGTTTCCCCCCGCATTCTGCTGATTGAGGATGATCCGATCCTCGGCGGCCACGTACATGAGCACCTTTCCCGTAGCGGCTTCGAGGTCAGTCTGCAGCGCGACGGCAAGGCCGGCCTGGCGCTTGCCCGCGAGGAGGATTTCGACATGGTGCTGCTGGATATCCTGCTGCCGGGCCTCGGTGGCCTAGACGTGCTGGCACGCCTGCGCGAGCGTCGGCGTGTGCCGGTGATCCTGATGTCGGCGCTGGGCGCCGAGCAGGATCGCATCAGCGGTTTCAGCCGGGGCGCCGACGACTACCTGCCCAAGCCGTTCAGCCTGTCCGAATTGCAGGTTCGCATCGAGGCGATCTTCCGCCGTATCGCCTACGAGCGCGCCGCGGCGCCGGTCGCCAGCGAAGTCGACACCGCGCAATTGAACGAGGAGCGCAGCGACATCTGCCACGACGGCCAGTGGGCCGGGCTGACGCCGACCGAATTCCGCCTGCTGGATACTTTCCTGCGCGCGCCGGACGAGGTGCTGAGCAAGGCCTTCCTCTATCAGCAGGTGTTGCATCGCGGCTATTCGCAGCACGATCGCAGCCTGGACATGCATGTCAGCAACATCCGTCGCAAGCTGGCGCGCATCGGCTACGCCGGGATCAAGCTGGAGTCGGTGTGGGGCAAGGGTTATCTGCTCAAGCGCGTGGCTGGCTGAGATGCCGGGACGTCATTCGCTGTTCTGGAAGCTGGCGATCCTGCTGGTGACCTTCTGCCTGCTGGTGATCTCGCTGAGTTCGTCGTGGGTCCGTCGCGTCGAAGAAGCCACCTCCTTCCTTTCCAGCGACGCGCAGCGCACCTTGCAGGGCTATGCGGACGAGGCCGAGCGGGCCTGGCGCGAGAAGGGTGCGGCAGGCGTGGACGCCTTCATCTCGCGGCTGAGCCGGGAGCATCCGGGTTTCATCTACGTGATCGACAGCCACCAGCATTCGCTTGGCAGCCAGTCGATCGCCGATGAGCATCGCGCNNCGCGCTCAGTTGAGCTTCCTGCGGCGTATCGACAGACCGATGAGCCGGCGCGGCGGGGTGATCCTGCCGGTCCTGGAAATCCCTTTGCAGAACGTCGATGCGCGCCTGGTGATGCGCCTGCCGGCGCAGTTCCGGCCCTGGCAGAACCTCGCGCTGCTGCAGTTCGTGATCGGCTACCTGATTCCCGGACTGCTGGCCCTGGCCTTCTGCGCCGGGCTCTATCGGGTGCTGATTTCGCCGCTGGTGCGCCTGCGCGAGCAGGCCAACGCGCTGCATGCGGACAACCTCGGCGCGCGGGTCGGGCCGCCGGTGACCGAGCGCCGCGACGAGCTGGGTGAGCTGGGCCGCGCCTTCGATCACATGGCCGAGCGCCTGCAACGCACGGTGGAGCTGCAACGCCAGCTGTTGCGCGACCTNNTGAGCTGCGCACGCCGCTCAGTCGCCTGCGCGTGGCCTGCGAGAAGGACGGCGGGGTGGACGAACTGCGCCTGCGCGTCGAGCAGGAAATCGGCTCGATGCAACGCCTGGTGGACGGCACGCTGGAGCTGGCCTGGCTGGATACCGAACGACCCCATCTGCCGCTGGAGCCGGTCGAGCTGCTGCCGCTGTGGGAACTGCTGACGGAGAACGCCAGCTTCGAGAGCGGCTTTGCGGCAGACCGGCTGGTGTTCGAACTGGACGCCGAGTGCCGCGTGCTCGGCCACCTCAACAGCCTGGCCCAGGCGCTGGAAAACCTGCTGCGCAATGCCATCCGCCATTCCCCCGAGGGCGCTCCCGTTCGTCTGGGCGGTAATCGCCAGGGTGGACACTGGAAGCTGTGGCTGGAGGACCAGGGCGGTGGCGTCGGTGCGGATCAGCTGGAGACGATTTTCCTGCCTTTCACCCGGCTGGACGGCGCGCGCCCCGGCGATGGCGGCTTCGGCCTGGGCCTGAGCATCGCGCGAAGCGCCATCGAGGCGCAGCAGGGCCGATTGTGGGCGCAGAACGTGCCCGGCGGGCTGCGTCTGAACCTGCTGCTGCGCGCGGCAAATGTATAGTTTGTAAACGAGCTTTACTCTCAAATAGCAACAAATATCATTTGCGCCATTCAGGTCTGCCAGGGGCATCTGCCTGATGTGCCACGGGCCTGGCTGCGGGGAGCAGCCAGCGCCGCTCACGCGCACATCGGGTCCCCTTCATTCTTCTTCATCGAGTCGCACGTCCATTCCAAGCGTCGCGTCCGGCTGCGCCTGAAACATCGATTTGCGCCTACGGACGCCGCCGCACATACCTCGACAGGAGCGACACATGCACTCGAAGTTCAGTCTCAGCCATCTGGCTGCCGCCGTCATGCTGGCCTATGCACCGGGAGCCCTGCAGGCCCAGGAAGCCGAGGAACCGGGCGACGAGGAAAGCACCGCGCCGCTGCAGAGCGAAGCGCCGCAGGCGGCTTCGGACAATGCGCTGGAGCTGCAGGGCGCGCACGTGGTGGGCACCGCCGAGGAAGAGCTGAAGCAGGCGCCGGGCGTGTCCATCATCACCGCGGAAGACATCAGGAAGCGTCCACCGAGCAACGACCTGTCGGACATCATTCGCCGCGAGCCGGGCGTCAACCTGACCGGCAACAGCGCCAGCGGCGCACGCGGCAACAACCGCCAGATCGACCTGCGCGGGATGGGCCCGGAGAACACCCTGATCCTCATCGACGGCAAGCCGACCACCTCGCGCAACGCCGTGCGCTACGGCTGGAACGGCGACCGCGACACCCGCGGCGAGACCAACTGGGTGCCGGCCGAGGAAGTCGAACGCATCGAGATCCTGCGTGGCCCGGCGGCGGCGCGCTACGGTTCCGGCGCGATGGGCGGGGTGGTCAACATCATCACCAAGCGCCCGACCGACGCGTTCAGCGGCAGCCTCAACCTGTACACGATGATGCCCGAGGACAAGGCCGAGGGCGTCAGCAAGCGCACCAACTTCAGCCTCAGCGGCCCGTTGACCGACG
The DNA here is from genome assembly GCA_002418465.1 of Pseudomonas sp. UBA5782. GTDB lineage: Bacteria > Pseudomonadota > Gammaproteobacteria > Pseudomonadales > Pseudomonadaceae > Pseudomonas_O. Next base: position 2,771 of record DIEE01000061.1, on the reverse strand, counting down.
CCCTGACGTTCCGCGTCTACGGCGGCCTGAACAAGACCGACGCCGACGACATCGACATCAACGCCGACGCGCAGAACAGTGCGCTTGCGGCCGGTCGCGAAGGTGTGCGCAACAAGGACATCAACGGTTTGCTGAGCTGGCGCCTGAACGATTCGCACACCCTCGAGCTGTCCTCGGGCTACAGCCGCCAGGGCAACATCTATACCGGCGACACGATGAACAGCAACGGCGGCAGCGACGTCGCCTTCATCCAAAGTTTGTATGGCGCCGAAACCAACGTCATGCAGCGCAACAACTTCGATCTGACCCACCTGGGCGAATTCGACTGGGGCTCGACCAAGTCCTCGCTGACCTACGACTACACGCGCAACTGGCGCCTCAACGAAGGTCTCGCCGGCGGGCCGGAAGGGGCCATCACCAATGGTGCCGGGGCCGCCGTCTCGCGGCTGCGCAACACCCGCGCCAGCAGCGAAGTCAGCCTGCCGCTGAGCCTCGGCGGCCTGGAACAGGTGCTCACCGTAGGTGGCGAATACCTCTACGAAACCCTCAACGACCAGGGTTCGAGCCGCGCGCAGAGCTTCGATCCGGGCAACGGCGGCACCAGCCTCGAGGGCTTCGACCGTTCCACCTCGAAGATCAATGCCGAGAGCTATGCGCTGTACGTCGAGGACAACATCGAGCTGACCGAGAAGACCACGCTGACCCCCGGCGTGCGTTTGGACCATCACAACCAGTTCGGCAGCAACTGGAGCCCAAGCCTCAACGCCTCGCACAAGCTCACCGACGCGCTGACCCTCAAGGGCGGCGTGGCACGCGCCTACAAGACGCCGAACCTGTACCAGTCCAACCCCAATTACCTGCTCTACAGCATGGGCAACGGCTGCAACGCCAACGAAACCAACTCCGGCGGCTGCTACCTGCTCGGCAACGAGAATCTCGATCCGGAAACCAGCATCAACAAGGAAATCGGCCTGGCCTTCGACAAGGGCACCTGGCGCACCAGCGCGACCTACTTCCGCAACGACTACAAGAACAAGATCATCGGCGGCAACGAGTACATCTCGATCCTCCAGTACACCTCGGGCGGCGTTGTCACCAACCGCCGCGTCCAGCAGTGGGAGAACTCGAAGAAGGCGGTCGTCGAAGGCGTCGAGGGCAACCTGTTCATGGAGCTGACCCCGAGCCTGACCTGGAACACCAACGTCACCTACATGATCGAGTCCGAGGACAAGGAAACCGGCGAGCCGCTCAGCGTGATCCCGGAATACACCGTCAACACCACGTTCGACTGGCAGGCCACCGAGAAGCTCTCGCTGCAACTGGCGGGGACCTACTTCGGCAAGCAGGAGTCGCCGACCTTCAACTACCGCACGGCCGAGGAATACGACGAGTCCGCCCAGCAGGACGTCGATCCCTACGGCCTGGTCGACCTGAGCGCCGGCTACGAATTCACCGAGAACTACACCATGCGGGTGGGCATCAACAACGTCTTCGACAAGCAGATCCTGCGCGGTGGCAACGCCAGCAGTTCGGGGGCCAACACCTACAACCAGCCGGGCCGCGCGGCGTTCGTGTCGCTCAACGCGTCGTTCTGATCCACCTGCCGGCCTGACCACCGGCCAGCTCCATGGACCGTCTGGGTCCATGGAGTTTTTTCGTATCGGATACCTGCATGTTAAACCTTCAAGACGGCTACCTGGCGGATACGCCTTACCCCCACCACGTTCAGGCGCAGACCTCGCCGAGCTGGCTGTGCGCCGTGCTCGCCGCACTGGGCCAGCGCGCGCCGGACTTGCGCGGTGGCTTTCGCTACTGCGAGCTGGGCTGCGGACAGGGGCTGAACAGCCTGCTGCTGGCGGCGGCCAATCCGGCCGGGGAGTTCGTCGCGGTGGACTTCAACCCGGCGCACATCGCCCACGGTCGGCGCCAGGCGAAGGCGGCGGGGCTGGACAACCTGGCCTTCGTGCAGGCGAGCTTCGCCGAACTGGCCGAGCAGCCGGACGTGGAGGGTTTCGACTTCATCGTGCTGCACGGCGTCTATTCCTGGGTCTCGGCGGAAAACCGAGCGGCCATCCGCCGCTTCATCGAACGCACGCTGAAGCCGGGCGGGGTGGTCTACCTCGGCTACATGAGCCACCCCGGCATGTCGGCGTTCGCCGCGGCGCAGCGTTTCCTCTGGCAGTTCGCGCAGAGCGCCGAGGGCAGCGTGCCGCAACGCCTGCGCCAGGGCCTGGCGGCATTGCGCGAGTGGCAGGCGGCCGGCGCCGGCTATTTTGTCGAGCACCCGGACGTCGCCCGGCGCCTGGCGCTGACCGGCGATGACGACCTGGCCTTCCTCGCCCACGAGCTGCTCTGCGAACACTGGACGCCACTGCACGTGGCCGAGGTGATCGGCGAATTCGCCGCCATCGACTGCCGCTTCCTCGGCAGCGCAACGCCGCTGGAGAACATCGACGCGGTATCCTTGCCGGCGCATGTGCTGCCGCTGCTCGGCCGCCTCGCCGATCCGGCGCTGCGCGAAACGGCCAAGGACATGGCGCGCAACCAGTCGCAGCGCTGCGACATCTACCAGCGCCAGCCGCAGGCACTGGCTGCCGGCGAACATCGCCAGGCATTGCTCGACGGCTGCTGGGGCGCGCTGCCGGGAGCGCCGGTCGACGGCGGTTTGAGCTTCGACACGCGCATCGGCCCGGTGCAGGGCGACGCCGAGCTGTTCGGGCCTATCCTGCGCAGCCTGGCCGAAGGCCCGCGCTCCTTCGCCGAACTGGCCG
>DIEE01000236.1 GCA_002418465.1 Pseudomonas sp. UBA5782 | reverse complement strand
CGCGGCGCCGGCGTGGCGACTGGCAGTTGCGGGGCGACGGCGGCAGCGGTTTCCGGCGAGTACAGCGGCGGGGCGAGCAACAGGGGGTATTCGCGCAGCAGACGCCCGCTCGGCCAGAGCACTTCGACCATGAAGTTGAGGTAAGGCTCGCGCACCGGCTTGGAAGAGGTCACGCGGATCACGCTCTTGCCGTTGGCGTTCAGCGCCGGGGTGAACTTGAGATCGGTGAGGAAGAACTGGCGATCGACGCCCGCCTTGGCGAAATCTTCGGGAGAGGCCAGTTTTGGCCGGACTTCGTCGGTTTCGAGACCCTTGATGTCGAGGAGCTCGATCTCCGCCTGCAACGGTTGGTTCAACGCGGATTTCAGGGTGACTTCGCCCAAGCCCAGCGCATGCGCCATCCCGGAGGTGAGGGACGTAGCGGCTGCGATTGCCAGCACCAGTTTGCGAACCCGAACCATAGTGTTTTCCCTTGTTTTCGCCTTCTCCCCGAATGCCCGAGGAGAAACTAGATAGTCGCTGCCCTCTCCATCTTGCGATGGTCCCCGTCAGCGATCAGCCAAGCCAGTAGCAGCAAACCTAGAATAGTTCTTCAAACTCAAAGGTAAGTATCTTTTACAGATAGTGTTTTATCAACAACTCAGCCAGTTGCAGCACATTCAGTGCCGCGCCTTTTCGTACATTATCAGAAGCAATCCACAAATTGAGTTCACGCGGGTCATCCAGCCCGCCACGCACCCGGCCGACGTACACCACGTCCTGCCCCACCGCGTCTCCGGTGACCGTCGGATAATCGTCTTCCAGCAACTCCACACCCGGCGCAGTGCCCAGTATTTGACGCACTGCGGCCAGGTCGAACGGCTCCTCACCAATGATCGAGACGCTGAGGCTATCGCCGAAAAACACCGGTGCCTGGACGAAGGTCGAGGAGATCGCCAGGCGCGGCAGATCGAGTAGCTGCCTGAGTTCATCGGCCAGGCGTTTCTCCAGTGCGCCATGCCCTTCGGCGTCGCAGGCTTCCACCTGCGCCAACAGGTTGAAGGCGATCTGCCGGTCGAACAGGCGCGGTTCCAGCGGACGCAGATTCAGCAGTTCCGCGGTCTGCCTGGCCAGTTCGCCGACGCCTTCGCGGCCGCGGCTGGAAACCGCCAGACAGGCGGTGACGGTAAGCCGCTGCAGCTCGACCCGTTGCCGCAGCGGCGCCAGCACGACCGCCAGCGCGACGGCGACCGGCGACGGACTGCTCAGCTGCACGGGCAGGCTCAGCGCCTCCACCGCCGGACCGTTGGCCTCGGGTACCGCGCTCGGCGCACGTTGCGCATCCAGTGCTCCGGTCACATCGATCAGCGAGCAGCCCGCCGCTTCGGCACGCGGCGCGTAGGAGCGGGTCAGCGCCGCGCCGGCGACGAAGAACACCAGGCCGACCTGGGAGAAATCGAAGTCGGCGACATCGCGCACGCGCAGGTTCTTGCCCCGGAACGGGAGGGATTCGCCGGCGCTTTCGCCGTCGCCCAGGAGGAACAGGTTGCCGACCGGAAAGGCGCGCTCGCCGAACAGCTCGACCAGGGTCTTGCCGACCTCGTCGCTGGCGCCGACTACGGCGATGTCGATGGTTTGGCTCATGACTGAAGCGGCCTCTTGCGAATGGAGAGGCACTTTATAGAGGAAAACCGGAGGGGGAAAGCGCGTGGCCCGCCGCGGTCAGCAGCGGGTACGCGGATCGGGAGCGGAGAAGCCCGCCCCTGGAAGGCACAGCGATCAGCGCTCGAGCAGGATGCGCAGCATGCGCCGCAGCGGCTCGGCCGCGCCCCACAGCAACTGGTCGCCGACGGTGAAGGCGCCCAGGTAGTGAGAGCCCATGTTCAGCTTGCGCAGGCGCCCGACGGGTACGCTGAGGGTACCGGTGACGGCGGTCGGGGTCAGTTCGCGCATGCTGATCTCGCGCTGGTTCGGCACCAGCTTGACCCAGGGGTTGTGCTGGCTGATAAGCCCTTCGATGTCGGACAGCGGCACGTCCTTGTTCAGCTTGATGGTCAGCGCCTGGCTGTGGCAACGCATCGCACCGATGCGCACGCAGATGCCGTCCACCGGGATCGGGTTCTTGAAGCGACCGAGGATCTTGTTGGTCTCGGCCTGGCCCTTCCACTCTTCGCGGCTCTGGCCGTTGGGCAGCTCCTTGTCGATCCAGGGGATCAGGCTGCCGGCCAGCGGCACGCCGAAGTTCTCCGTCGGGAAGGCTTCGCTGCGCTGCATCTCGGCGACCTTGCGGTCGATGTCGAGGATGGCGCTGGCCGGATTGGCCAGTTCGTCAGCCACGGAAGTTTCGATGGCGCCCATCTGCTTGATCAGCTCGCGCATGTTCTGCGCACCGGCGCCCGAGGCCGCCTGGTAGGTCATGGCGCTCATCCACTCGACCAGGCCGGCCTCGAACAGGCCGCCGAGGCCCATCAGCATCAGGCTGACGGTGCAGTTGCCGCCGATGTAGTTCTTCACGCCGCCGTCGAGCTTCTGGTCGATCACCTTGCGGTTGACCGGGTCGAGCACGATCACCGCGTCGTCGTCCATGCGCAGGCTGGAGGCGGCGTCGATCCAGTAGCCCTGCCAGCCGGCTTCGCGCAGTTTGGGGAAGACTTCGCTGGTGTAGTCGCCGCCCTGGCAGGTGAGGATCACGTCCACGCCTTTCAGTTCGTCGATGCTGTAGGCGTCCTTCAGCGGAGCGACGTCCTTGCCCACGTCGGGGCCCTGGCCGCCGACGTTGGAGGTGGTGAAGAACACCGGCTCGATGAGGTCGAAATCCCGCTCTTCCAGCATCCGCTGCATGAGCACGGAACCGACCATGCCGCGCCAACCGATCAGACCTACACGTTTCATTGCAACCGTACCTTTATTGTCGAATTCGCCCGCCGAATCGCGACGGGCCGAAGAGATTAACGCCTGAAACCTCAGA
>DIEE01000057.1:32550-35013 GCA_002418465.1 Pseudomonas sp. UBA5782 | reverse complement strand
CGCGCGGCTTCGGCGCCGGCGAGCGCATCGACTACCGCCAGGTCGCGGCGATCCAGGCAGTGAGCCTGGCGTTCCTCGATGCCAGCGTGCGCGGCAGCATCCCGGCGCAGCAGTGGCTGCAGCAGGCGGCGCCGTCCTGGCTCGGTCGCCAGGCCACCCTGCAGGTCAAGCCCCTGCCGTAGACCGCATTCGCCACGGCGGATCGGCGGTCGCTCGCCGACGTGGTTGGCCGCCAACCGCCTGCGAAATCGCATTGAGACGCCACGCGCGGCTAGGTATAATGCCGCGCTTCCTTTTTCCCGCCTGGGAGCCCCCGCCATGCTGCGCATCAGCCAAGAAGCCCTTACTTTCGACGATGTCCTCCTGATCCCCGGTTATTCCGAGGTTTTGCCGAAAGATGTCAGCCTCAAGACCCGCCTGACCCGTGGTATCGAGCTGAATATCCCGCTGATTTCCGCGGCCATGGACACCGTCACCGAATCGCGCCTGGCCATCGCCATGGCCCAGGAAGGCGGCATCGGCATCATCCACAAGAACATGAGCATCGAGCAGCAGGCCGGCGAAGTCCGCAAGGTCAAGCGCTTCGAGGCAGGCGTGGTGAAGGACCCGATCACCATCGAGGCCGACGCCAGCGTGCGCGACCTGTTCGAGCTGACCCGTCTGCACAACATCTCCGGTGTGCCGGTGCTCTCCGATGGCGACCTGGTCGGCATCGTCACCTCGCGTGACGTGCGCTTCGAGAACCGCATGGACGCCCGCGTCCGCGAAGTGATGACGCCGAAAGAGCGCCTAGTCACCGTGCGCGAAGGCGCCGACAAGAACACCGTCCGCGAGCTGCTGCACAAGCACCGCATCGAGAAGGTGCTGATCGTCGACGAGGCCTTCGCCCTCAAGGGCATGATGACCGTCAAGGACATCGAGAAAGCCAAAGCCTACCCGTTCGCCAGCAAGGACGACGCCGGCAGCCTGCGCGTCGGCGCCGCGGTCGGCACTGGTGCCGATACCGCCGAGCGTGTTGCCGCACTGGTCGCCGCCGGGGTCGACGTGGTGGTGGTGGACACCGCCCACGGCCACTCCAAGGGCGTGATCGAGCGCGTGCGCTGGGTCAAGCAGACCTTCCCGCAGGTCCAGGTGATCGGCGGCAACATCGCCACCGGCGCCGCCGCCAAGGCCCTCGCCGAAGCCGGCGCTGACGCGGTCAAGGTCGGCATCGGCCCGGGCTCGATCTGCACCACGCGGATCGTCACCGGCATCGGCGTACCGCAGATCAGCGCCGTCTCCAACGTCGCCGCGGCCCTCGAAGGCACCGGCGTTCCGTTGATCGCCGACGGCGGCATCCGCTTCTCCGGCGACCTCTCCAAGGCCATCGTCGCAGGCGCCAACTGCGTGATGATGGGCTCGATGTTCGCCGGTACCGAAGAAGCGCCGGGCGAAGTCGAACTGTTCCAGGGCCGTTCCTACAAGGCCTACCGCGGCATGGGTTCGCTGGGCGCGATGTCCCAGGCCCAGGGTTCCTCGGACCGCTACTTCCAGGATTCCTCCGCCGGCGCCGAGAAGCTGGTGCCCGAAGGCATCGAGGGCCGCGTGCCGTACAAGGGCCCGCTGAGCGCGATCATCCACCAGCTGATGGGCGGCCTGCGTGCCTCCATGGGCTACACCGGCAGCGCCGACATCGAAGAGATGCGCACCAAGCCGGAGTTCGTGCGCATCACCGGCGCCGGCATGGCCGAGTCGCACGTGCACGACGTACAGATCACCAAGGAAGCGCCGAACTACCGGGTAGGTTGAGGCTGCAGACACGGCATCAAGCAACCGGGGCTGTTTTATTCAGCCCCGAGTTGTTTCTGAATCAAGACTGTTTTCGACCCCTTTCCAGCGAGACCGAATCATGTCCCTCGACATTCACGCTCACCGCATCCTGATCCTCGACTTCGGCTCCCAGTACACCCAGCTGATCGCCCGCCGCGTGCGCGAGATCGGCGTGTACTGCGAGCTTCATCCGTTCGACATGGACGATGAGGCGATCCGCGCATTCGCGCCGAAGGGCGTGATCCTTGCCGGCGGACCGGAGTCGGTGCACGAGGCCGACAGCCCGCGCTGCCCGCAGGCGGTGTTCGATCTTGGCGTGCCGGTGTTCGGTATCTGCTACGGCATGCAGACCATGGCGATGCAGNNCTACGGCATGCAGACCATGGCCGAGCAACTGGGAGGCAAGGTCGAGGGTTCCGACCTGCGCGAGTTCGGCTATGCCCGCGTCGACGTCGTCGGCAAGAGCCGCCTGCTGGACGGCATCGAAGACCACATCGACGCCGACGGCCTGTTCGGCCTCGACGTGTGGATGAGCCACGGTGACAAGGTCACCAAGATGCCGGAAGACTTCCACATCCTCGCCAGCACCCCGAGCTGCCCGATCGCCGGCATGTTCAGCGACGAGCGCCGCTACTACGGCGTGCAGTTCCACCC
>DIEE01000057.1:0-32373 GCA_002418465.1 Pseudomonas sp. UBA5782 | reverse complement strand
GCGCTGCTGCACAAGGCCATCGGCGACCAGCTGACCTGCGTGTTCGTCGACAACGGCCTGCTGCGCCTGCACGAAGGCGAGCAGGTGATGGCCATGTTCGCCGAGAACATGGGCGTCAAGGTGATTCGCGCCAACGCCGAAGACCAGTTCCTCGCCAACCTGGCCGGCGAAGCCGACCCGGAGAAGAAGCGCAAGATCATCGGCCGCACCTTCATCGACGTGTTCGATGCCGAGTCCTGCAAGCTGGACAACATCAAGTTTCTCGCCCAGGGCACCATCTACCCGGACGTGATCGAGTCGGCCGGCGCCAAGAGCGGCAAGGCCCACGTGATCAAGTCGCACCACAACGTCGGTGGCCTGCCGGAAGAGATGAACCTGAAACTGGTCGAGCCACTGCGCGAACTGTTCAAGGATGAAGTCCGTCGCCTCGGCCTGGAACTCGGCCTGCCCTACGACATGGTCTACCGCCACCCGTTCCCCGGTCCGGGCCTGGGCGTGCGCATCCTCGGCGAGGTGAAGAAGGAATACGCCGACCTGCTGCGCCGCGCCGACCACATCTTCATCGAAGAGCTGCGCAAGGCCGACTGGTATCACAAGGTCAGCCAGGCCTTCGTGGTGTTCCAGCCGGTGAAATCGGTCGGTGTGGTCGGCGACGGCCGCCGCTACGCCTGGGTCGTCGCCCTGCGCGCGGTGGAAACCATCGACTTCATGACTGCACGCTGGGCGCACCTGCCCTACGAGCTTCTGGAAACCGTCAGCGGCCGCATCATCAACGAGATCGACGGCATCTCGCGGGTGACCTACGACGTGTCGAGCAAGCCGCCGGCGACCATCGAGTGGGAGTGATCCCGCACTGAATAAAAAGCCCGGCCAGGTGCCGGGCTTTTTCATGGGCGCGATTCTCCGGTCAGGAGAAACCGACCACCGCATGCGGCACGTAGGGCGCCTCCAGCTGGGCGATTTCCTCGGCGCTTAGCTTCAGTTCGAGGGCGGCCAGGGCGTCGGGCAGGTGGCCGGGCTTGGAGGCGCCGATGATCGGTGCGCTGACGCCGGGCTGGGCCAGCACCCAGGCCAGCGCCACCTGCGCGGCCGGTACGCCACGCGCTGCGGCGACCGTTGCCACGGCTTCGACCACCTTGCGGTCGGCGTCGCCGGTGTGGGCGTAGAGCGACTTGCCGAACTGGTCGCTTTCGCTGCGTTCGCTGGTTTCGTTCCACGGCCGGGTCAGGCGCCCGCGCGCCATCGGGCTCCAGGGAATCACGCCGATGCCTTCGGCGCGGCACAGCGGCAGCATCTCGCGCTCTTCCTCGCGGTAGAGCAGGTTGAGGTAGTTCTGCATGGTGGCGAAACGCGTCCAGCCGTTGGCGCGGGCGGTGTGCAGCATCGAGGCGAACTGCCAGGCGTACATCGACGAGGCGCCGATGTAGCGGGCCTTGCCGGCCTTCACCACGTCATGCAGCGCCTCCAGGGTTTCCTCGATGGGCACCTGATAGTCGAAGCGGTGGATCTGGTAGAGGTCGACATAGTCGGTGCCCAGGCGGCGCAGCGAGTTGTCGATTTCCTGCATGATCGCCTTGCGGCTCAGCCCGGCGCCGTTCGGACCCGCGTGCATGCGACCATGGACCTTGGTGGCGATCACCACGTCCTCGCGGCGGATGAATTCCTTCAGCGCGCGACCGACGATTTCCTCCGAGGTGCCGTCCGAGTAGACGTTGGCGGTGTCGAAAAAGTTGATCCCGGCCTCCACCGCCTCGCGGATCAGCGGCCGGCTCTGCGCCTCGTCCAGCGTCCAGGCGTGGCTGCCGCGGTCGGGTACTCCATAGGTCATGCAGCCGAGGCACAGCCGCGATACGTCGAGGCCGGTGCGGCCGAGCTTGTGGTACTCCATGCGGTTCTCCTGATCGGTGAGGGCGGACCCGTCGCGCCTGGCGCCGGGGGCTCAAATGAATAGGCGCAGTTCCGGCTTGAACAGCCCGACGAGAAACCAGATGGCCTGGAACACCAGGATGCACAGCGCGTAGAGCCTGATCTGCTCGGCGCTCCAGCTCGGCGCCATCCAGTGGATCAGCCAGGCCGATGTCCAGCCCTCGACGACGCGAGCGCCGCCCAGGCAGAGAATCCATAGCCAGAACGCCGCGGTCAGCGCATGCCAGGACAGCCAGGCGAGTGTGGTCATCATCGGACTCCTTTCCCATCGGATAAGTGCCGGCGGGGGTACGCCCAGCGCCGGACGCCCGTGCCCTGCAGGCGTGGGACGAGCGGACAGGGTACGCGAAGCAGGGCGGCTTTGAGTGGGTGCAGAAGCATGACTGTGGGCGAGGCGACGGCGGGGCGTATCGAGCGATCCGGCGCCGAGTCTTCCTGCAAGAGAAGGGCGCGTGGCAGTTCCGCGTGGGCGATTGCGCCGCCGCGCCGAGATTCTTTCGCCCATGAAAAAGGCCGCCGGGTTGCCCCGGCGGCCTCTGGTCTTGCAGTGGTGGTTTACTTCGCTTCGAACACCAGGTTGCCCTTGCCGTCCTCTTCGAAGCCGGTGGCGGGCTGGATGTCGCCTGCGTTCAGCGGACCGGCGACGAGCAGGTTGCTCGCCGGGTTGCGTGGCTGCAGAGCGGTGTGCACCAGGTTGTCCATCGCCCGGCGGGTGTCCTCGGTGAGGTTGCCGCCGATCAGTCGATCGTCCTGGTTGACCTGCGCCGAACCACCGAGGTCGCCGACCAGGTCCTTGATCAGACCCGAGCTGGTGCTCGGCGACTTGACGTCCACCACCCAGCCCTTGACGTTGCCCACGCCGGGCATGCTGTCGAGGATCTGCGGCGCGATGAAGGTCACTGTGCCGCCGCTGCGCGAGGCGCTGGTCTCGATCTGGCCGACGCTCAGGCGATCCTTCGCGGAGTAGCTGATGTTGCCGCTGTCCGAGGTGGTTTTCGCCAGGTTGCCCATGTCGATGGAGCCGCCGCTGACCAGGCTGATGGCGCCACGGCCCTTGGTGCTGATGGTGCTGTCCTGATCGATGTCGCCGCCCGCGTTGATCGCCACGCTACCGGCACCGCTGGCGATCGCCGCGGCCTGGTGCACGTCACCACCGGACTTGATGACGATGTTGCCCTTGGTGGTGTTGATCGCCGCGCTCTGCTGGATGTCGCCCGCCGCGTTCAGCGTCACATCGCCGGTGCCGGTGTGGCTGACGCCGCCGTTCACCTGCAGGTCGCCGGCGGTGGTCACCTGGATGGCGCCGCCGCTGGCCTTGAGTGCCGGGTAGGACACCAGGTTCAGGCTGCGGAACAGCGGGGCGTAGGTCGGCGTCAGCGTCAGGGTCTGGGTACCCTGGTTGTTGACGTAGATGCCGCCTGTGCCGCCGTTGCCGTAGAGGTTTTCCACCTTCACCTGCAGGGCATCGCTGGACTGGCCGATGCCGCTGCCGGCGACCGCCTGCAGGCTCTGCGCGGACACGTCCAGCAGGCCGGCGGCCTGGCTGCCGCGGATGCTGCCGCCGGCGTTCAGGCTGACGGTGTGGCTCAGGCCGCTGTCGCTGACCGCATTGGCCAGCAGCAGCGAACCGTCGGTGTCGAGGCTGATGTCGCCGTCGCCGGAAACACCGACCACCGCGCCCTGGCTGGAGACGGTGAGCAGCTTGCCACCGTTGGCGTTGCTGATCGCCACGCCGTCATGGCCGCCGGCCGCCGCCAGACGCTCGGTCCGGGTGGCGACGTACTGCTGGGTACCGATGCCGTTGCCGGCGAGCAGCGACAGGTCCGGGGCTATCAGCGTGCCGCCGGCACCCTGGATGGCGCCGTTGGCCTTCAGACCGATGAAGGTGTCGCTCTTCACGTTGCCGACCACGTTCAGGTTGCCCAGGGTGCTGGCGATGATCTGCTTGCCGCTGGCCACCGTAATGTCGCCCAGGCCCAGGGTGCCGGTGGAGTTGAGGTACAGGCTGGTGTTCAGCGTGCCGCCCTGATTGACGTCTAGGCGGTTGGCGATGATCCCCAGCGGCTTGTCGGCCGAGCTGTCGATGTCCTTGTTCAGGTCGTAGGCGGTGACCGCCTGCTTGCGTACCTGCTCGCTGGCATCGCGGGCCACGTTGGCCTTGAACACCGCCAGGTCCGCCATGTCCCTGGAGGTCTGGGTGGTGTCGCGGATCGTGGTGGTGGTCACCAGGTTGGTCGCGGCGGTGTTCACCGCGGCCTGCGCCACATCGAGCTGGTTGTTCAGCTCGGTGAGGGTGTCCTGGGCCGGCGCCACGGTGTAGCGCTCGTAGCTGTCCAGCGCCAGGGAGGCGGCGGACATCACCAGGTCGACCACGGCGAAGGCAGCGTCGGCACCGGCGTCACCGGAGAACGGCACGGCCTGGGCGGCACCGGCGATCACCGCGGCGGCGTTGCGCACCACGGTGGCGGCGTTGAGCGCGGTATTCAGCGCGTCGACCCGCGCGGACATGGTGTCCACGGTGGCCTGCTGGGTGTTGACCGCGACCTGGGTGAGGTACTCGTTCAGTGCGGCCAACTGGTCCTGCAGCGTGGCGCTGGTGACCATCGCCTCGTAGCTCTTCAGCTGTTGCTGGAGGATTTCCAGCTGCAGCAGCTTGGCGGCAGCCTCGGCCACCTTCGCCGAGTAGTCGGCGATGGCGGTGTCGCGACTCAGCTCGGCGTCGCGCACCGCGGGGGTGCTGGCGCTGAGGCTGACGTGGTTGCCGCGGATGTTCGCCGCGGTGCCGTTGCCGTCGAGGATGATGCCGTTCTTCGACTCCACCTTGACGTTGCCGCCGGTGCCGGCGTCGAGCATGCCGATGGTGATGTTCGACTGCGCGGTGAGGCTGATGTCGCCGTTGTCGGTCTTCAGGTTGCCGGCCACGATCACGCCGTTGTAGCCGTCCAGGTCCGACTTGGAGAGCGCGGTCAGGCTGATGCTGCCGCCACCCGGCAGGTAGATGGTGTCCTTCTGGTTGATGAACACGATGTTGCCATTGGTGGCGGTCATGCTCAGCTTGCCACCGTCCATGGTGATGATGCCGCCGTTGTTGTTGAGCACGGTGATGCTGGTGGCGATGATCGAGATTTCGCTCAGGCCCTTGCCGGTCAGCGTGCTGCTGTCCACGGCGATGGCGCCGGCGTTGGAGGCCTTGACGCCGCCGCTGCCGCCCGCCGCGGAGAGGAAGCTGACGTCCAGTGCCAGGTCGCCGTTGTTGCCGATGCCGCCGGGGGCGCGGATGTCCAGCGAACGGGCGCTGACGTTGGCCGCGCTGTTGCCGTTGCGCGCATCTTCGATGGCGCCGGCCGCGGTCAGGGTGACGTTGTTGCCGCCGGCATTGATGGTGCCGAGGTTGATGTCGCCGTCGGCATCGATGGCCACGTGGCTGCCGCTGCCGCCGGTGGTAGCGCTGATCAGGGCCAGCGGCTGGCCGCCGGTCTGACGCGCGTAGATGCCGCCGTTGGCGGTATCGATCACCAGGCTGTCGACGTGCAGTTCGAGCTTGTCACCGCTGCTGCCGAACGATTTGGCGTTGACGGTGAGGCCGCTGGTGACGAAGTTGGCGTCGTCGCCATTGCCGTCGGTGGCGTTGCCGCTGACCTTGAAGTCGATCGAGTCGCCGGCTTCCAGGGTACCGAGCACCACGTCGCCGCTGTTGTTCAGCACCATCCGCCCGGTGGCGGTGGCCGACAGCAGGCTGATCGCGCCGGTGTTTTGGTAGTAGACGTCGCCGGTGCTGGTCAGGGCGACTGGGCCGCTGACGTTGCTGTTGAAGGCCTTGCTCGCCGAACCGATGTCGCTGCCGTACAGGCTCAGCGAGGTGGCGGTCACCGCCGGTGCGCCGTTGCTCGCCGCGGAGCTGATCGCGCCGCCGGCGGTCAGGGCCACGGCATTGCTCGCACGTACCGATTGCACCTGCAGATCGCCGGCCTGCTTGACGGTCACCGCGCCGCTGCTGCCAGTGGCGCTGGCGGTCAGGCTCAGCGGGCTGGCGGACTGGTTGTCGACGTTGATGGTGCCGTTGCGGCTGAGCAGGTTCAGCGCTTCGGCCTTGGTCAGCAGGGCGCTGGCGCCACCGATGTTGCCGCTGGCGTCGAGGTTGACGTTCTTCGCCAGGATGCTGCCGCTGCCCTTGGTGATGTTGCCGGCGGCGACCAGGTTCAGGCTATTGCCCGCGCCCAGGGCCAGGCCGTTGACCAGGATGCCGGCGGCGCTGTTGGTGAAGGACAGGTCGAGGCCGCTGGCGTCGGTCAGGGTCAGCGCGTTGGTGCTGCGGTTGTGGGTCAGCGAGCCGCTGCCGATGCCGACCTGCACGTCGCCGTTCGGCGTGCTCAGGCTGAGGGCGTTCAGCGCCTTGTCGTTGCTCAGGTAGATGCCGGCCTGGGCCACCTTGGTGCTGGCGGTGATGGCGTCGGCGGAGGTTTCCAGGGCATTGGCGGCGGTGCCGATGGCGTTGTTGGCGCTGATCGTCAGTTCGCTGCCGCTGAGGTTCAGCGCGCTGCCGTTGTTGTCGGTGATCGCACCGTTGTCGGCGGACAGGCTGACCTTGCCGCTGGCGGCGATGCTGCCGAGGGCGACGTTGCCCTGGGCGACGCGTACGGCGACGTCATGGCTGGCGCCGCCGGCGAGGATGCTGCCGATGGTCAGGCCATTGCTCTCGGTGAGATAGACACCGCCGTCGGCGGCGCTGGCGTTCAGCTTTTCGCTCTGGGTGTTCAGCGCGCGGCTGGCGTCGCCGACGTTCTTGCCGGCGTTCAGGGTCAGCGTCTTGCCGGTCAGGATGACCGCGTCGGCCGCGCTGAATACGCCACCGTCGGTGGAGGCGATGCTCAGGTCCTTGGTCGCGGAGACGGCGTCAGTGAGGAACACGCTGTCCTGCGAACGGATGCTGACGTTCTTGCTGCCGGCGGCGCCGTTGGACAGGGTGACCTTGCCGCTGGCGTCGCCGATGGCGCCGAGCGAGGTGCTCTGGCCGTTGACGGTCACGGTTTCACGGGCGGTGACGTTGCCGACCAGCAACTGGCCGAGCTTGTTGTCGACGTTGATGCCGCCGTTCTGGGTCGAGGCGTTGAACACGTCGACCTGGGTGTTGAGCGCCTGGGCATCGCTGCCGATGGCGCCATCGGAGCGCAGGGTGGTCGACCAGCCGGTGACGTTCACCTTGCTGGCATCGGCCGAGGTGATGCTGCCGTTCTGCGCAGTGACGATCACCCGGCGCTGCTCGGTGTTGCTCTTGTCGCCGGTGCTGACTTCGCCGAGGGCGACGCCGCCGTTGACGTCGGTGACCAGCACGTGGCCGTTGACGGCGTGGGCGTTGAGCACGTCGGCGTCGACGTTGAGGGCGTTCTCCTCGGAACCGATGGAGGCGCCGTTGGTGGTGACGGCCAGGTTCAGGGTAGCGGCGCGGGTGCTGCTACCAGTGGCGGTGGTGATGCTGTCGGTGGCGGTGAGGCTGGCGCTGTTGCTGGCGGCGATGCTGCCGCTGGCGGCCTGCTGGATGCTGGCGCCGCTGATGTTCAGGTCGGTCGCCTCGATCACGCCGGCGTTGTTCACCACCGAGGACATCAGGCCGCTGGCGCTGTTGCCGGCGAGTACCACGGTCTGCGCCTTGATGCTGCCGCTGTTGCTCACGCCGAGGGCGTCGGCGTCGCTGGTGGCGGCGCCCAGGGCGTCGGCGGAGACGTTGAAGTTGATCAGCTTGTTGCCCTGCAGATCGACGTTGAAGCGGTTGCCCGCGGCGACGGTGACCTGGCCGACGTTGGCCACGCCGTAACCGATGATCTGCCCGGCGTTGTCGACTTTCGGCGCGACCAGGTAGACGAAGCCGTCGGTGGCGTTGAGCTTGATCTCGCCCTGGTTCTTGATCGAACCCAGCGCGTTGCCGCTGAAGTTCAGCGTGTTGCCGCTGAGGAAGGCGCTGTTGTCCACGTCGAGGGTGGAGGCCAGCAGGCCGGCCACGTCGATCTGCGCGTTGGCGCCGAAGACGATGCCGTTGGGGTTGATCAGGAACACGTTGCCGTTGGCCTGCAGCGCGCCTTTCAGGTTCGAGACCTGGTTGCCGAGCACGCGGTTGAGGACCACGGCGTCGCGGCTGCCCTGAGCGAATTTGACCAGTTCGTTGGTATCGATATCGAACTGCTGCCAGTTGATGATCGCCTTGGCGCTGGTCTGGTTGATCAGCGTCTGGTTCAGCGTGCTGCGGTCGATGGTGACGCTGCCGGACACCACGGATTCACCGCTCGGCGCGGCGAACGAGAACGAGGCGTAGCCCGCGCCGATCAGGGCGATCGACAGCGCGGTCAGTACGGACGGATGACTTTTGGTTGTGCGTGACATGGGTGCTTATCCTTCGAATGGGGTCCGTCGATCAGAAGTGGTAACGAGCCTGGGCGTAGACGTAGGAGCTGTCCTCGGTCTTCTCGCCGACCGGCAGGCCCCAGTCGAGGCGCAGGTCGACGCTCTTCAGCGGGCGAGCCAGCAGGCCGACGCTGAAACCGGTCAGGTCTTCGCTGTCGTTCTGCTCGGGCAGCGGGTCCTTGATCCAGATGCGGCCGTGTTCCAGGCGCGAGGTCAGCTGGTAGCGGTCGCTGTCGGAGAACAGCGAGTAGCGGCCCTCGACGCTGGCGGTGACGCCGTGGTCGCCGGAGTAGGCGGACGCCGGATGCCCGGCCACCGAACCGAAACCACCGATCGCCCACTGCTCGCTGGAGACCAGCGAATCGGCGCTGAACTGGCCGTAGATGCGCGGGATCACCAGCAGGCGTGCGTTGATCTGCTGCAGGCGGGTCAGGTCGAAGCTCAGCTTGGTGAAGTCGTTGTCGGCGTGGGCGTAGGCGCGGCTGGACATCGACGAGCCGTCGTCCATGCCGCCGAGCGCTTCGCCTAGGCCCTGGTGCAGGTCGAGGCTGGCCAGGGTGCGGCCGTAGAGGTCGGTGTTGTCCAGGCCAAAGCTGAAGCGCAGCTTGCGGATCTTGTCCTCGGCGGTGCTCTGGCCGAGCATCGACTGGTCGAGGTCCTGGTATTCCAGCCAGGCGCCGGCGGTGTAGATGGTGCGCGCCGAGCGGACGAAGTCCTGCGACAGGCCGAGGCCCCAGCTGGTGTTGTCGCCTTCGATCTCGAGGACGCGGAACTGGCTGCCGATGTCGACGTTGCCCTGCGAGTAGTACGCATGGGCGTGGGTGCCGCGGGCGTTCAGCGGGGTGGTGTAGTCGAGATACTCGAAGTGCAGGTCGCCTTCGCCGAGGGACTGCATGGCCAGCAGGTTCAACTCGTCGCCACGACCGGTCAGGTCGGCGAACTGCAGGCTCGGGATCACCCGGTATTCGCCAGTGTTGTCGTTGCCGTAGTTGTTTGCTTCCAGGGCGCCCTGGACGCGCGGCGCCTCCTCCAGATTCACCACCAGGTCGGTGGAACCCAGTTCCTTGCCCGGCTGCAGGGTCGAGCTGACTTCGATGCCGGACTGCCGGTTCAGACGGGTCAGGGCACGTTCGACGTCTTCCAGGGTGAACGGCTTGGCGGTCTCGACGCCACCGGCCTTGAGCGCCTCGATCACGCGCTGGTCGCTGTAGCGCTTGTTGCCGTTCACTTCGATCTTGCCGAGCCAGCCTTCGAGCACCACCAGCTGCAGGGCGTCCTGATGGGCGAAGTCCTGCTGCGGCACCACCACCTTGGCCAGGCGATAACCGCTGAGGTGGTAGTAAGCCTCGATTTTCCTGGCCAGGGCGTTGATGTCCTTGAACGTCAGCGGGCGGCCGAGATCGGCGGCGAGCTGGGCGCTCAACTGGTCGCTGGTGAAGGTCTTGTTGCCGGTGAAGGCGACCTTTTTTACCAGCACGCGGCTTTCCGCGACGGCGGGCTGGGTGGCGGGCGGCGCGTCCGCGGCAAAGGCCGCGTTGGCGGTCATCACGGCAAGGCTGAGTGCGCAGAAGAGGGTTCTGGCGGGTTTATCGGAGTACGACATAAGGCCCCTGGTTTCCGTATGGATGGTGGTGTTGGCTGTGTGGCGAACAGCGACTGGCGGCATGTTTTTTCTCGTCTCGGACGGCGCTTTTCTTGGCTTCCCGCAGCGGTCGCAGGGCGTGCTGCGAGTGCTTGAAAAAGTGCGGTCAGGTTCTTTCGGGCAAACTTTTCCCGCGGCACTCAATAACGGCCGAAAAACAGTTGAATAAGTCACTGCAACTTTTTTAAAACATGGGATGCCCGCTAAACGAAGTAACGCGTCACTTCGCAAAGTTCTATCCGCAAATCATCTGGGGGCGCCGGATGTACCAGGAACGGGCGCAGGGATGCCTGCGACGCCTGTTACCTCAGCGACCTGACGGTCGACTGGACTGCATCTCACGGGTCGGTTGGGTCTACACGCTCTGTCTGCTCACACGGTTCGCTTCGGGTGTGGCTGAAGCCGAACCGGATTCCGGTCGCCTCTTCAGTTGGCTTTCTTATCGTCGGCTTCGGAAAAAGCTGGATTGCCGTTCGTCGCCAACATCCCGTTGTTTTTCAAGCGATTACGTTAATTTTTCGCGACGAGTGGCAGTAGCGAAGTGGAGCTCGTATGTGCGTTTTCGCACATTTTCGAAAGGTTGGGAAAACGCGTTCGCGCAACTACCGTTCGGCGAACAAGGCGCTTCGGGCGGGATTCCTGATCAGGAAAGGCGCGCCATTCAACTGGCGCCATAGGAGCGTTATGCGCGGTCGAAGTCGTTCGCGTTGTAACTTGTTTTCCTCATCGGCGCGGCTGTGCGAATACGATTTTTATTATCGATGACAACTAACGGTTGATAGCTGCTCGCCAATAATTACCGGGTGACGCGGATGTTGAAACTTGATTGGTCGTCATTTGCCGCAAATCGTTAGCTTGCTCAAGTTGGCAGGAAGAAGTTTTTGGCCAGGAGAAAGTTTTGGTCTGTGGCCGGCATTTCGCCCGGTATCCGGCGCGCACGGAGAGGCCGATTTCGCAGACCGACGGTAGGGCGAAAGGCGAAGGTGCGATCGGTTTGGCGGGAAACGAGGGAGTTTTACAGAGAACGGCGGGATCGGCGCCCTTGCATCGGCGCCGAGCGCGGGAGGGGGATTTCGACGCGGATTTTGCATTGGGAGAAACGCGATGGGTCGACGAACGGTACTAAAGCTTCGCCGTCGACCGGCTTCGGCCGCCATCGATCAGCGATGGCGGCGTGCGCATTCAGCTCTGGGCGACGCTCGCTTCATCGGCCAGGCGGTGTTCCAGCCGCCAGGCGATGGCGAAGATCGCCAGGCCGACCAGTGCCGTGACGGCGCCGACGTAACCGGTGACGCTCCAGCCCAGGCCGGCGCTGATGGCCATGCCGCCGAGCCACGGGCCAAGGGCGTTGGCGACGTTGAAGGCGGCGTGGTTGGAGGCGGCGGCGAGAGTCTGCGCCTCGGCGGCGACGTCCATCAGATGGGTCTGCAGGGCCGGCGACAACGACACCATGCTGCCCACCGCCAGCGCCGCCGGGAGGATCGTCCACAGCGAATGGGTAGCCAGCGGGAACAGCGCCAGCACCAGCGCGCTCCACACCAGCAGTAGCCCGACGGCCTTGAAGCGCAGCTTGTCGAACAGCCAGCCACCGGCCAGGTTGCCGAGGATCGCGCCGATGCCGAACGACGCCAGGGCGATGGAGATCCAGCCCTGGTGCACCTGGGTCACTTCCAGCAGGGTCGGCGCCAGGTAGCTGAACACGCAGAACATCCCGGCGAAACCGAAGCTGCTGATGCCCAGTGCCAGCCATACCTGCGCACGGTTGAAGTCACGCAGTTCGCGCAGCGGGTTGCTGCGTACCTCGTCTCGCCTGAGCGGCAGGTAGATCGCCACCAGCAGCACGGTCAGCAGCGCCAGGGCGCCCACAAGGGCGAAGGCGAAGCGCCAGCCGAGCCACTGGCCGAGGAGGGTGGCCAGTGGATTGCCGACCAGCGTCGATACGCTCAGCCCCATCATCATCCGGCTCACTGCATTGGCCCGCTTGTGCGGCGGCACCATCGAGGCCACCACCAGCGCGGCGACGCCGAAGTAGGCGCCGTGGGGCAGACCGGCAATGAAGCGGAACAGCATCAGCGAGTGATAGTCGGGCGCCAGGGCGCTGGCGACGTTGCCGAGGGCGAAGAAGGCCATCAGCAACAGCAGCAGGTGACGGCGATAGAGTTTCGAGCCGAGCACCGCCAGCAGCGGTGCGCCGACCACCACGCCAAGGGCGTAGGAGCTGATCACGTGGCCCACCTGCGGCTCGCTGATTCCCAGGCCACTGGCCACGTTGGGCATCAGCCCCATGATCGAGAATTCGCCGGTGCCGATGGCGAAGCCACCGACGGCGAGGGCGATTTCAATCAACAAGGCCGCTCGGGCCGAGGCCGGCGCAGGGGCCGTCCTGGTTACTTCCACCATCTGCTGCACGCTCTGAGTTTTTAATAGTAAGCCAAGCATTATTCACGCTTCGGCCGTCGGGGAAAACCAACAAGCCAGTCAAGAACGGGCCTTCCGTCGATTCGAGGTAATGCAAAAGCGGCGTGGCTGGGGATGGGCATCAGCCTGATGTTCTTCGGCGTCGCCGAACCGGTGATGCGCTTCACCGGTCCCCTGGTACTGGGGCTGGTGGATCGTCTGGCTGCCCTTCGTCGGCCTATTCCGCGCGCTGGGCGCGGACGCCACCAAGCGCAGCATCCGCTACCAGGCGGTGAGCCTGTCGCAGCCGGCGGTGCACGGCGAGAGCTGGAAGCGCCGCTTGCGCGGCATGCTGCTGACGCCGCGTCGTTCTCAGGTGATGCGCTTCATCGAGGAGACCGTGACGCTGGCCTGCGAGTCGGTGGTCGAGGAACTGCGCAAGCAGGGCCTTGGGGTCGAGGTGCTGCGCGAGGAGCAGCAGGTGAGCCTGGAAGTGCATCACGGCGAGCAGCTGGATTTCCACTACGCGGTGCCGGCGCGCTCGTTCATCCAGCCAAGTTTCGTCTTGCGCGACACCGAGGATACCCAGGAGCGCAAATACTTCCGCGCCGAGGTCCACCTGCGCGAAGGCGGCCAGGACTATGACGTGATGGGCTGGAGTCGCGATGGCGTGATCGGCGACATCCTCGATCAGTACGAACGTCACCGGCACTACCTGCACGTCGTCCGCTAAGGCTTTCGCCGCTCTGCCGGGCAGCGCTGCCCGGCAACTCCCCCTGATGTTCACCAATCGGCTCTGCGCCGCGCCATGCAAGGCGCGGCGCGGCGTTTCGGTATGTCTCGCCACACCTCGTTTGGCTCCAGCCGCCGTGACCAGTTGGTCCTAACTCTGACCAAATCACAGGACTACGTTCGCCGGGCAGCATATTCCGAATAAAAACAAATAAGGGGGATGCATGTCCATGCACGCACTATCCAAAGCGGTCGCGGACGACAACCTCGCCGAGTACGTTTCGGCGATGATGCAAAAGGCCAGACAGGCCATGGAGGTCTTCGCCGACGCCGACCAGGCGCGCGTCGACGAAGCGGTCACCGCCGTCGCCTGGGCCTTATACAAGCCCGAAAACGCCCACCACCTCGCCCGTCGCGCCGTCGAAACCACCGGCATCGGCCGGGTCGACAGCAAGATCATCAAGAACCAGCGCAAGACCTTCGGCGCCCTGCGCGACCTGCTCAGGGTCAAGTCCGTCGGCGTGATCGAGGAACTGCCCGAGCGCGGCCTGGTGAAGTACGCCAAGCCGGTCGGCGTGGTCGTCGCCATCACGCCGTCCACCAACCCGTCCGCGACCCCGGTGAACAAGACCATGTTCGCCATCAAGGGGCGCAACGCGATCATCATTTCGCCATCGCCGTCCGGCGACGATGTGACCGTGGAGACGGTGGAACTGGTGCGCGCCGAGTTGCGCAAGATCGGGCTTCCGGAGGACCTGGTGCAGGTCCCGGATATGCCGCCGTCCAAGGCACTCACCGCCGAGCTGATGCGCCAGGCCGACCTGATCGTCGCCACCGGTTCGCAGAACAACGTGCGCCAGGCCTACAGCAGCGGCACGCCGGCGATCGGCGTCGGCGCCGGCAACGTGGCGGTGATCATCGACGAGAGCGCCCGGATGGACGAGGCGGCGGAAAAGATCTGCGCCTCGAAGACCTTCGACAACTCCACGTCCTGCTCGTCGGAAAACGCCCTGGTGATCCTCGACGCGGTCTACGACCAAGCGATGGCGGCGCTGCAGAAGGCCGGCGGCTACCTGGCCAGCGCCAGCGACGCCGAGACGATCCAGGCGAACCTCTGGCAACACGGCAAGCTCAACCGCGATCTGATTGCCCGCGATGCCGATGTCTTCGCTAGTCGCGTCGGCCTGCCGGAGGCGGCGCAGCGCTCGCAGTTCTTCATGGTCGAGCAGCAGGGCATCGGCGCGAAGTACCCGTTCTCCGGCGAGAAGCTCTCGCTAGTCCTCGCCGTATACCGTGCCCGCGACTTCGAGGATGCCTGCTGCTTGGTGCAGACCCTGCTCGCGCACCAGGGCCGCGGCCATTCCTGCGGTATCCACACCCAGGATCTGGACCGCGCCCGGCAACTGGCCGAGCGTACCGACGTGGTGCGCGTGCTGGTCAACCAAGCGCACACCTTCGGCAACGGCGGAAGTTTCGACAACGGGTTGAATTTCACCCTGAGCATGGGCTGCGGCACCTGGGCCGGGAACAGCATCAGCGAGAACCTCAACTACCGGAACTTCATCAACGTCACCCACCTGGTCCAGACCATTCCCAAAGACGAGCCGACGGCGGAGGAACTGTTCGGTTCCTACTGGTCCCGGTACGGCAAATAGGAGCGAATCATGGATTTCGTCGAATACGCGGGTAAGCAGATCCTGGCCGCCGCGGGGCTCGTCACACCCCGAGGAATTCACTGCACGACGGCCGACGAGGTGGTCGATGCGGTGCGCACCCTCGGCCCCAGCGCGATCAAGGCGCAGGTGCCGATCGGCAAGCGCGGCAAGGCCGGCGGCATCAAGCTGGTCGGTGACGAGGCCGAGGCGCGCGGCGTGGCCGGGCAGATCCTCGGCATGAGTATCGGTGGTTACACGGTGCCCAGCGTGCTGGTCGAGCAGAAGGCGGCGATCATCCGCGAGTTCTATGCCGCGGTGATGAACGACACCGCCGCGCGGCAGCCGCTGATCCTGTTCTCCGCCGAGGGCGGGATGGACATCGAAGAACTGGCGGAAAGCCGGCCGGAGGCGATCTGCCGGATTCCCGTGGACATCGAGCAGGGACTGGATGCCCGGCAGGTGAATGCCGCGCTGGCGGCGGTCGACCTCGGTGCGCAGCGCGATGCGGTCGCCGAGCTGCTGGTGCGCCTGTACGAGGTGTATCTGCAGCGCGATGCCGAACTGGTCGAGATCAACCCGCTGGCGGTGCTCGCCGACGGCACGCTGGTGGCGCTGGACTGCAAGTTCCGTATCGACGATTCGGCCGGCTTTCGCCAGGCCGAGCACCTGGCGCAGGGTACCCCGGAACCGCGCAGCGAGCTGGAAGGGCGCGGCGCCGAGCTGGGTTTCAAGTACATCGAGCTGGATGGCGAGGTCGGCCTGCTGGCCAACGGCGCCGGGCTGACCATGACCACCATGGACGTGATCGCCCACTGCGGCGGCCGCGCGGCGAACTTCCTGGAAATCGGCGGCGACGCCTACACCAAGGCCACGCCGGCCCTGGAACTGGTGCTGGCCAACCCGAAGGTGAAGAGCCTAGTGGTGAACTTCTGCGGCGCCTTTGCGCGTACCGACGTGATGACCCAGGGCGTGGTGGACGCCTGGACGACGCTGCGGCCGACGGTGCCGGTGTTCTTCTCGATCCACGGCACCGGCGAGGAGGAAGCGGTGGCGATCCTCCAGCAGAACCTGGGCATCGAGCCCTATGACCGGATGGAAGACGCGGTACAGGCCGCGGTGGAGGCTGCCCGATGATTCTGAGAAAACAGCACAGCGTTCTGGTCCAGGGGATCACCGGCCGCCAGGGTCGCTTCTGGAGCGCCAAGATGCAGGAGTACGGCACCCGCATCGTCGGCGGGGTGAATCCCAAGCAGGCCGGTGAAACCTGCTGCGACGTACCGGTGTTCGCCTCGGCCAGTGAGGCCGCCCGCGAACTGGGCGGCATCGACATGTCGGTGATGTTCATCCCGCCGGTTTCGGCCAGGGACGCCGCGATCGACGCCATCGAGGCCGGGGTTCGCCAGCTGGTGGTGCTCACCGAGCACATTCCCACGCAGGACGTGATGCGCATCCATGCCGCCGCGCGCCACCACGGCACCCGGATCGTCGGGCCGAACACCGCCGGCATCGTCACCCCTGGCGAGGCTTTCGCCGGGATCATGCCGGCCTTCAACCAGCGGGTGTTCATGCCCGGCGACATTGGCGTGATCTCGCGCTCCGGCAGCCTCGGCACGCTGATCTGCCTGAACCTGGTGAACGCCGGTTTCGGCCAGTCGGCATTCCTCGGCATCGGCGGCGACCCGATGCTCGGCACTACCACGGTCGAGGCCCTGCGCGCATTGCAGGCCGACGAGCGCACGCGGGCCATCGTCATCGTCGGCGAGATCGGCGGAGCGATGGAGGAGGAGGCGGCCGACGCGCTGCGCGAGATCGGCAAGCCGGTGGTGTCCTTCATCGCCGGGCGCGCCTCGCCGCCGGGCAAGAAGATGGGCCATGCCGGCGCCATCGTGATGGGCAACCAGGGCAGCTACCGCTCTAAGCGCGAGCGCCTGGAAGCCGGCGGCGCGCAGGTGGTCGATACCCCTGGGCAGATCGCCAGCGCGCTGCAGCAAGCCCTGGCCAGCATGAACCAACGCCTGCAAGGAGATCGTTGAACGGAGTCAGCAACCGGGGAATCCCTCGCCCCGATCGGCCTGAAGATCAATAACAAGACAGGCGGGGCCGCCCATGCGGTTCCCGTGCAGGAGAATACCGATGCCCGCTGAAAGCAACCGCCTTACCGTCACGCCACGCCCTGCCGTCTCCTCCCCACAACGAACGCCGTTGCCCCGCCGCCTGCGCACGTTCTGGACGACGTTCGCCGCGGCGCTGATCAGCGCGTCCAGCCACGCGCTGCTTCCGCCACCGCTGCATGGCAGTACCTCGCACCAGCCTTGAGTTGTAACCCGGCGCCTGCGCGCGCCGGGTGTTCCCGGCTTTGTCTCTCGGCACTCACAGGTGACAACAACAATGAACACCACACCTACCTCGGCGGCCGTAGGGCCGCGCGTGAAGAATCCTGCTACCCATACCGGGCTCGACGGCTTTCGCGGCCGCGTGCGCGGGCGGGTCCTGCTGCTGCTCTGCGCGATGTATTTCATTACCTACGTCGACCGGGTGAACATCGCCACTGCGGCGCCGTTCATCAAGCAAGACCTGGGGCTTTCCAACAGCGAACTAGGCATGGTGCTGTCGGCCTTTGCCATCCCCTACGCATTCTTCCAGATATTCGGCGGCCTGCTCGGCGACCGCTTCGGCCCGCGCAAGGTGCTTACCGTGGTCGGCATCATCTGGGCGATCGCCACCGCCGCCACCGGTTTCTCGATCGGCCTCGCCTCGCTGTTCGCCGCGCGCCTGGCGCTGGGCTTCGGCGAAGGGGCGACTTTCCCGACCGCCACCCACGCGATGGCGAAATGGATGCCGCCGGACCGCCGCGGCTTCGCCCAGGGCATCACCCATGCGGCCTCGCGGCTGGGCAATGCGGTCACGCCGCTGCTGGTGGCCGGCTGCATCGCGCTCTACGACTGGCGCCTGAGCTTCTGGCTGTTCGGCGCCATCAGCCTGATCTGGGTGTTCTTCTGGAACCGCGAATTCCGCGACTCGCCGGCCGATCACCCGAAGATGACCCAGGCCGAGCTGGATGAGCTGCCGCGCGAGCAGTGGACGCACGAGCACAAGCGTGTGCCCTGGCGGATGCTACTCAAGCGCATCCTGCCGGTGACCTTTGTCGACTTCTGCTACGGCTGGTCGCTGTGGGTTTTCCTCACCTGGATTCCGTCGTTCTTCGAGAAGAGCTACGGGCTGGACCTGAAGAACTTCGCGCTGTTCACCACCTTGGTGCTGTGCGCCGGCGTGGTCGGCGACACCCTCGGCGGGATGCTCTCCGACAGCCTCCTGCGGCGCACCAATAGCCTTAAGCTGGCACGCCGCACGAACTTGGTGGTCGGCCTGCTCGGCTCGCTGGTGTTCATCATGCCGGTGCTGTTCATCCACGACCTGTGGGTCGCGGCGATCTGCCTGTCGCTGTCTTTCTTCTTCCTCGAGCTGACCAACGCCGTGCTCTGGGCCATCCCGATGGACATCGCGCCGCGCCATTCCGGGGTCGGCGGCGGGTTGATGAACACCGGCTTCGGTATCGCCGGCATCCTCTCGCCGATGCTCTTCGGTTTCATGCTCGATTTCACCAGCAGCTGGACCATTCCTTTCGCGGTGTCCGCCACTCTGCTGTTCATCGGCGCCATGGTGTCGCTGCGGATCGATCCGCGACCGATGGCGGAGGAACCTCAACAGGCGCCCGCCTGATCCGTCGCCCGGCGTCGGCCGATGGCGCTGCCGCCGGGTGTTTTCTGATAACCCGGACAAGGAGAACCAGATGGAACATGACCAAGCCGCCACAGCTGCCCCGGACGCCTCGCGTCGACGCCTGCTGAAATCCCTCGGAGTAGCAGGCGCCAGTGCGCTGGTCGGGGTGCCCGCGCTGTCGGCGCTGGGCGCCGAGGCCAAGGTGACGTTGCCGTTCGATAACGGCGAGCGCGAACTGCTCAGCTTTCCGCAGAAACGCCCGCTGATCGTGCTGACCAGCCGGCCGCCGCAACTGGAAACGCCGTTCTCAGTGTTCGACCAGGGGCTGATCACACCGAACGATGCCTTCTTCGTGCGCTACCACTGGGCAGCGATGCCGACATCCATCGACCCGCAGGCCTACCGGCTGAAGGTCGGCGGCAAGGTCGGGACGCCGCTCGAACTGTCCCTGGACGACATAAAGAAGCTGGCCGATCCGGTCGAGGTGGTGGCGGTGAACCAGTGCTCGGGCAACAGCCGCGGGCACTTCCAGCCACGGGTGAATGGCGGCCAGCTGTCCAATGGCGCGATGGGCAACGCACGCTGGACCGGCGTGCCGCTCAAGGCGCTGCTGGACAAGGCGGGCGTACAGGCCGGCGCGCGGCAGGTGGCGTTCAACGGCATGGACAAGCCTCCACTGGGCAACGGGCCGGACTTCATCAAGGCGCTGGACCTGGACCACGCGCTGGACGGCGAGGTGATGCTCGCCTGGGCGATGAACGGGGAGGATTTGCCACTGCTCAACGGTTACCCGCTGCGCCTGGTGGTGCCCGGCTATTACGGCACATACTGGGTGAAGCACCTCGACGACATCCAGGTGATCGACAGGGTGTTCGACGGCTTCTGGATGAGCAAGGCCTACCGTATTCCCGACAACGCCTGCGCTTGCGTGCCGCCCGGCACCGCGCCGGAAAAGACCATCCCGATCAACCGCTTCTCCATCCGCTCTTTCATCACCAGCCTTCAGGACGGTGCGCAGGTGCCGGTCGGACGCGCCACCCAGGTCCGTGGCATAGCCTTCGACGGCGGCTACGGCATCACCGCGGTGGAGTTCTCCGCCGATGACGGCGCCTCCTGGCAGAAGGCTCAACTGGGCAAGGACCTCGGCCGCTATTCGTTCCGCGAATGGACGGCGAGCTTCACGCCGCCCAGGCAGGGCGACTATGCGCTGAAAGTGCGTGCGCTCAACCGGATCGGCCAGCAGCAGCCGCTGCAAGCGCAGTGGAATCCGGCCGGCTATCTGCGCAACGTGGTGGAAACCACCCGAGTGGTGGCGGCATGAGGAGGATCGCCATGCAGTCACGATTCCTCGTCGCGCTGGCACTCGTCGCCGCCTTTGCGCCGCTGACCGCCACCGCGCTGCAGGTCACGCTGCCGGCGGAAACCGCAGTGTACGTGTCCAGCGAGCTGCCGGGTTATCAACTGGTGCAGCAGAATTGCCTGATCTGCCATTCGGCGCAGTACGTCCTGACGCAGCCGCTCAACTCGCCGCGCAGCTACTGGGAAGCCACCGTCGGCAAGATGAGCAAGNNGACCTACGGAGCCGAGCGCCCGCCCGCGGCGGCTGCCGAAGGGCGACCGGACGCCGGTCTGAGCAGCCGCTGAGCGGTGGACGGCGGCGATGCCCGGCGGGGCGTCGGCGGCCGTCGGCGTCGCCACCTGCCTAATGCCGAAAAACGCCGGGCCAGAGCGTTTCGCGAGCCTGCGCCAAAAGTCCTGCAAGCCACTGCCGGGTTCCGCCCTGGCCCCAGGCAAAGCCAGNNCGGGGGGAAAAAACCGCAAGTCTTGTTGCGAATCAAGTGCAGTTGCCGGAAGCATGCCCGTATAATTCCGCCGCGAATCTTCGACGACGAGAGGAACGGCTAGATGACGGTACGGTTTTCCACGGCACTGACACGCCTTTGCAGCGCGTGCGTCCTGAGCATCGGTCTGTTGGCCGCGACGGGCGCCCGGGCCGACGATCCGGTCACGCTGACGCTCTATAACGGCCAGCACGAGGCGACCGGCGTGGCCATCGCCGAGGCCTTCGAGAAGAAGACCGGGATCAAGGTTCAGATACGCAAGGGCGGCGGTGGCCAGCTGGCCAACCAGATCGCCGAAGAGGGCGCGCGCTCGCCGGCCGACCTCATCTATACCGAGGAAGCGCCGCCGCTGATCAAGCTGGCCAGCCAGGGGCTGCTGGGCAAGGTCGACGACGCCACCCTGGCGCAGGTCGAGCCGCAGTTCTCCGACAAGGATGGCTACTGGCTGGGCATCACCGCGCGCGTCCGCGTGCTCGCCTACAACCCCAAGGAAATCAGCGAGCAGGACCTGCCCTCCAGCGTGCTGGACGTCGCCGGCCCGGAGTGGAGCGGCAAGATCGGCTTCGTGCCGAGCAGCGGCGAGTTTCTCGGCCAGGTCGCGGCGATCATCAAGCTCAACGGCCGCGAGGCCGCCGAAGACTGGCTGACCGGCCTCAAGGCGTTCGGCGCCACCTACACCAACAACGTGGTGGCGATGAAGGCGGTGGAGAACGGCGAAATCTCCGCGGCGCTGATCAACAGCTATTACTGGGCGGCGCTGAAGAAGGAGAAGGGCGAGCTCAACACCAAGCTCTATTACTTCGACAACGGCGATGCCGGCGGGCTGGTCAGCGTCTCCGGCGCGGCCATGGTCAAGGCCAGCAAGCACCCGAAGGAAGCCCAGCAGTTCCTCGAATTCATGGTCAGCGAAGAAGGCCAGAAGGCGATCCTGAGCAAGTCGGCCGAATACCCGATGAACAAGAACGTCTCCGCCGACGTGCTGCTCAAGCCGTATGACGAGTTGCAGCCGCCGAAGCTGACGGCGTCGGACATCGGCCTGGCCGAGGACGCCCTCGACCTCGAACGCGAAGTCGGGTTGAACTGAGCATGCAGGCCGAGGCGGTGGAAGGGCTGGCCGAGCCGCTTGGCGCTCGGCCGGCGGCACCCCGGCGGGCGCCGCCGCTGTGGCTGCAGGTGCCGGTCCTGCTGCTGGTGCTGGTCGCCGCATTGCCGCTGTTCTACGTCGCGGTGAAGAGCTGGGAGTCCGGCTGGCACGCCGCCTGGCAACTGCTCTGGCGCCCCTTCGTCTTCGGCCTGCTGGCCAACACCCTGAAGCTGATGGTGCTGGTCACCGTCGGCTGCGCGCTGCTCGGCCTGCTGCTGGCCTGGTGCATCGAGCGCAGCGACCTGCGCGGCAGTCGCCAGTGGAACGTGCTGCTGTGCCTGCCGTTCGCCATCCCGGCGTTCGTCAGCGGCTTCACCTGGATCTCCATCAGCCCGATGTTCGAGGGGCTTGGCGGCACCGTGCTGGTGATGATCCTGTCGAAATACCCGCTCATCTACCTGCCGGTGGCTGCGACCCTGCGCAGCCTCGATCCGGCGCTGGAGGAATCGGCGCGGATGCTCGGCTACAGCCGGTCCCAGGTGTTCTGGCGGGTGACCCTGCCGCTGCTGCGGCCAACGCTGTTCGGCACCAGCCTGCTGGTGGCGCTGCACATGCTGGTGGAGTTCGGCGCGCCGTCGATCATGCGCTACCAGACCTTCACCACGGCGATCTACCAGCAGTTCGAGCTGGAGTTCAGCAACACCAATGCGGCGATGCTTTCGGCGCTGCTGCTGGCGCTGTGCATGCTCCTGCTGTGGCTGGAGTTCCGCCTGCGTGGCCGCGGTTACGCGCGTACCGGCCAGGGCGTGGCGCGACGTTCGGCACCGGTGCGCCTGGGTCGCTGGGGGCTGCCGCTGCAGGTGATGATGGTGGCGCTGGTGGCGATCGGCTGCGGCACGCCGCTGGTGATGCTGGGCTTCTGGATCGTCGAGGGCAGCTCGGCCAGTTTCCCGCTGATGAAGATTCTCGAAACCCTCGGCTCGTCGCTCTCGCTGGCCTTCGGCGGCGCGCTGATCAGCGTGCTGCTGGCGGTGCCGATCGGCATGCTGGTGGTGCGTTATCGCGGGCGCCTGGCAACCCTCGGCGAACGCCTGCCGGTGCTGCTGCACGCGCTGCCCGGGCTGGTCATCGCGCTGTCGCTGGTGTTCTTCTCGCTGCGCTACCTGCCGGCGCTGTACCAGACCACTAGCCTGCTGCTGATCGCCTACGCGCTGCTGTTCATGCCGATGGCGCAGTCGCCGATCCGCGTGGCGCTGGAAAAGGCCTCGCCGCAGCTGGAAGAGGCCGCGCGCACCTTGGGCTACACGCAGTTGCTGGCCTTCCTCAAGGTCACCCTGCCAATCATTTTCCCGGCCATCGCCGCCGGTTTCGTGCTGGTCTTCCTCGACACCATGAAGGAGCTGACCGCCACCCTGGTGCTCGGCCCGACCGGGCTGGATACGCTGGCGACCGCGGTGTGGTCGCACACCGGCAACCTGGAATACGCGGCGGCGGCGCCTTATGCGGCGCTGATCGTGCTGTGCTCGGGCCTGCCGGTGTACCTGATGACCACCCGCGCCTATCGCGGCCGGGGCGACGATGTGCGCTGAATCCGCCCCGTTCGCTGCCGATAACCGTTTTCCCGCCGGTCGCCGCGCTGCGGCGCCGGCCTGCGATGCCTGCCCGGACGCCGCGGCAGGTCGCATGCTTCGACGCCTCCAGCAGAGTGGCGGCCACGGCAATCGCATCCGCGACGGCCGCTTGCCCGGTGTGCCCGCGAAGTCCTTCTGACTGGAGTTTCGAAACATGTCCTTCACCCGTAGACAGATTCTCGGCGGCCTCGTTGGCCTTGGCGTGGTTGGTGTGGGTGCCGGCGGCGTCCGCTACTGGCTGGGCAAGCCGATGTTCGCCGATACCCACGATTACCAGCTGATCGCCGCGCCGGTAGATGTGGAGCTGGTCGCCGGCCACACCACCAAGGCCTGGGGCTACAACGGCCAGGTGCCCGGCATGGAGGTGCGCGTGCGCCAGGGCGACTGGCTGCGGGTGCGCTTTATCAACCAACTCGAGGAAGACACCACCATCCACTGGCACGGCATCCGCCTGCCGCTGGAGATGGACGGCGTGCCCTACCTGTCGCAGTTGCCGGTGAAGAAGGGCGAGTACTTCGACTACCGCTTCCTGGTCAAGGATGCCGGCAGCTACTGGTATCACCCGCACACCAGCAGCAGCGAGCAGCTCGGCCGTGGCCTGGTCGGCCCGCTGATCATCGACGAACGCGAGCCGAGCGGCTTCGCGCACGACCACACGCTGGTGCTGAAGACCTGGCACATCGACGAGGAGGGCGAGTTCACCGCCTTCAGCGTGCCGCGCGAAGCCGCCCGCGAAGGCACCCGCGGCCGCCTGACGACGATCAACGGCAAGCCGGCGCCGACGCTGGAACTGCCGGCCGGGCAGGTGGTGCGTCTGCGCCTGCTGAACCTCGACAACACCGTCACCTATCGCCTGAACATGCCCGAGGCCGACGTGCGCATCTACGCGCTGGACGGCCATCCGGTGGAGCCACGGCCGCTGGGCAAGGAATACTGGCTCGGGCCGGGAATGCGCATCGACCTGGCGCTGAAGGTGCCGGAAGCCGGCGTCGAGCTGCCGTTGCGCAATGGCCCGCTGCGCCTGGCAACCTT
Source organism: Pseudomonas sp. UBA5782 (assembly GCA_002418465.1). GTDB lineage: Bacteria > Pseudomonadota > Gammaproteobacteria > Pseudomonadales > Pseudomonadaceae > Pseudomonas_O. The sequence continues at coordinate 8,317 of DIEE01000057.1, read as the reverse complement.
CAGGGGCGTCGCCAGCGAGCAGGCGCCCGGCGACTGGCCGGCGGCGCTGCCGGCCAACCCGGTGCCGGAGCCGGACCTGGAGAAGGCCGAGACCATCGGCTTCAACTTCGAGTGGTCGGCGCTGCTGGCCAAGCCGGAGGACAAGGGCCCGGCGAAGTACTGGCAGATCAACGGCCAGGCCTGGGACATCAGCGACAAGACCTGCACCGACCGGCCGATCGCCACGTTGAAGAAGGACGGGCACTACATCTTCGAGCTGCGCAACATGGCCCAGTACCAGCACCCGATCCACCTGCACGGGATGGCCTTCAAGGTGATTTCGTCGAACCGGCGCAAGATCATCCCGTACTTCACCGACACCTACCTGCTGGGCAAGAACGAGACGGCGCGGGTGGCGCTGGTGGCCGATAATCCGGGGACCTGGATGTTCCACTGCCACGTCATCGACCACATGGAAACCGGCCTGATGGCTGCCATCGCCGTGGTCTGAGCCCGCCATGAAGAATCCGATCATCGTCGACCGCAGTCAGGACCAACGCTTCATGAGCGAGGCCCTGGCGCTCGCCGTGCAGGGCGCCGCACTCGGCGAAGTGCCGGTGGGCGCGCTGCTGGTGCGGGACGGCGAAGTGATCGGCAGCGGCTTCAACTGCCCGATTTCGCGCCACGACCCGAGCGCCCACGCCGAGATGGTGGCCATCCGCTCCGCCGCCGAGGCGCTGCAGAACTACCGCCTGCCGGGCAGCACGCTGTACGTCACCCTGGAGCCGTGCAGCATGTGCGCCGGGTTGATCGTGCATGCGCGCATCGGGCGCGTGGTGTTTGGCGCCGCCGAGCCGCGCGCCGGCGTGGCGCTCAGCCGTGGCCAGTTCTTCGCCCAGGATTTCCTCAACCACCGCGTGCTGGTCGAGGGGGGCGTACTGGCCGAGGAGTGCGGCGCGGTGCTCAAGGCGTTCTTCAAGGCGCGTCGCGGCTGATCGCTCAGGCTCAAGGCGAATCGAAATGCTGGTCCCAAAAAAGAGTGCGGCGGGTTGCTCAAACGCCTTTTCGAACCACACCGAGACTGAACGCTGGGCTGGCCGCACGCTGTTGTAGGGGCGAACAAGTTCGCCCCTACATGCTTAGGCTCTTGGGCACTTAATCGCTGCGGCTTACAGCGGCGGGGTCTGCCGGTCGAGAGCGTCGTCCTTGGCCACGCCGGGCACGTGCAGGCCGCTCTCGACGATCTGGTTGGATTCCATCTGTGGCTGCGTCACCCAGGTGAGGATGTCGTAGTAGCGGCGGATGTTGGCGACGAACTGCACCGCCTCGCCGCCGCGCGCATAGCCGAAGCGGGTCTTGCTGTACCACTGCTTCTGCGCTAGGCGCGGCAGCATCTTCTTCACGTCCAGCCACTTGTTCGGGTCCAGCCCCTCGGCTTCGGCGAGCTTGCGCGCGTCCGACAGGTGGGCGATGCCGACGTTGTAGGCGGCCAGGGCGAACCAGGTGCGGTCCGGTTCGGTGAGGTCCTCGGCGAGGCCCTCGCGAATCTGCGCGAAATACTTGCTGCCGCCGACGATGCTCTGCCGCGGGTCCAGGCGGTTGGCCACGCCCATCGCCTGCGCGGTGCCGAGGGTCAGCATCATCATGCCGCGCACGCCGGTCTTGGAGGTGGCATCGGGTTGCCACAGCGACTCTTGATAGCCGATCGCCGCGAGCAACCGCCAGTCGACCTTTTCCGTCTGCGCGGCCTTGCGGAAGTGCTGCTCGTAGCGCGGCAGGCGTTGCTGCAGATGGGTGGCGAAGGTGTAGGCGCCGACGTAGCCGAGCACGTCGACGTGGCCGTAGTAGCGCTCCTTCAGGCGTTGCAGGGTTCCGTTCTTCTCGACCCGGCCGATGAACTTGTCCACCTCGTCGAGCAGGCTGCGGTCACCGCCGCCGGCCACCGCCCAGCCCAGGCTGCGCGCATCGCCCAGATCGAAGGCCACGCGCACGTTGGAGAAGTACACCTGGTTCATCGCCAGCTCGTTGGAGTCGACCAGGGTCAGGTCGATCTGCCCCTCGTCGACCATGCGCAGCAGGTCGACCACTTCCACGGCGTCGGAAACTTCGTAGTTCAGCGCCGGATACTGCAGCTTCAGCTCGCCGAGCTGTTCGGCGTGGCTGCTGCCCTTGAGCACCAGGATGCGTTTGCCGATCAGGTCTTCGGGGCGGGTCGGGCGTTGCTGGCCGTTGCGGTAGATGACCTGCGGGGTGACCGCCAGGTACGGCACGGAAAACCCGGCCTGGCCCTTGCGGCCCTCGCTGGCGACCAGGCCGGCGGCGGCCAGCTCGGGGCCGGCCGGGTTGTTCAGGCGGATGAACAGGTCGTCGAGGTTGTCGGCGGTTTCGATCTGCAGCTTGACGCCGAGGTCCTCGGCGAAGCGTTTGACCAGCTCGTATTCGAAACCGGTCTCGCCGTTGCGGTCTTCGAAATAGGTGGCCGGGCTGTTGCGGGTGACCACGCGCAACACGCCTTCATCCTTTATTCGTTCGAGCGCCGACGGCCTGGGAGGAGGCGTATCGTCATCGCTGCAGCCCGCCAGGGACAGGAGAATTCCCGCCGCCAGGAGCCCGAGGAGACAGTGCGTGCGCAACGCCGTGAATGAAAACATCGGCGCAGTATACGCAATGGCGTAGCGCCGCCATATCTGGACAGCCGGGAGGCGCTCTGCTAGGCGCAGGCGCCCGGCGGCGAGCGTTTCACCGGCGCCCGCTTTGGCCTCAGGTGGCCGGTATAGGGTAGAATGCGCGCCTCCCAAAGCTCCCCCTTCCGAGGCTGTCCCGACGATGTTGATTCTGCGCGGCGCTCCCGCCCTTTCTGCCTTTCGCCACGGCAAATTGCTCGAGCAACTGACCTCCAAGGTCCCCGCCGTGACCGGGCTGTATGCCGAATTCGCGCATTTCGCCGAAGTTACCGGCGTACTCGCGGCGGATGAGGAGCACGTCCTGGCGCGCCTGCTCAAGTACGGGCCCAGCGTGCCGGTGCAGGAACCCAGCGGTCGGCTGTTCCTCTGCGTGCCGCGCTTCGGCACCATCTCGCCATGGTCGAGCAAGGCCAGCGACATCGCCCGCAACTGCGGCCTGGCGAAGATCGAGCGCCTCGAGCGCGGCATCGCCTACTACGTCGGCGGTGAGCTCGGCGAGGCCGAGATCGAGCAGGTCGCCGCGCTGCTGCACGACCGCATGACCCAGCTGGTGCTGGGCCGCATGGAAGACGCCAGCAACCTGTTCAGCCACGCCGAACCCAAGCCGCTGACCGCCGTGGACATCCTCGGTGGTGGCCGCGCGGCGCTCGAGAAGGCCAACGTCGAGCTGGGCCTGGCCTTGGCCGAAGACGAGATCGATTACCTGGTCAACGCCTTCCAGGGGTTGAAGCGCAACCCGCACGACATCGAACTGATGATGTTCGCCCAGGCCAACTCCGAACATTGCCGGCACAAGATCTTCAACGCCAGTTGGGACATCGACGGCGAGAGCCAGGAGAAGTCGCTGTTCGGCATGATCAAGAACACCTACCAGCTGCACAGCGAGAACGTGCTGTCGGCCTACAAGGACAACGCCTCGGTCATCGTCGGCCATAGCGCCGGGCGCTTCTTCCCCAATCCGGAATCCCGCCAGTACGGCGCGGTGCAGGAGCCGGTGCACATCCTGATGAAGGTGGAAACCCACAACCACCCGACCGCCATCTCGCCGTTCTCCGGCGCCTCCACCGGCTCCGGTGGCGAAATCCGCGACGAAGGCGCCACCGGTCGCGGGGCCAAGCCCAAGGCTGGCCTGACCGGCTTCACCGTCTCCAACCTGAACATCCCCGGTTTCGAGCAGCCCTGGGAAGTGCCCTACGGCAAGCCCGAGCGCATCGTCACGCCGCTGGACATCATGATCAACGGCCCGCTGGGCGGCGCCGCGTTCAACAACGAATTCGGCCGCCCGGCCCTGACCGGCTACTTCCGTACCTTCGAGCAGTCGATCAGCACGCCGCATGGCGACGAAGTGCGCGGCTACCACAAACCGATCATGCTCGCCGGCGGCCTGGGCAACATTCGCGAAGACCACGTGCAGAAGGGCGAGATCACCGTTGGCGCCAAACTGATCGTGCTCGGCGGCCCGGCCATGCTGATCGGCCTGGGCGGTGGTGCCGCCTCGTCGGTCGCCACGGGTGCCAGTTCGGCGGACCTGGACTTCGCCTCGGTCCAGCGCGAGAACCCGGAAATGGAACGCCGCTGCCAGGAGGTCATCGACCGCTGCTGGCAGCTGGGCGACGCCAACCCCATCGCCTTCATCCATGACGTTGGCGCCGGCGGCATCTCCAATGCCTTCCCTGAGCTGGTCAACGATGGCGGCCGCGGCGGTCGCTTCGAACTGCGCAAGGTGCCCAACGACGAGCCGGGCATGGCGCCGCACGAGATCTGGAGCAACGAGTCCCAGGAGCGTTACGTGCTGGCCGTCAGCGCTGCCGACTTCGAGCGCTTCCAGGCCATCTGCGAGCGCGAGCGCTGCCCGTTCGCCGTGGTCGGCGAGGCCACCGAAGAGCCGCAACTGACCGTCACCGACAGCCATTTCGGCAACACCCCGGTGGACATGCCGCTGGAAGTGCTGCTCGGCAAGCCGCCGCGCATGCACCGCTCGGCGGCCCGTGAAGCCGAGCTGGGCGACGACTTCGAGGCCGCCAACGTCGCCCTTGAGGACGCCGTCAGCCGCGTGCTGCACCACCCGGCGGTGGCCAGCAAGAGCTTCCTGATCACCATCGGCGACCGCAGCATCACCGGCCTGGTCGCCCGCGACCAGATGGTCGGTCCGTGGCAGGTGCCGGTGGCCGACGTCGCCGTGACCGCCACCAGCTTCGACGTCTATACCGGCGAAGCCATGGCGATGGGCGAGCGCACCCCGCTGGCCCTGCTCGACGCCGCCGCTTCCGGGCGCATGGCGATCGGCGAGACGCTGACCAACATCTCCGCCTCGCGCATCGAGAAGATTTCCGACATCAAGCTGTCCGCCAACTGGATGGCCGCCGCCGGCCATCCAGGCGAGGACGCGCGCCTGTACGACACCGTGAAAGCGGTCGGCATGGAGCTGTGCCCGGCGCTCGGCATCACCATTCCGGTGGGCAAGGACTCGATGTCGATGAAGACCCGCTGGCAGGAGGAGGGCGTCGACAAGAGCGTCACCTCACCGCTGTCGCTGATCGTCACCGGCTTCGCCCCGGTCAGCGACGTCCGCCAGACGCTGACCCCGCAACTGCGCCTGGACAAGGGCGAGACCGACCTGATCCTGATCGACCTCGGCCGCGGGCAGAACCGCATGGGCGCCTCGATCCTCGCCCAGGTCTACGGCAAGATCGGCAGCCAGGCACCGGACGTCGACGACGCCGAAGACCTCAAGGCGTTCTTCGCGGTGATCCAGGGCCTCAATGCCGACGGCCACCTGCTGGCCTACCACGACCGCTCCGACGGCGGCCTGCTGGCCACCGCGCTGGAGATGGCCTTCGCCGGCCATTGCGGCCTGCAGCTCGGCCTCGATGCCCTGGCCGACAGCACCGACGGCCTTGCCGCGGTGCTGTTCAACGAGGAACTCGGCGCGCTGATCCAGGTGCGCCAGGACGCAACCCCGGACGTGCTGGCGCAGTTCAGCGCCGCCGGTCTGGGCGACTGCGTGGCGGTGATCGGCCAGCCGGTCAACGGCAGCAGCGAAGTGACCTTCAGCTACAACGGCGAGGCCGTCTACAGCGGCGACCGTCGCCTGCTGCAGCGCGAGTGGAGCGAGACCAGCTACCGCATCCAGCGCCTGCGCGACAACGCCGACTGCGCCGAGCAGGAGTTCGACGGCCTGCTCGAAGAAGACAACCCCGGCCTGTCGGTGAAGCTCGCCTTCGACGTCAACGACGACATCGCCGCGCCCTACATCAAGAAGGGCGTGCGGCCGAAGGTGGCGGTACTGCGCGAGCAGGGCGTCAATGGCCAGGTGGAAATGGCCGCGGCGTTCGACCGTGCCGGCTTCGCCGCGATCGACGTGCACATGAGCGACATCCTCGCCGGTCGCGTCGACCTCGAGGAATTCAAGGGCCTGGTCGCCTGCGGCGGCTTCTCCTACGGCGACGTGCTCGGCGCCGGCGAAGGCTGGGCCAAGTCGGTGCTGTTCAACAACCGCGCGCGCGACGCCTTCCAGGGCTTCTTCGAGCGCAAGGACAGCTTCAGCCTCGGCGTCTGCAACGGCTGCCAGATGATGTCCAACCTGCACGAGCTGATCCCCGGCACCGAATTCTGGCCGCACTTCGTGCGCAACCGCTCGGAGCAGTTCGAGGCGCGCGTGGCGATGGTGCAGATCCAGGAGTCGGCGTCGATCCTGCTGCGCGGCATGGCCGGCTCGCGGATGCCGATCGCCATCGCCCACGGCGAGGGCCACGCCGAGTTCGAGAGCGAGGAAGCGCTGCTCGAGGCCGATCTGTCCGGCTGCGTGTCGATGCGCTTCGTCGACAACCACGGCAAGGTCACCGAGCGCTACCCGGCCAATCCCAACGGCTCGCCGCGCGGCATCACCGGCCTGACCAGCCGCGACGGCCGCGTGACCATCCTCATGCCGCACCCGGAGCGGGTGTTCCGCGCCGCGCAGAACTCCTGGCACCCGGACGACTGGCAGGAAGACGGCGGCTGGCTGCGGCTGTTCCGCAACGCTCGGGTCTGGGTCGACTGAGCCCTGCGAGGGAGTACGCCGTACTCCCTTCGTTTCCTCCCTCACGACGGCGGTTTCCGGCATGTACAAGCTGTGCTTCTACGTTCCCGACAGCCATCTGGAAGCCGTCAAGCAGGCGGTCTTCCAGGCCGGCGGCGGGCGCATCGGCAACTACGACCAGTGCTGCTGGCAGGTGCTCGGCGAGGGCCAGTTCCGCGCCCTGGCCGGCAGCGATCCCTTCGTCGGTGCGCTCGACCATCTGCAGCGCCTGCCCGAATGGAAGGTCGAGCTGGTGGTGGCGGACGACGCCATCCGCGCGGTGATCGCCGCGCTGAAACAGGCGCATCCCTACGAGACTCCGGCATTCGAGACCTTGCGTCTGGAAAGCCTGGATTAGCCGCGCCGCGCAGGGAAATCGCGGGTCGTAGTGGCATAATGACCACTCCCGCACCTGCGTGTCGGTAGCCACGATGCCCCAATTGCTCAGTCCCGCCGAAGCCCGTGCCGAGATCCTGCGCCTGCGCGAGATGATCGCGCACAACTCGGACTGGCTCTGGGAGGTCGACGCCCAGGGTCGCTACACCTTCAGTTCCGAACACTGCCGCGAGCTGCTCGGCTACGCGCCGGAGCAGATGCTCGGGCGCACCCCGTTCGATTTCATGCCCGCCGAGGAAGCCGCGCGGGTCGGCGCGCTGTTCGTCGAGATCGTCGCCGAGCAGCGGCCGTTCGCCGGTCTGGTCAACCGTAACCTGCGCGCCGATGGCAGCCTGGTGGTGCTGGAAACCAGCGGCATTCCGTTGTTCGACGAGCACGGGCAGTTCCACGGCTACCGCGGTATCGACCGCGACATCACCCAGGGCATCGGCCTGCTCGGCCAGCGCAGCGTGCAACTGGAGGCACTGTATGCCGCCGCGCCGGTGGCGCTCGGCCTGCTCGACCGCCAGGGCCACGTGGTGATCGCCAACCATGCGCTGGCGGCGCTGCTCGGCGATCCGCTGGAGCGGTTGGTCGGCCTGCCGGTGGCCGACTACCTGGCGGAGGACCAGCTCGACGTGGCGCGCTGCTTCGTGCGCCTGGACGCCGGCGAGGCGCTGGCGGATCTTGAGCTGGACTGGCACGCGCATCACTATCAGATCGCTCTGCAGGGCGTGCGCGATCCGGCCGGGCAGGTGATCGGCCTGACCCTCGCGCTCACCGACGTCACCGAGCAGTACCGCATGCGCGAGGAACTGGCCGCCGCCAACGCGCGCTTGAGCGTGGTCGCCGAGAAGGATCATCTGACCGGCCTGCCCAATCGGCGGCGCTTCGACGAGGCGCTGGCCCAGGAACTCGCCCGCGCCCGGCGCGCCGGCCTGCCGTTGTCGCTGCTGATGCTCGATGTCGACCTGTTCAAGCCGTTCAACGACTACTACGGCCACCCGGCCGGGGACGAATGCCTGCGTCGGCTGGCCGAGCTGTTTCGCCAGGTGGTGCGGCCGGGCGATCTGGTCTGCCGTTATGGCGGCGAGGAGTTCGCGGTGATCCTGCCGGGAACGTTCGCCGAGGAGGCGCGGCGGGTGGCCGAGCGCCTGCGCGAACGCGTCGAGCAGGCCACGCTGGAGCACGCCTGCGCGCCGCTCGGCCGGGTCACCGT
>DIEE01000154.1:488-2774 GCA_002418465.1 Pseudomonas sp. UBA5782 | reverse complement strand
TCGCCGACAAGGCCGAGCTGACCCAGGCGCTGCACGGCCTGCACGGCCAGCTCACCGCCACCCTGATCGCCGAAGCGGCCGATCTGGACGCCTACGGCGACCTGCTCGCGCTGCTGGAACAGAAGGCCGGGCGGCTGCTGCTCAACGGCTACCCGACCGGCGTGGAAGTCTGCGATTCGATGGTGCATGGCGGCCCGTACCCGGCGACTTCGGATGCCCGTGGCACCTCGGTCGGCACCCTGGCCATCGACCGTTTCCTGCGCCCGGTGTGCTACCAGAACTACCCGGACGCCTTCCTCCCCGAAGCCCTGCAGAACGCCAACCCGCTGGGCATCCAGCGCCTGGTGGACGGCAAGCCGAGCCGCGAGGCGCTGTAGTTCCGTCGGGCGGGTGCAACCCGCGTTGTCATCGCCCGTTCGCCGGTTTCACCCGCCCCACGGGATGCCTTACTCCGCAAGGTTACGCGTCGTTGCTGGCGCCCTGCGGCTCGTCGTCGGCGTCGCTGTCGTCGCCACCGAACGCGGCCATGCAGACCAGGCGGTGCTCGCCTTCGGCGTCCGCAAGGGACCAGCTGTCGCTGGCCGCATCGAAGCGGGCGGCCTGCACCTGGACCGAGGAGAAGTGCCAGACGCGGCGGGTGCGGCCGTCCATGCACTCGATGCTCAACAGGCGGTCGTCGCTGGCGAAGATGCCCTGCCCGACCTGCGCCAGCGCCGCCTCGTCCAGCTCGAACTGCCAGGCGTGCAGGTCGTCGATCAGCAACATGTCGGTGGCTTGCAGGGCGGCAAGCAGCGTGGGGGTTTCGGCGGTCATGGGCGTCATCGTCGGCAGTAAAAAAGAACGCGCATGATAACGCCTCGGTATAACCGCGAGCCTGGGCGAATGGGTGGAACGCGCGCAGACTGGCGGGCGAGCCGCACCGACGAACATCGGGGTCGTGGGATTGTCACACCCAGACATGAGAATTCCCAATGGAAACGCAGCGGCCCCCAGCGGGCCGTTTTCGTCGGCGGATGCCATGCTGACCAACGATCGATTATCTTTATTAGCGCGAGATGCATCGATGAATAGAGTCAGCCAATGACACTCATCGCCTCAATCAATTAAAACTTTCCCGCCAACCTCGTTAGGATGGCCCCATCGAATTTTCCAAACCCCCTGAAGGAGCTCCACTGATGTCTCTGATTAACACTCAAGTCCAGCCTTTCAAAGTCAACGCATTCCACAACGGCAAGTTCATCGAAGTCACCGAGGAATCCCTCAAAGGCAAGTGGTCGGTACTGATCTTCATGCCGGCTGCCTTCACCTTCAATTGCCCGACCGAAATCGAAGACGCCGCCAACAACTACGCCGAGTTCCAGAAGGCCGGTACCGAGGTGTACATCGTCACCACCGATACCCACTTCTCGCACAAGGTATGGCACGAAACTTCGCCGGCCGTTGGCAAGGCTCAGTTCCCGCTGATCGGTGACCCGACTCACCAGCTGACCAACGCCTTCGGCGTGCACATTCCGGAAGAAGGCCTGGCCCTGCGCGGCACCTTCCTGATCAACCCGGAAGGCGTGATCAAGACCGTCGAGATCCACTCCAACGAGATCGCTCGTGACGTGTCGGAAACCCTGCGCAAGCTGAAAGCCGCCCAATACACCGCCGCTCACCCGGGCGAAGTCTGCCCGGCCAAGTGGAAAGAAGGCGAGAAGACCCTGGCTCCGTCGCTGGACCTGGTCGGCAAGATCTAAATCGGGCGCTCGTCAGGTCGTCGCTTGACCCCTGACAAACCGTTCCAAGCGCCAAGAGGTTAAACGTCTCAAGGTGCCCGACGCCCGGGTGCGATCCGCCCGGGCGTTCTTTTCTCAAAATTCAGCAAAGGGAAACCGCCGCCATGTTGGACGACAATCTTAAAACCCAGTTGAAGGCCTACCTCGAAAAGGTCACCCAGCCGTTCGAGATCGTCGCGTCCCTCGATGACAGCGCGAAATCTCAAGAGACGCTCGGCCTGCTGCAGGACATCGTCAGCCTGACCGACAAGATCACCCTGAAGACCGATGGCGTTGACGCCCGCAAGCCGTCGTTCTCGCTCAACCGCCCCAACGGCAACATCAGCCTGCGTTTCGCCGGCCTGCCGATGGGCCATGAATTCACCTCGCTGGTACTCGCCCTGCTGCAGGTCGGCGGTCACCCGTCGAAAGCCACGGCCGAGACCATCGAGCAGATCAAGGGCCTGGAAGGCGAATTCAACTTCGAGACCTACTTCTCGCTGTCCTGCCAGAACTGCCCGGACGTGGT
>DIEE01000154.1:0-396 GCA_002418465.1 Pseudomonas sp. UBA5782 | reverse complement strand
TACGCCGCGCGCAAGGGCATCCGCACCGGTGTCGCCGCCGAGCGCTTCGGCGGCCAGGTGCTGGACACCATGGCCATCGAGAACTTCATCTCCGTGCAGGAGACCGAAGGGCCGAAACTGGCACGCGCGCTGGAAGAGCACGTGCGCCAGTACGAGGTCGACATCATGAACCTGCAGCGCGCCAGCCAGCTGATTCCGGCGAGCGGCGAAGGCGGCCTGCACGAAGTGAAGTTCGAGAGCGGTGCCAGCCTCAAGGCGAAGACCGTGATCCTCTCCACCGGCGCTCGCTGGAGGGAAATGAACGTTCCCGGCGAGCAGGAATACCGCAACAAGGGCGTGGCCTACTGCCCGCACTGCGACGGCCCGCTGTTCAAGGGCAAGCGCGTGGCGGTGATC
>DIEE01000059.1:20615-64578 GCA_002418465.1 Pseudomonas sp. UBA5782 | reverse complement strand
GAGCCGCGGCAGGCCCTCGCGCACGGCGAGCGGCAGAAAATCCTGCGCCTGCTGGTAGCGGGTGCCGCTGTCCAGTGGCAGCCCTTTCAGCCAGGCGCGACTGATCCGTCCGATATGCACGGGCTTGGCGCCTAGTTCGGCGAGGTGGTGGTGGATGTCATGGATACGCATGGGGCGCGAATCCTACCATCGGCGCGGACGCAGGCGAAGGTGCCGGCTACCGGCGGCCTTGTCGCAAACCCGACATCCGTCGGCCATTGAGGTGCCGGCGCTGTGCGGTTTCCGACACAGGCTTCCAAGCGTAAATAAAAAGTCAGTTAAATCATGTGGATAGATATTTTTCAACGCTGGCCCGGTTTCTGCTCTGGGAGTCCTACCGGCGCCTGGTACAGCCAGGCGATCAAGGATTCCACACTCAGAAGAGGTGAACGATGGCCAGGATCGGACTTTTTTTCGGCACCAACACCGGCAAGACCCGCAAGGTCGCCAAACTGATCAAGAAGCGCTTCGACGATGACACCATGGCCGATCCGCTCAACGTCAACCGCGCCACGCCCGAGAACATTGCGCAGTACCAGTACCTGATCATCGGCACGCCGACCCTCGGCGACGGCCAACTGCCGGGCCTGTCTTCGGATTGCGATAGCGAAAGCTGGGAGGAGTTCCTGCCGCAGCTCGAAGGCGTCGACTTCACCGGCAAGACCGTGGCGCTCTACGGCCTCGGCGATGCGGTGAGCTACGCCGACGAATTCCTCGACGCGATGATCGTGCTCTACCGCTTCGTCGTCGAACGCGGCGCCAAGGTCGTCGGCGCCTGGCCCACCGAGGGTTACGACTTCGAGCATTCCGAATCCATCGTCGACGGCAAGTTCGTCGGCCTGGCGCTGGATCTGGACAATCAGAGCGGCATGACCGACGAGCTGCTCAGCGCCTGGCTCGGCCTGATCGCCAAGGACTTCGCCCTGCCACTCTGAGGCAACCCATCCGAAAGCGCCGCCCGGCGCTTTCGTTCAGACGATATCCAGCGAGCGCTTGCGCTGCGGCGGCGGGAAGGCGGCGTCCAGCGTCTGCAGGTCTTCGCCGTCGAGCACGATGCTCAGCGCCGCGGCGTTGGCTTGCACGTGCTGCGGCTGCACGGCCTTGGGGATCGCCAGCACCGGGCGTGTGTTTCGCTGCGGGCGGATCGCCCAGGCCAGCAGAATCTGCGCGACGCTGCTCCCATGCTTGTCCGCCACGGCCTGCAACTGCAGGTCGCCCCACAGCGCATCGTCCAGCTCGCCGGCCTGCGCCAACGGGCAGTACGCCATGACCGGCATGCCGATTTCCGCCTGATGGGGCAGCAGGTCGAAATCGATCCCGCGCGAACCGAGGTTGTAGAGCACCTGGTTGGTCTGGCACTGCGCGCCGAAGGGCGTGTCGGCCAGCTCGCGCAGGTCATCGACGTCGAAATTGGATACGCCGTAGCCGCCGATCTTGCCCTGGGCGATCAGCGTCTCGAAGGCGCCGAGGGTTTCCTCCAGCGGCGTCGAGGAGCGCCAGTGCAGCAGGTAAAGCTCCAGATGATCGGTGCCCAGGCGCCTGAGGCTGTTCTCGCAGGCCCTGATCAGCGCATCGCGGCGAGCGTTGCTCGGTAGCACCTTGCTGACCAGAAAGACTTCGTCGCGCCGCCCGCGAATGGCCTCGCCGACCACTTCCTCCGAACGGCCGTCGCCATACATCTCCGCGGTGTCGATCAGCGTCAGGCCGAGGTCCAGGCCCATGCGCAGCGCACGGACTTCGTCCTGGCGACGGGACGATTGCTCGCCCATCATCCAGGTGCCCTGACCGATGGCTGGAGTGCGGGTGCCGTTGGGGAATCTGATCTGGGGGAGGGACATGCCGGTTTCCTGTGAAGAAGGGGATGTGAGCGTTCCTCTTCTCCGAGGGTAAATCAGCGCCGGTGTTCCCGGCATGATCCGCTCCGCGAAAGGATCACCGGGTCGAGCCGGTCGCCGCCTTCGCGGGCGGGCGGGACCGCCGGCGTGCTATCGTTCGCGCCGCTGCAAACCTGCCCGTGGAGCCCCGATGAAATTCATACACCAGCGCGAACACCTCAACGAAGACGATCTCGTCATCATCGAATGCTCGCAGACCTGCAACATCCGCCTGATGAACGACGCCAACTTCCGCGCGTTCAAGAACGGCGGCCGCCATGTCTACCACGGCGGCGCCTTCGATACCTTCCCGGCGAAGATCACCGTGCCCAGCACCGGCTTCTGGAACATTACCATCGACACCGTCAGCCGCAAGGCGATCAGCGTCACGCGCAAGCCGACGCTGAAGCACTCGATCAAGATCGTCCGCCGCTCGAGTTCGCGCCTGAGCTGATGCCGCCGGCCATTTGCGGCTTGCGCAGCGGCCAGTGATTCTTGATCGGCAGGAAGAACAGCGCGAACAGGCGCACCCGCTCGACGATGTAGTACAGGGCGATCGGCAGCGCACAGGCGAGGGCGAACGAGATCAGCCCGGCGGGCATGCCGCCGATGCCCAGCTTGGTGTCCAGCAGGTAATAGGACTTGTTCTGGATGAAGGCGTGGAAGATCAGGATCAGCAGGCTTGCCTCGCCGATGTAGGAAAACGCCTTGGCCAGCACCGGCTTGCCGCGACCGAGGACATGCGCGACCGCCAGCGTGATGTAGATCCCGCACAGCGCCTCCAGCGTGGTGATCACCACGTCGTCGTAGAGCCGCTTGTTCAGGTCCATGGTGGCGTTGAAGGCGTAATGGCAGACCGCGAAGATCGCCAGCGCCCCCAGCAGTAGCGATATCGAGGGGGAGAAATTGAACACCTTCTCGCGCAGCCAGTATCCCAGCAGGAAGAAGCCCAGCGTTACCGGCAGCAGGTCGAGGCTGAACGGCAGGCCCTTGAACTCGTACTGATCGCCCGGAAACGACAGACTGCGTATCCAGTCCTGGTTCATCGCCACCGCGCCGAGCATGAAGAAACTGGCCATGAAGGCGACACGCGGCCGGGTGCCCAGCTGCAGCTTCTCGAACGCCGTGATTCCCAGCCAGGCGACGAGGGTCAGCAGGAAGAGGTGGGTGAGGAACCACAGCGGCGACCAGTAGCTGGTCATCCCGTTCTCGTCACCGTACAGCGTGCGCAGACTGCCGCCGGTGCTGTGCAACACGCGCGCGACGTACTCGCCGAAGTCGAGAGGCTTAGCCAGGGCGACGGCAATGCCGAACAGGATCATCGTTACGAAATAGGGTTTGAGCAGCGAGTCGAACTTGTTGAAAGACAGTTGTGCCAGTGAGTCGGTGTGGCGGAAGAACAATCCCGAGAGGAAGAAGAAGAACGGCATGTGGAAGGAATAGATAACGTTGAAAAGATCGGTCTTGGTATCTGAAACGATCCAGTTGTGACCGAACACCACCAGCAATATACCCATGCCCCGCGCGATGTCGATATGTGCATATCTTGCTTTCATGAAGTCCCCTTTCATCGATATGGATAGTTCGCTGGGCCGACATCCGGCAGGGTTGCGAATTCCGAAGCGGAGAGACATAAAAGCGATACGACTATGCTCGCGAGCCCGGCCGGTCGGCCTCGCCAACAGACCTGATAATGGCCGAGTGCTACTGGCGTCGTGATTAACGAGGCTTCAGGATAATTAGGGTTTATTTGAGCAGCCAATAAAACGGACTGGCGGTAGCGGACCGTTCGGTCATTTTATGAAACGCAGGGAAGTTGGAGTTATTTCGAACTTTCATGATCGCCAGATGCTCTAATCATTATCCAGTACTGGCAAAATGCAATTAATGGCTAATTGTCATCCCCATTTTTAGAGGCGTAATTCCAGTTTGCCATCACTTGGCGTGAGTATCGGCTTTGCTTGCGCGCGAGCAATGAAGAATTGGAAGTTGCGCTCGCAATGTCCAGTGAAAAGCTGCTGTTGGGTAATTACTCTTTGCCGGCGAAGTAATCCGCGCCGCGGATCATCTGATCCCAGGCGGGGAGCGTTTCTCGATACGCCGGGATGCCTTCTGCGCCCGCATCCGGCAGCGCCAGCAGCAGTTTGTCGATCTTCTCCGAGCCCTTCAGCAGTATCACTTCGTCAGCCAGCGCATCGCTGCGCAGCAAATCGCGAAGTTCCTCGTGGTTGTCCACGTACAGGAGTGAGCCGCTGCGCTCGTCCTCTTCGACACCTTTCAGCGACGGCGGTCTGGCTCCGAAGAAAATGATCCGATCGCAGTGCGGCCTGGCGAGGGCGTAAGCCCGGCTGTAGCTGCGCGTGGTGGACCCTGGATAGTCGGAAATCTTTCCGATCACGATGGTTTTGCGCGGCGCATCGGGAAAGGCGTCCATCAGTTCGAACGCCAGGCCAAGGGTAGAAAGTGGCGACTTGATCGTGT
Organism: Pseudomonas sp. UBA5782; assembly: GCA_002418465.1. Lineage (GTDB taxonomy): Bacteria > Pseudomonadota > Gammaproteobacteria > Pseudomonadales > Pseudomonadaceae > Pseudomonas_O. The sequence continues at coordinate 60,184 of DIEE01000059.1, read as the reverse complement.
CGCACAAATAGATCGGCCCTCCCGCGACACGGTGGATCGAACAGCGGCCAGCCATCTGCACGTAGCTGCGCGCGCGTCCGGCGATCTCGGCCAGGGACATGCCCAGGTGGTGAACGCAGGCGATCCCCGCCAGCGCGCTGACGATGAAGTGCTTGCCCAGCAGACCAATATCGAACGCGGCGGTTTCTGCGCCATGCGTGCAGTCGAAGCGCAGCCGGCCAGTGGCGGAAACCTGCACGTTGCTTGCGCGAAATTCGGCCTCGGGGCTTTCGCCGAAACTCACCGTCCGTCCGGGGGCGAGCTCTGCCATCTGCGCGACCAAGGGATCATCGGCATTGAGAAATGTGGTTCCGCCGGCCTCGAACACCGCGGAGACCAGCCTGCCTTTCTCCTGAGCCGTCGCCTCGGTTCCGCGGTAGTTGGTGTAGTGGTCGTTGGAAATCACCGTGACGATGCCCATTGTCGGTCGAACCAGCGTTGCGGAGGCGTCGATGGCGCCCGGTGCGTGGCCGCTGATCTCGAAGATCGCGACCTCGTCGTGGGCATCCAACTGCGGGATACGCCGGGCGATGGCCTCGCTGGTGTTGTAGATCAGCGACAGCGCGCTACGTTTGCGCGCGGACAGCAGGTGGTAGAGAAAAGCCGATGTGGTGCTTTTCGCGCCGCTGCCGGTGATGCCGATGAAGGTGGTGTCCGTAAGCGTTTCGCGGTGGGCGAGGGCCTGCTGGCGGGCGACCTCCGCCCGCGACGGCGGCTCCTGCCCCAGTAGCCGCGCCCTGATCTTGCGAAGGGAGTGGAGGAGGCTCATAGCGCCCGCTTCAGTTGTCGTAGCCCAGGTTCGGCGCCAGCCAGCGCTCGCTGATCGCCAGGTCCTGGCCCTTGCGGGCGCTGTAGCTTTCGACCTGATCCTTGTCGACCTTGCCGACGGCGAAGTACTGCGCCTGCGGGTGAGCGAAGTACCAGCCGCTGACGGCGGCGGCCGGGAACATCGCGTAGTGCTCGGTGAGGAACACGCCGCTGCGTCCGGCCTTGTCGAATTCGGCTTTGGGGTCGAGCAGGGCAAACAGCGTCTTCTTCTCGGTGTGATCCGGGCAGGCCGGGTAGCCGGGCGCCGGGCGGATACCCTTGTAGGCTTCCCTGATCAGCTCTTCGTTGCTCAGGTGTTCTTCCGGCTCGTAGCCCCAGTATTCCTTGCGCACCCGTTCGTGCAGCCATTCGGCGCAGGCTTCGGCGAGACGGTCGGCGAGTGCCTTGACCATGATCGCGTTGTAGTCGTCGCCGGCGTTCTGGTAGGCCTTGGCGACTTCCTCGGCGCCGATCCCGGCGGTGGTGATGAAGCCGCCGATGTAGTCCTGCACGCCGCTGTTTTTCGGCGCGATGAAGTCGGCCAGCGACAGGTTCGGCTTGCCGTCCGGCTTGATGGTCTGCTGGCGCAGGTGGTGCAGCGTCGCCAGCGTCTCGCCGCCGTCGCCATAGACCTCCAGGTCGTCGTCCTGCACCTGGTTGGCCGGCCAGAAGCCGACTATCGCCCTGGCGCTAATGAGTTTCTCGTCGATCAGCTTCTTCAGCATCGCCTGGGCGTCTGCGAACAGCACGGTCGCGGCCTCGCCGACCACTTCGTCGGTGAGGATGCGTGGGTACTTGCCGGCCAGGTCCCAAGAGATGAAGAACGGCGTCCAGTCGATGTATTCGGCCAGCGTCGCCAGGTCGATGTCGTCGAGCAGCTTGACGCCGGTGAAGGAGGGCACCGGCGCCTGGTAGCCGGTCCAGTCGAACTGCGCCTTGTTGGCCACCGACTTCTCGTAGCTCAGGCGCTCGGTGCGCGCGCTGCGGGCGGCGGTGCGTTCGCGCACCTCGACGTATTCGGCGCGGGTCTTCTCGACGAAGCCGGCCTTGAGTTCCCTGGACAGCAGCTGGGTCGCCACGCCGACCGCGCGCGAGGCGTCGGTGACGTAGACCACGGCGTCGTTCTGGTACTTCGGCTCGATCTTCACCGCGGTGTGCGCTTTCGAGGTGGTGGCGCCGCCGATCATCAGCGGCAGGTTGAAATTCTGCCGCTGCATCTCACGGGCGACATGCACCATTTCGTCCAGCGACGGGGTGATCAGCCCGGACAGGCCGATGATGTCGCACTTCTCGGCGATGGCGGTCTGCAGGATTTTCTCCGCCGGCACCATCACGCCCATGTCGACGATGTCGTAGCCATTGCAGCCGAGTACCACGCCGACGATGTTCTTGCCGATGTCGTGTACGTCGCCCTTCACCGTGGCCATGAGGATCTTGCCCTTGGCTTCGGGCTTGTCGCCTTTTTCCGCCTCGATGAAGGGGATCAGGTGGGCCACGGCCTGCTTCATCACGCGCGCCGACTTGACCACCTGGGGGAGGAACATCTTGCCAGAGCCGAACAGGTCGCCGACCACGTTCATCCCGCTCATCAGCGGGCCTTCGATGACCTCGATCGGCCGCGCGCACTGCTGGCGGCACTCCTCGGTGTCTTCGACGATGAACGCGGTGATGCCCTTGACCAGCGCGTGTTCGAGTCGCTTGCCGACCGGCAGCGCGCGCCACTCCTCGGTTTCCGCTTCCTTGACGCTGCCGTCGCCCTTGAACTTGTCGGCGATGCCCAGCAGCGCGTCGGTGCCTTCGGGCGTGCGGTTGAGCACCACGTCCTCAACGGCGTCGCGCAGCTCTTTGGGAATCTCGTCGTAGATTTCCAGTTGGCCGGCGTTGACGATGCCCATCGTCAGGCCGTTCTGGATCGCGTAGTAGAGGAACACCGAGTGGATCGCCTCGCGCACCGGGTTGTTGCCGCGGAACGAGAAGGACACGTTGGATACGCCGCCCGAGCTGAGCGCGTAGGGCAGGTTGTCGCGGATGTAGGCGCAGGCCTCGATGAAGTCCACCGCGTAGTTGTTGTGTTCCTCGATGCCGGTGGCGACGGCGAAGATGTTCGGGTCGAAGATGATGTCTTCCGGCGGGAAGCCGACTTCGTCCACCAGGATGTCGTAGCTGCGCTGGCAGATCTCGCGCTTGCGCGCGGCGGTGTCGGCCTGGCCGGCCTCGTCGAAGGCCATCACCACCACGGCGGCGCCGTAGCGCTTGCACAGCCGGGCGTGGTGCTTGAAGGCCTCGACGCCTTCCTTCATCGAAATCGAGTTGACGATGCCCTTGCCCTGGATGCACTTCAGGCCGGCCTCGATCACCTCCCATTTGGAGGAGTCGATCATGATAGGCACGCGGGAAATGTCCGGCTCGCCGGCGATGAGGTTGAGGAACTTCACCATCGCCGCCTTGGAGTCGAGCATGCCCTCGTCCATGTTGATGTCGATCACCTGGGCGCCGGCTTCCACCTGCTGCAGGGCGACTTCCAGGGCTTCGGTGTAGTTCTCCTCGCGGATCAGCCGGGCGAACCTGGCCGAGCCGGTGATGTTGGTGCGCTCGCCGACGTTCACGAACAGCGAGTTGCGGTCGATGGTGAACGGCTCCAGGCCGGACAGGCGGCAGGCCTTGGGGATCTCCGGGATGACCCGCGGCGGGTATTTGCCCACGGCTTCGGCGATCGCCTGGATGTGCGCCGGGGTGGTGCCGCAGCAGCCGCCGATGATGTTGAGGAAGCCGGAAGCGGCGAACTCCTCGATCACCACGGCCATTTCCGCCGGCGTCTCGTCGTATTCGCCGAAAGCGTTCGGCAGGCCGGCGTTGGGGTGGGCGGAGACGTGGGTGCCGGCCTTGGCGGCGAGTTCGGCCAGGTACGGACGCAGGTCGGCGGCGCCCAGCGCGCAGTTCAGGCCGACGGAAATCGGTTTGGCGTGCGCCACCGAGTTCCAGAAGGCTTCGGTGGTCTGCCCGGACAGCGTGCGCCCGGAGGCGTCGGTGATGGTGCCGGAAATCATGATCGGCAGTTCGTAGCCGATCTCCTCGAACACGCCCTGCACGGCGAAGATCGCCGCCTTGGCGTTGAGGGTGTCGAAGATGGTTTCGATCAGGATCAGGTCGGCGCCGCCCTCGATCAGGCCGCGGGTGGCCTCGGTGTAGTTCTCCACCAACTCGTCGAAGGTGACGTTGCGGTAGCCGGGGTCGTTGACGTCCGGGGAGATCGAGCAGGTGCGACTGGTGGGGCCGAGCACGCCGGCGACGAAGCGCGGCTTGTCCGGGGTTTCCAGGGACTTGGCATCGGCCACGCGGCGCGCCAGGCGGGCGCCTTCGACGTTCAGTTCGTAGACCAGCGACTCCATGCCGTAGTCGGCCTGGGACACCTGGGTGGCGTTGAAGGTGTTGGTCTCGAGGATGTCGGCGCCGGCGTCCAGGTAGGCCTTCTCGATGGCGCCGATCACGTCCGGGCGGCTGAGGATCAGCAGGTCGTTGTTGCCCTTGACGTCGCTCGGCCAGTCGGCGAAACGTTCGCCGCGGTAGTCTTCCTCCTCCAGCTTGTAGCTCTGGATCATCGTGCCCATGCCGCCGTCGAGAATCAGAATGCGCTCGCGCAGAGCGTTCTGGAGGGCCTGGAGGCGGGCGCGATCGTGCATGGTGACTACCTGGAGCAAAGCGGAAAAGGGCGCGAATGATAGCAAGGTTGCGCTACGGCTAATCGTCGCCGGCATTTGTATGAGAAATACTCATGCAGGCGCGATGCCGAGCCGCCGTGAGCCCCGCTAGAATCGCCGGCTGAATTTTTCCGGGAAAACGCTACATGTCCATCCGCATGATTCTCGTCGTTCTGCTGGCCTTTTCCGGCATGGCGCTGGGCGCCGAGAGCATCTCCTACACTCGCGACGTACAGCCGATCCTCACGCAGAAGTGCGTTGCCTGCCATACCTGCTACGACGCGCCGTGCCAGCTGAATCTGGGCGGCGGCGAGGGCGCGCTGCGTGGCGCCAGCAAGCTGCCGGTCTACGACGGCGAGCGCAGCAAGGCGCAGGAGCCGACGCGGCTGTACTTCGATGCCCACGACGAGGCGGCGTGGCGGCGCAAGGATTTCTACTCGGTGCTGCACGACCGCGACGGTCAGGCCGCGCTGATGAAGCGGATGCTGGAACTCGGCCGGCAGAACCCGCCGACAGCGAACGCCAAGCTGCCGGACGACCTGGATATCGGCATCGGCCGCGCCAACCAGTGCCCGCTGCCCGAAGAGTTCGACGCCTACGCGAAGAAATTCGCCCACGCCGGCATGCCGTTCGCCGTCACCGGCCTCAGCGATCAGGAATACGCCACACTGCAGGCCTGGCTGGCGCAGGGGGCGCCGGTCGATCAGCAGGACATGCGGCCGAACGCCGCCGAAGCCGCGCAGATCGCCGACTGGGAGCGCCTGCTCAACGCGCCGGGAGCGCGCGAGGCACTGGTCAACCGCTGGCTGTTCGAGCACCTGTTCCTCGCCCATCTGTACTTCGAGGGCGGCGAGGCCGGGCATTTCTTCCAGCTGGTGCGTTCGCGCACGCCGAGCGGCGAGCCGATCGACCCGATCGCCACGCGGCGGCCGAACGACGATCCGGGCACCACTTTCTATTACCGCCTGTGGCCGATCCAGGGCGTGATCGTGCACAAGACGCACATCACCTATCCGCTCAGCGCGCAGAAGCTGGCGCGGGTGCGCGAGCTGTTCTACAGCGGCGACTGGCGCGTCGATGCGGTGCCCGGCTACGGCGCCCAGCGCCGCGCCAATCCGTTCGAGACCTTCGCCGCGATTCCGCCTCAGGCGCGTTACCAGTTCATGCTGGATAACGCGGAGTATTTCGTGCGCACCTTCATCCGCGGGCCGGTGTGCCGCGGGCAGATCGCCACGGACGTGATTCGCGACAACTTCTGGACGACCTTTCAGGCCCCCGAGCACGACCTCTACCTGACCGATGCCAAGTACCGCGAGGAGGCCACGCCGCTGTTGGCGATGCCCGGCCAGTTCGACGAGATAGGCGATCTGCTCGGTCTCTGGCGTGCCTATCGCGACAAGCGCAATGCCTATGAAAAGCTGCGCATGAAGGCCTACGCCGACGCGCCGCCGGCGGCCTGGGGCGACATCTGGGCCGGCAACGACAACGCGCTGCTGTCGATCTTCCGCCAGTTCGACAGCGCCTCGGTGCGCAAGGGCCTGATCGGCGACGTGCCTAAGACGTTGTGGCTGCTCGACTACCCGTTGTTCGAGCGGACCTATTACCAGCTGGTGGTGAATTTCGACGTGTTCGGCAATGTTTCGCACCAGGCGCAGACGCGGCTGTACTTCGACCTGATCCGCAACGGCGCCGAGGTCAATTTCCTCCGCCTGCTGCCCGCCGACACGCGCCAGGCCGAGCTGGACAGCTGGTACCAGAACAGCGGGCGGCTGAAGATGTGGCTGGATTACCAGGGCATCGACACGCAGACGCCGAGCGTGCTCGGCCTGCCGGAAAAGGACGCCAAGCGCGCCTTCGGCCTGGCGCTGGTGGAGCACTTCGCCGCCGTCAACGCGCGTCCCGACCCGATCAACCGTTGCCGTGACGGGCGCTGTTTCCGCCCCGCGGCGCCGCTGGCGCTGCAGCAGGTGGAGCAGGCGCTGAGCCGCCTGGTCAGCCGCCCGGCGAGCGGGCTGAAAGCGATCGATCAGTTGCCGGAGGCCACCCTGCTGCGCGTCGAACTGGGCGGCGGCAAGCGCGAGATCTACACTCTCCTGCGCAACCGCGCGCACAGCAACGTCGCCTTCCTGCTCGGCGAATCGTTGCGCTACCAGCCGGCCCTGGACACCCTGACGCTCTATCCAGGGGTGCTGACCAGCTACCCGAACTTCATCTTCGATTTCCGCGCCGAGGATGCCGGCGCCTTCTCCGCCGCGCTGGAGCAGACCCGCGATCAGGCGGGTTTCGACAGGGTGGTGAAGCGCTGGGGCATTCGCCGCACGCACCCGGATTTCTGGCACTACTTCCTCGACCTGTCGAACTACCTGCGCGAAACCGAACCGGTGGAGGCGGGGATGCTCGACATGAACCGCTACCAGAACCTCTAGCGCACAGCGCGGTAGCGGGTGCTCGGTCGGGAGCGGCGAATCTTCTGCCAACCCGCGCGGTCGACATCTGCAGAAGAGATGCAGAGCCGCGCCGGGCAGTGGCGGAGCTTTCGAAACTGCGGCGGGCGAAACGGGCGGTGTACGACCGGATGCCGGGAGGGCGTCGAGCACGAGTGACGCAGTATGTTGATTTCGCTTCAGGCGCTTCGGGCAGTAGCGGCTTGGATGGTGGTCTGCCACCACGTGATGCAGGTGTTCTTCGATTTCAAGGCAGACGGCCCGGTCGGGCAGTTCTTCGTGCAGAAAGGCGCCATCGGCGTCGACATCTTCTTCGTCATCAGCGGCTTCGTGATCTACCTCTCCACCGCAGGCAAGGACATCAGGGCCGGCCGCTTCCTGCTCAACCGGCTGATGCGCATCGTGCCGGCCTACTGGCTGTACAGCCTGCTGATGGCGGCGATCATCTTCTACGCGCAGCAGATGGCGCCGGGGCAGACTTTCGAACTGCGCCACCTGATCCTCTCGCTGCTGTTCATCCCGGCGGAAAACCCCGGCGGCTACGGGCTCTATCCGACCCTGAACGTCGGCTGGACGCTGAACTACGAGATGTTCTTCTACCTGGTGTTCGCCCTTTCGCTGGTGGCGCCGCAGCGCCTGCGCCTGCTGCTGATCGCCGCGACCCTGGCGCTGGTGAGCACGCTGCTGGCGCGGCAGGACTGGCTGAGCAGTTTCTACCGCAACAGCATCGTCTACGAATTCCTCTTCGGCGTGGCCATCGGCATCGCCTACCGGCGCGGCTGGATCGGCCAGGGCCGTTGGCTGCCGCTGCTGATGCTGGCCGGCGCCATTGCGGCGATCATGCATCTGGACGCCTCGTCGCGCCTGCTCAGCTGGGGCATTCCCAGCGCCTTCATCGTCATCGCCTGCATCGCGCTGGAACCCTGGTTCGGCCGCGTCCGCGCGCTGAAGGTGCTCGGCGACTGTTCCTACTCGGTATATCTGGTGCATGTCATCGTGCTGCTGCTGGGTTGTTATCTGTACCAGCGCTTCGGTTTCGACGAGTACTGGGTGATCGCCCTGTGCATGCCGACGATCCTGCTGGTGTCCTGGGCCAGCTACCAGTTGATCGAGCGCCGGCTGTTTTTCCGCACCCGGCGCTGGTTGCAGCCGCAAGAGGCGCCCGCCAGCGGTTGAGACTATCCCGACTAAAAGACTAGGACTTTATCCCACAGCCCGCTTTGGCGTAGACTGTCGCCATGTATCGCGAGGAATTGATATGAGCGCTATCACCATTACCGACGCCGCCCACGACTACCTGGCCGACCTGCTGGCCAAACAGAACACCACGGGTATCGGCATTCGCGTGTTCATCACCCAGCCGGGCACGCAATACGCGGAAACCTGCATCGCCTACTGCAAGCCGGGCGAAGAGAAGCCGGAGGACACCGCGCTGGCGCTGAAGAGCTTCACCGCCTGGATCGATTCGGTGAGCGAAGCTTTCCTCGAGGACGCCGTGGTCGACTACGCCACCGACCGCATGGGTGGCCAGCTGACGATCAAGGCGCCGAACGCCAAGGTGCCGATGGTCAACGAAGACAGCCCGCTCAACGAGCGCATCAACTACTTCCTGCAGACCGAGATTAACCCCGGTCTGGCCAGTCACGGTGGCCAGGTCACGCTGGTCGACATCGTCGACGAGGGCGTTGCCGTGCTGCAGTTCGGCGGCGGCTGCCAGGGCTGCGGCCAGGCCGACGTGACGCTCAAGGAAGGCATCGAGAAGACCCTGCTCGAGCGTATCCCGCAGCTCAAGGGCGTGCGTGACGTAACCGATCACAGCATTCGGGAAAATGCCTACTACTGATCGATCGACAATCAGAAAAGCGGCCCGTGTGCCGCTTTTTTTATGCCCCGCCGGCGCAGCCAGGCGTCAACAGTCGCGTGGTGGCACTTTTTTTCGGTGCGTGGCTCGACTTCCGTCCGCGCTCGGGCGATAAACGTGTGGCGGATCGCCGCAACGTTTCATCCCATTGTCCTTGTTGAATTTTTGAGCTGCGAGACGGTTGCCTTATGCCCCTGATTCCCTTGCTCGTCTGCGACGATTCCAACATGGCGCGCAAGCAGTTGCTGCGTGCCCTGCCGGTGGACTGGGCGGTGTCCGTGACGCAGGCGAGCAATGGCCGCGAAGGCCTAGAGGCGATTCGCCGCGGCGAAGGCGAGATCGTCCTGCTCGACCTGACCATGCCGGAAATGGACGGCTACGAAGTGCTCGCTGCGATGCGTGCCGAAGGGCTGTCGAGCCGGGTCATCGTGGTCTCCGGCGACGTTCAGGAGGAGGCCGTGCGCCGGGTGATGGCGCTGGGCGCGCTGGCCTTCCTGCGCAAGCCGGCCGATCCGCAGGAGCTGGCCGATACCCTGAAACGCCTCGGGCTGCTCGGTGCGCCAGGACTATCCCCGGTTCCGGCGGCGAGCCTGGCCGAAGGCCCGGTCGGCTTCCGCGATGCCTTCCGCGAAACCGTCAACGTCGCCATGGGCCGCGCCGCGGCGTTGCTGGCGCGGGTGCTCAAGGTGTTCGTGCAGTTGCCGGTGCCCAACGTGAACATCCTCGAAGTCGGCGAGCTGCACATGGCGCTGGCCGATGCGCAGAACGGCGAGCGCCTCACCGCAGTCTGCCAGGGCTACATCGGCAGCGGCATTTCCGGCGAGGCACTGCTGATCTTCCACGACTCCGAAGTCGCCGACATGGCGCGCCTGATGCGCTGGTCGTCGAGCGAGTACTCGGAGATGGAAATGCTGCTGGACCTGTCCAGTGTGCTGATCGGCGCCTGCCTGAGCGGCATCGCCGAACAGATCGACGTGGTGTTCTCGCAGAGCCACCCACAAATTCTCGGCGCGCATGCCGGCCTAGATGACCTCATCCAGGTCAACCAGCGACGCTGGAAGAAGACCTTGGCGGTGGAGATCAGCTACAGCCTGGAAGGGCACGATATCCACTTCGACCTGCTGCTGCTGTTCACCGAGGATTCGGTGGATCTGCTGTCGCGCAAACTTGCTCACGTGATGAACTGACCATGGCCGATATCGATCTGGAAGAGTTCCATTGGCTGGCTGCCATCGTGCAGGGTATCGACGTCGGCGTGGTGGTGCTCGACCGCGCCTACCGCGTGGAGGTGTGGAACACCTTCATGGAGAACCGCTCCGGGCTGCAACCGAGCCAGGCCTACCACCGTTCCTTCTTCGAGCTGTTCCCCGAGGTCAACGAGGAATGGTTCCGCATGAAGGTGGAGAGCGTCGCCACGCTGGGCACGCCGGGTTTCACCGTCTGGGAGCAGCGGCCGTATCTGGTGCGCTTCAAGAACTACCAGCCGATCACCGGACGCGAAGACTTCATGTACCAGAACACCACGCTGCTGCCGCTGCGTTCGGTGAACAGCGAGATCGGGCACATCTGCCTGGTGATCTACGACGTCACCGACGTGGCGATCAACCGGCGCCAGTTGCAGGCGGCCAACGTCAAGCTGGAGGGGCTGTCGCGCATCGACCGACTCACCGGGCTGTTCAACCGCGGCCACTGGGAGGAGTGCCTGAAGCACGAGTTCGCCCGCACCCAGCGCTACGACAGCCCGCTGTCGCTGGTGATGATGGACATCGACCACTTCAAGTCGGTCAACGACAGCTTCGGCCATCCGGCCGGCGACCAGATCATCCGCAGCCTGGCCGAGATGGTGCGCGAGCATGTGCGCGACGTCGACATCGCCGGTCGCTACGGCGGCGAGGAGTTCGCCATCCTGCTGCCAGATACTGGCAAGGACGGCGCGCTGGTGTTCGCCGAGCGCTTGCGCAGCGCCGTGGAGAAGCTGCGTGTGGAACATGACGGCCACGTGATTCCCTTCACCATCAGCCTCGGTGTCGCGCAGCCTACGGCGCTCTGCGTGGATCACCGCATGCTCATTGAATGGGCAGACCAGGCGCTGTACGCGTCGAAGAAAGGCGGGCGCAATCAGGTTTCGGTCTACCTCTAGGTCGCCTCAGGCGCTCCCTGCGTTCGCCCTGGTGGCGTCCTGCAGATCCTCGAGAAACTTCATCAGGGCGACTTCCTCGGCGCGCAGCCCCTTGCGCGGACGGGGCTTCTTCAGCTCGGCCAGCTTGCCGTCGCCGAAGGCATCGATCACTGCCGGATGGATGTAGCACTTGCGGCAGATCGCCGGCGTATTGCCGAGCTGGCAGGCCACCGCCTTGACGATCTCCACCACCTGCTTGCGCGCATCGAGTTCCTCGTCGGTCTGCTTGCTGCGCTCGCAGAGACTCTCCAGCGCCAGCGCGCTGCCGGCCCAGGTGCGGTAGTCCTTGGCGGTGAAATCCTCGCCGGCGTGGGTCTGCAGGTAGGCGTTGATGTCGGACGAGCTGACCACATGACGCTCGCCGTCCTCGTCCAGGTACTGGAAGAGGTGCTGGCCGGGCAGTTCCATGCAGCGCTTGACGATTCTCGCCAGGCGCGGATGGCTGAGCTTGACGTTGTGCTCGATGCCGCTCTTGCCGCGGAAGTGGAAACGGATGGCGCTGCCTTTGACGTCGACGTGACGGTTGCGCAGGGTGGTCAGACCGAACGACTTGTTCTCCTTGGCGTACCGGCTGTTGCCGACGCGGATCAGCGTCGAGTCGAGCAGCGAAACCACCGTAGCCATCACCTTGTCGCGGCCCATGCCGTGTTGCGCCAGGTGCTTCTCCAGGGTGGCGCGCAACCTGGGCAGCGCACGGCCGAAGGCGAGCATCCGTTCGTACTTGTCGGCATCGCGAATCTCGCGCCAGCGCGGGTGGTAGCGGTATTGCTTGCGCCCGCGGGCGTCGCGGCCGGTGGCCTGCAGGTGGCCGCTGGCGCTGGGGCAGATCCACACGTGGGTGTAGGCCGGCGGGATCGCCAGCTTGTTGATCCGGCTGATTTCGGCCTCGTCGCGGATGCGCTCCCCGCCCACATCGAAGTAGGCGTACTTGCCGCGCAGCTTGCGCCGGCTGATGCCCTGCTGGGTGTCGTCGACATAGGTCAGGTCGGGCGGCAGCGGCGAGCAGAGCGGGGTGCCGGTGTCCTCGCTTTCATCGGGTGGCACCGGCAAACGGCCACTGGCCAGCGGCGGCGCTGTCTCGGTTTCCAGGCGCATGCGTACTCCTTGATTCGAACGCGCTGCGAGGCAGCGAGGATGCTATGGCGTGTCAGGCGTCGACGGCGCCGTAGCGATCGCCTTCCTTCTCGGCGCTGTTGCGCAGCAGCAGCTCGATGGCGATGGCCATTTCATCGATGGCCTCGCGATAGAGTTCGGGCTTTTCCTGGGTTTCGGCCTGGTCGGCGTGTTTGCGGGCGGAATTGAGGTGTTGAATGATTTCGGAATGGTCGCCGAGCATCGTCTGTTTTCCTCTGGCTGGATGAATGTCTCTGAAACAGTGACCCGGCCGGGAAGCTGACGGTTCAGGCCACCGGTCAGCGCGCGCGGGGCCGATCCGTCGCCTGAGACCAGAGTTTCCGCTCGCAGCGCGGGCAGGGTCCGCCCTGACCGTAGTCCAGCGGCTGCACGAAGCCGCAGCGGCAACAGGCGTGGAGGCCGGCCTGATGCGCCGTCTCGACCACCACCCGCTCGCTGGCGGGCAGCACCGAAAGGCCGTGGCGGGTTTCCTCGCCCTCGAAGAAGTACAGGCTGACGTCGCCATTCACCTCGAGGATACCCAGGCGTACCTGGCCGAGGTGTTCCACGCCCTGCTGGCGCAGTTCCATGAAGAATTCGTCATCGGAGATGTTGGTGGCTTCCAGCGTCGGCAGGTCGTATTCGCCGTTGCGGATGATCACCGTCGGTTTGCCCTCCATCCAGACGCCGAAACGGGTAAAGCGCTCCATCAGGTAGGTGGTCGAGCGGTAGAGCACCAGCAAGGTGGCGAAGACCATGACGATCGGCAGCAGCGGCACGTCGTCGTAGAAGGAAACGTCGCCGGCCGCCGAGCCGAGGGTGAGGATTACAACCACCTCGAACAGCGACAGCTGGCGTACGCCGCGGCGCCCGGAAATCTTCAGGAAGGCGAACACGGCGACGTAGGCGAAGCTGGCGCGCAGGGCGACCTCGGCGAGGAACAGCGGGGGAAACTCGTCCAGCAACATCCGTTTAAGGTCGAACGCTTCCATGGCTTTCGGGTTGCCTCAGCAGTGTTTGAGATCCACCTGGAACGGCATCGACCAGGGATAGAGCGCGTGGCCGTCCTTGCTCAGCTCCAGCCGCGCCTGTTCGATCAGGCCGGCGAGACGGATCGGCTCGCTGTATTGCGAGCGCGCCAGGTGGGCGATGGAGTAGAGGATACGTTCGTTGTCGTCGCTGATCTTCAACGAGAAGCTGGCGTCTTCGCGGTCGGCCTCGGTCGCGCAGTGCAACGGCAGGAAGGCCTGGCAGATGATCTGCCGGGCTTCGTCGAGGGTGAGATGCGGGGTGCTCATGCGGTAATCCTCTCGCCGGTGGCTGAGGGATAGACCGGGCCAGCGGCAGCGGAGTTCGTCGCCGACCTGCATGGCCGCGGCGACGTCACGGAGTTTTGCCGGTGGATACGAAAAGGCCCGGCGATTGCCGGGCCTTTCGAATTACTCGGGCATGCTCCACGGGGAGAGCCGGAAGCCCTCCTGGCTCAGCTCCTGACGCGCCTGCTGGAGGATTTCCGCCAGTTGCTGCGGATCGCAGTAAGTGGTGCGGGAAATCTTCGAGCGGCCGAGCAGCCGCGTGCAGGTGCGGTCTTCAACGCTCAGATTGAGTTCGCCGCTGCCATCCAGCGGAGCCCAGGCTACGCATGCGAAGGGTTGGAAAGCGCGGCCGGCGATCAAAAGTGCTTCGTTGACACGGAGCGGGGCATTCATGTGGGCGGTCTCTTAAAAGTGCCTAGTGGAGGGGCCTGTGCGATCACTTGCAGCAGGCTTGATCAGTTCATTGATGCCGGCGTTTGGCCGGAAGTCACGGTCGGTCGATAAATGGACAGCGAATGTCGCATTTGTGGATGTTTCGGTGGCTCCTATGCGTTTGAAGATGGTGATAGCGAGCCGCGTGAGGTGGGTTCGCAAGCGTCGTACAAAGCTAGCACCCGGATTTCGGCGGCCCCTTGACCCGTGACAGCTACGCTGGCAATCCGATGAACGTATGAAGAGCGGCGCAACTCCGCGCTGTCCATCGTAGGTACCCATCGCGATGGAGAAGAACATGCACAAGATCAAGTTTCCGCTGCTCCTGCTGGCCACGTTGATCCCTCTGGCCAGCCATGCAGGCGCCGGGTTGAGCCTGGAAGAACAGCGTCGGCAAAGCGGCGATCAGATGGAAAGCAACCGCCAGCAGGTCGGCGACAACATCAACCAGATCCGCACCCCGGCCGACCAGACCACGCCGGGCGCGGTGAACGGCAACCCTTCCAACGGCGTGCCGACCAGTAACAACCCGGTCAACGGCGTCAACNNGGTCAACTACACGCCGACCACCACCGGCCAGCAGCGCTCGACGGTGGCGCCGGGCACGCCCACCACCGGGCAGCAGCGCTCCACCGTCGCCCCCGGTACACCGACCACCGGCCAGGAACGCTCCACAGTCGCACCGGGTGTGCCGACCACCACCGGCCCGCGCAACGGCACGACGAACCAGAACGGCGTGAGCCCGAGCAACTCGAGCGGCGGCGGCACCAGCGGTACCGGCAGCAACAACGGTGGCGCGCCCATGGGCGGTAGCGGCGCAGGCAGTGGCGGTAGCTCCGGCGCTGGCACCGGTGGCTCGGGTGGTTCCGGCGGCGCAGGTGCCGGTGGTGGCGGTAGCTGATCGCGCTCAGTCGCGCGAATGGACGACGACGGCCGCGCGCAGCTTGCGCCGGCCGAAGCGGCTCATCTTGTCAAACTCGGCGTGGCTGACCGGCACATGCTGGCAGTCCATCTGGCGTCGATGGATGCTGTGGTCTACGTCCGGGTCGTGCAGGTAGACGAAGTCCTCGTCGCTGTCGGTGACTATCACCCAGTGCGGCGCTTTCGAGCGGGTCAGCCGGTAGCTGCTGATCAGCACCAGCGGTTGCCCGCCTGCCGCCAGTATTCCCGCGATGTCCAGCGGGCCGCGCTTGATCAGCTCGACATCGCTGCTTTCCAGTTCGGCGCAGAAGTCCTCGTGAACCACCCGCATCACTGCGCGTTTTTCCTCGCTGCGCACGCCGTCGAGGAACAGCGGCCCGCTGACGTTAACCAGCAGGCTCACGCGGAAACCGCGCCGCCAGGCCGCCAGGGCCAGGCCATGCGGCCCGCAGCCGCCGTGCCCGGCGGTCATGTAGATGGTGGTCGCCTCGCGCCACAGGCGCAGTTCCTCGCGGCGGGTCATGCGGAAGTCACGATCCAGCGCTGCCATCGCCATCAGCAAAGAGGCCGGACCGCAGGTGAATTCCGTGGTCTGCCGATAGTACGGCGAACGCTTGCGCCGGCTCTGGCTGAGCAGGCGGATGCGCTTCTCGTAGCGCAGCGCCTCGGCGTGGTCCTCGTAGTAGTCGCTGAGGCGGGCGAAGGGCAGGTAACCGTTGCGCTCGTAGAGGGCGATGGCCGCTCCGTTGTCCGGGCGTACCTCCAGGCGCAGGAACGCACAGTCGTTGTCCCGCGCGGCCTGTTCGGCCGCTCCCAGCAGGCGTTGCCCGAGGCCGCGTCCACGCGCCAGCGGATCGCTGGCGATGGAGTAGAGCCGCGCCAGCGAGGTGCCCTGATGGAACAGTACCAGCGCGTAGCCGAGCAGCCGTTGGCCTTCCTCGGCGAGCACCAGGCGGGCATTGCCGCGGGTGATCATCCAGTGAAAATTGCGCCGGGAGAGACGGTCGTGCTCGAAGCAGCGGTTTTCCAGTTCTACCAGGGCGTTGACGTCGTCGGGAGTGGCGGGGCGCAGTGCGACGTTCATTGAGCGGAGAGTCCTTCTGACCGTACGGAGTTTTCGTTTCTGGCGAACGCGGCGTTTATCGTGCGTGTCCTAGCAGAGACAGGCGGGGGCGCCTTTTGCTCCCGGCATGAGAGCAGGAGCGATCGTGAGCAGACTCGTCATCGTGGTCGAGCGCAAGGAGGATTGGACCTCCTACTACCCCAGCGAAGATGTCATCAGCGTCCAGGAATACCTCGAACAACCCAACGACGATGCCAGCGGCAAGCGAGTCCAGGTGATAAACCTGTGCCGCAACTACAAGTACCTCGGCCACGGCTACTACTGCTCGCTGCTGGCCGAGGCGCGCGGGCACCGGGTGATCCCCAGCGTGCGCACCATCAGCGAGCTGGCGCGCAAGGCGCTCTACAGCCTGGCCCTGGAATACCTCGACAAGTCCCTCGACAAGGCGCTGGCCGACCACCCGTTCGGCAGCACCGACGGCTTCACCCTCACGCTGTATTTCGGCCGCACCGAGGTCGAGCCGCTGCAGGAGCTGGCGCGGCAGCTGTTCGAGGCGTTTCCCTGCCCGTTGCTGCTGGTGGAATTCCGCCGCAACGACAGCTGGCACATCACCGGCATCAAACCGGGCAGCCTGCACAAGTTGCGCGACGATCAGGAAGACCAGTTCGCCAACGTGCTCGACGCCTTCAACCGCAAGATCTGGCGCCGCCCGCGCTCACGCCGGCTGGTGCGCTTCGACCTGGCGATCCTGCACGACCCGGCCGAGGCGTTTCCTCCGTCCAACCGCAAGGCGCTGAAGAACTTCATCCGCGTCGGCAAGCGCCTTGGCATCGAGGTGGATCTGATCGAGAAGAAGGATTTCTCGCGACTGGCCGAGTACGACGCGCTGTTCATCCGCGAGACCACCAGCGTCAGCGACCACACCTACCGCTTCGCCAAGCGAGCCGAGAGCGAAGGGCTAGTGGTGCTCGATGATCCCGCCTCGATCCTGCGCTGCACCAATAAGGTCTACCTCACCGACCTGCTGCGCGCGCACAAGCTGGGCATGCCGGCCACGGAGATTCTCTACAAGGAGCGCCCGCACGAGCTGGACAACCTCGGCGAGCGGCTCGGCTTTCCACTTGTGCTGAAGATTCCCGACGGCAGCTTTTCCCGCGGGGTGATCAAGGTCGAGGACCAGCAGGCGCTACTGAAGGTGACGGCCGAGCTGTTCGAACGCTCGGTGCTGCTGCTGGCGCAGGAGTTCTTCTACACCGAGTACGACTGGCGCATTGGCATGCTCAATCACAAGCCGATCTTCGCCTGCAAATACTTCATGTCGAAGGGCCATTGGCAGATCTACGACCATCGCCCGGATGCGCAGGAGGTCAGCGGCGACTTCCAGACCCTGCCGGTGGAAGAGGTGCCGCGCGAGGTTCTCGAACTGGCGACCACCACCGCCAACCTGATCGGCGACGGGCTCTACGGCGTCGATCTCAAGCAGGCCGGCGACAAGGTGGTGGTCATCGAGGTCAACGACAACCCGAACATCGACGCCGGCGTCGAGGACGTGCACCTGCAGGACGAGGTCTATGCCGCGGTGCTGCTGGAGTTCGTCCGCCGCCTGGAGCTCAAGCGCAAGGGCCAGCCCTGGTCGGAGAACCAGGACGGCGTGATCTAGCGCTCAGGCCGCTTCGCCGCGAGCGGGCCTGGGCACGCGACGAAATCGGTGGGAGAGGGGCGCGGCGGCGAAGGCCGCCGTTGCCTCAGACGCGGAACTGGCCGAGCAGGCGACCGAGCTGGTCGGCGAGCTGACCGAGGTTCTTGCTCGCGCTGCTGGTTTCCTCGGCGGACAAGGCGCTGTTGTGCGCCAGGCTGGCGGCTTCGGTGACGTTGCGGTTGATGTCCTCGACCACGTGCGACTGCTGCAGCGTGGCGCTGGCGATGGAGGCGTTGGCACCGGCCAGGTTGCGCATCGACTGGGCGATCAACTGCAGACTTTCGCTGGCCTGGCTGGCCTGCTCGACGGTCAGCTGCGAGGCCGCGCTGCTTTCGTGGATGACCTTCACCGCGGCGCCCGAATTGGTCTGCAGACGTTCGATCATGCCCTGGATTTCCGCCGTCGACTGCTGGGTACGCTGCGCCAGCAGGCGCACCTCGTCGGCAACCACGGCGAAACCGCGGCCCTGCTCGCCGGCGCGCGCGGCCTCGATGGCGGCGTTGAGGGCGAGCAGGTTGGTCTGCTCGGCGATGGCGCGGATCACCTCCAGCACCTTGCCAATCTGCGAACTCTCCTGCGCCAGCGCCTGGATCACCTGCACGGCCTGGCCGATGGTGCCGGACAGCTGATCGATCTGGCGCAGGCTGTTGCCGATGTTCTGCTGGCCCTGATTGGCCTGGTCCTCGGCGTTGCGCACCTCGTTGGCCGCTTCCTCGGCGCTTTTCGCCACGTCCTGCACGCCGTAGGTGACTTCGTTGATCGCGGTGGCGACCAGCTCCATCTGCTGCGATTGCTGCTGGCTGGTCTGGTAGCCCTGGTTGGCGACGCCATCCAGCGAACGCGCCGCCTCGTCCAGCGAGCGCGAGGCGGCGAGCGATTCGCCGATCACCTGGCGCAGCTTGAGGGTGAATGCGTTGAAGTGCGTCGACATCCGCGTCAGTTCGTCGTTGCCCTGGGTGTCCAGGCTGCGCGTGAGGTCCGCCTCGCCGCTGGCGATGTTGGCCATGGCGCTGACCGCCTCGTTCAGCGGCACCACGATGCTGCGGGCGATGAGCATCACCAGCAGGGCCATCACTACCGCGATGCCCAGGCCGATCAGCGAGGTGCGCATGGCCTGGCCGTAGAACTGCGTCTCCATGTCGTCGATGTAGATGCCGGTGCCGAGCACCCAGCCCCAGGGCTCGAACAGCTGCACATAGGACACTTTCGGCACCGGCTCGCTGCTGCCGGCCTTCGGCCAGCGGTACTCCACCATGCCGCCGCCCTGTTTGCGCGCGATGGCGACCATCTCGTTGAACAGCGCCTTGCCGTCCGGGTCCCTGATCGTCGAGAGGTCCTGGCCTTCGAGCTTCTGGTTGACCGGATGCATGATCATCTTCGACCCGAGGTCGTTGATCCAGAAGTAGTCGATCTGGTCGTAACGCAACCCGCGCACTATCGCCGCGGCCTGTTTCTGGGCCTGCTCGCGGGTCAGGCTGCCGGCCACTTCCTGGTCGTGGAAATTCTGCAGGATGGCGCTGGCGCTCTGCACCAGGTGGCGGGTTTTCTCGACCTTTCCCTCATAAAGGTCGCTGTGGATCTGTTGCAGCATGAACACGCCGAGCGCCACCAGCATGGCGACGGCGACGCCGAGGATCAGCATCAGACGCCGACTGATGGGCAAGCTACGGAGACTACTCATGGATGTGCCTCTTGAATGTTGTTGTTATTGCTCTAACTCGGGAACTGTAGCCGATCCGGAACTGTCCGAAGCCCCGGTTTGCCAGCCTTTTGCCAGCTTCTGTTAGCATTTCGGCCTGGTGCCGGCAAACCTGAGCGCCAGGCGGTTATTTAGTGCCGACCGACGCGCCGCCTTGCATGCGTTTTCATCTGGGAATTGGGGGAATGATGGATCTTTGGAGCGCCTTTCAGGCACTGGTGCTGGGTATTGTCGAGGGGCTGACCGAATTCCTGCCGATCTCCAGCACGGGCCACCTGATCGTGGTCGGTGACCTGCTGGAGTTCAACGGCGATCGGGCCACGGCATTCAAGATCATCATCCAACTGGGCGCCATCCTGGCGGTGATGTGGGAGTTTCGCAGCCGCATCACCGACGTGGTGATCGGCTTGCCGACACAGCGTCGCGCGCAACGCTTCACCCTGAACCTGCTGGTCGCCTTCATCCCCGCGGTGGTGCTCGGCCTGCTGTTCGCCGATCTGATCGAGCACTGGCTTTTCAACCCGATCACCGTCGCCACCGCGCTGATCATCGGCGGCGTGGTGATGATCTGGGCGGAGAAACGCGTGCATACGATCCGCGCCGAAACGGTCGACGACATGGACTGGAAGCTGGCCCTGAAGGTCGGTTGCGCGCAATGCCTGGCGCTGATTCCGGGCACCTCGCGCTCGGGTTCGACGATCATCGGCGGCCTGCTGTTCGGCCTGTCGCGCAAGGCGGCGGCGGAATTCTCGTTCTTCCTGGCGATGCCGACGATGGTCGCGGCCACCGTCTACTCGCTCTACAAGTACCGCGAGATTCTCCACGCCAGCGATTTTCCGGTGTTCGCCATCGGCTTCGTCACCACCTTCATCGTGGCGATGATCACCGTGCGTGCCCTGCTCAAGTTCATCGCCAACCACAGCTACGCGGTGTTCGGCTGGTACCGCATCGCCTTCGGTCTGGTGATCCTGGCCACCTGGCAGTTCGGCTGGATCGACTGGAGCACGGCCGAGGGCTGAGCGATTCGCAGGGACGCGAGCGATGGAAATGCGCGGCATGCTGAAAAGCTGGAACGACGACAAAGGCTTCGGCTTCATCGTCCCGCAGGCGGGTGGCCCCCAGGTTTTCCTGCATATCTCGGCGATGCGCGGCGAGCGTCGGCCACAGCCCGGCGACAGCGTGCTCTACACGCTTTCCAGCGGGCAGGGCGAGCGCCCGCGGGCCGAACACGCAAGGCTGCCGGGACTGTCGCTGGATGAACCGGCGATTCGGCAAAAGCCGCGCAAATCCGTCGAGCCTGTCACCCGGCGCCGCACTCGTCCTGCACTGACGGCGGGCAGGCCGCGTCAATTGCCGCTGAAACTTACGCTCTTCGCGCTGCTGTGCGCGCTTCCGGGATGGGGTGTTGTGCAGCTGGCCTGGCGCGGCATGTTCTGGCCGGCGGGTGCCTATCTGCTGCTGAGCGCGCTGGCCTTCCTGCTCTACTGGACCGACAAGCGCAGGGCCCTGAGCGGCGGCCAGCGCACGCCGGAAAATACCCTGCACCTGAGCGAACTGCTCGGCGGCTGGCCGGGTGCGCTGGTCGCCCAGCAGGCGTTTCGGCACAAGACGCGGAAGCTGTCCTACCAGCTGCCGTTCTGGCTGATCGTGCTGCTGCACCAGGCGTTCTGGGTCGACTGGCTGCTGCTCGGCCGGCGCTTCATTCCGTTCTAGCGGCGCGCTCGGCCTGGCGGTACATCCACAGGCTGAGCAGCAGGCCGGCAAGGGCCATCAGCGCGGCGCTGAAGAAGATGCTGGCGAAGCCGAAGCCGTTGGCGATGGCGCCCATGAGCGGGCCGGCGATGCCCAGCGCGAGGTCGAAGAACACCGCGTAGGCGCCCAGCGCCGAGCTGCGGCTGGAGGCGGGAATCCGCGAGATCGCCTCGACGCCCAGGGCGGGGTACACCAGCGACAGGCCGAAGCCGGTCAGCGCCGCACCGCACAAGGCCAGCCACGGCTGATGAGCGAAGCCGAGCAGCAACAATCCCAGGCATTCCACGCCGAGACAGGCGATCGCCACGCGATAGCCACCCAGGCGTTTGATCGCGCTGCCGAACAGCAGCCGCGCACCGATGAACGAGGCGCCGAACGCCGTAAGGCAGTAGGCGGCGCCGCTCCAGCCGAGGCTGGCGTAATACAGGGTGATGAAGGTGCCGATGGTGCCGAAACCGATCGAACCGAGCGCCAGGCCCATGCCGTTCGGTGCGACCTGCCAGAGCACGCGGCGAAACGGCAGCCGTTCGCCGGGCACGATCGGTGCCGCCGGACGGTTCCATGCCAGGGCGAGGGCGAGCAGACCGAGCAGTGTTATCGAGGCGCCCATGCTCCACAGGCCGAGCGAGCCGACCATCAGCACCCCGAGCGGCGCGCCGATCGCCACCGCGCCATAGGCGGCGATGCCGTTCAGGGAAATCACCCGAGCAGTGTTTTCCGCGCCGACACGGCCGATGCCCCAGCTGATCGCGCCGGTACCCACCAGCCCTTGCGAGACGCCGAGCACTACGCGGCCGGCGAGCAGCAGGCCTAGGCTGGCGGACGGCCAGGCCTGGATCGAGGTGGAAATCAGCGTGAGCAGGCCGCTGAGCGCACAGCCCATCAGGCCGAAGAGCACCGCCTTCTTCGCCCCCAGGCGGTCGGCAGTGGCACCGGCCAGCGGCCGCGAGAGCAGGGTGGCGACGTACTGGCTGCTGATCACCACGCCGGCCAGCACCGAGCCGTAGGCCAGGTCGTCGTGCACGTAGCTGGGCAGTACCGCGAGTGGAATGCCGATGCTGAGGAAGGCAACGAAGGTGAAGACGACGATGCTGACGATCTGCAGCGTGACGGGCGGGGAGGGCTGCGCGGCGGGGGCGTTCATGGACACTCGGGCGTTGAAAAAAGACCGTGTTCAATGATCGCCTGTCACCGGAAATTAAGAAAGCTAGCTAAGCAATTCATTCGTCGTCCAGCAGCAGGCCGATGCGCTGGCGTTTCGGCAGGCGCGCCACCACCAGTTGATGGGAGCGGCGCAGCAGCACTGGCAGTTCGGCGTCGCCCAGCGGGAACGGCGGCGCCATCGCGATCCAGTGGGCGCGGGCCAGATAGGGCGCAGGATGGATGCCTGGCCGGTCGCAGAAACCGAGGAACAGGTCGGCGTCCACTTTGAAGGCGAGGCGGTCGCCGAGAAAGTCGACGACCGCGAACATCTTGTTGCCGGCCACCGAGAACACCCGGTTATGGCCCCACTTGAAGTCTTCCTGGGCGCCGGGCAACTGCAGGCAGAAGGCGGCGACGGCATCCGGTGACATGTACGGTTCTCCTGGTTATCAGCGTGATTAGGCAGGCTCGACAGCCATGATCGCACGGCGGATCATGCCCGATCTCGACAATCCCCCCGTCCCAGGAAATCCCCCATGTCCTTCTCCATGTATCAGGCCTCCATCCCGGTGTTCGTGCGCATGTTCGGCAACCTGTCGGCGATTCTCGACAAGGCTGCGGCCTTTGCCGAGGCGAAGAAGATCGATCCCGCCGTGCTGATCAGCGCGCGGCTGGCGGTCGACATGCTGCCGCTGTCGAAGCAGATCCAGATCGCCAGCGACGCCGCCAAAGGCGCCGGCGCGCGGCTGACCGGCAGCGAAGTACCCAGCTTCGCCGACACCGAAACCACCTTCCCCGAACTGCAGGCGCGCATCGCCAGGACGGTGGCCTTTCTGCAGGGCCTGGATGCGGCGCAGTTCGACGGCTGCGAGACGCGCGAGATCGTGCTCAAGCTGGCCGCCGGCGAGGTAGCGCTCAAGGGCGACGCCTACCTGCTGCATTTCGTCCTGCCTAACTTCTATTTCCATGTCACCACCGCCTACGCGATCCTCCGCCACAACGGCCTCGACCTGGGCAAGACGGACTACCTGGGCACCGTCTGATCCGCCCTCTGGTCCGATCCGTGCATCGTTCCGCCAGCTCCCGCGCGCGCTTCGCCGGAGCAGGCGGAAACGACCGGAGGAGAGCATGTCAGGGCGTCTTTTCACACTATGCTTGGCTGCCGTGCTCGCCGCGCTGCCGATTGCCGGGCATGCCGCACCCAGTTGGGGCGTCGGCCTGCATCGGCTGACCCTCGAAGACCCGATCGATCACCGGCCGATGAATGCGGTCGCCTTCTACCCGTCCTGGGTCAAGCGCGGCGCCACGCACATCGACCTGTTTCGCATCGCCGGTCGTGAAGACACGCCGCCGGCGCCTGGCCACTTTCCGCTGATCGTCCTGTCCCACGGCAACGGCGGTTCACCGCTGGCCCATCACGACCTCGCCAGTGCCCTCGCGCACCGCGGTTTCATCGTGCTGGCGGTGCAGCATCCCGGCGACAACGTCGACGACCAGAGCCGCATCGGCCACTTCAGCAATCTTTACGGGCGACCGATGCAGCTGTCCGCGGCGATCGACGCGGTCGGGCACGACGAACTGCTCGGCGCGGAGGTCGACAGCAGCCAGGTCGGCGTCATCGGCTATTCGGCAGGTGGCGAATCGGCGTTGATCCTGGCCGGCGGCCACCCCGAGCTGCAGCACCTGCGGCAGTACTGCGAAAGGCAACCGGACGACGCCGAAGCCTGCGAGCGGGCGGCCAGCCTGGCGATCGATCAGGACATGATGGAAGCGGCTCCCGATGCACGGGTGCGTTCGCTCCTGCTGCTGGCGCCGCTCGGGCTGATGTTCGGCCGCCAGGACCTGGCCGACGTGCAGGTGCCGGTGCTGCTCTACGCCGGCGCCGAGGATCACCTGCTGCTGCCGGCAGAGAATGCCGAAGCGCTGGCCCGGCGCCTGCCGGGGCCGGCCGATTACCACGTGGTGCCCGGTGCCGGGCATTTCGTGTTCATGGCGCCCTGTTCGACGGAAATGCACGAAGCCGCGCCGCAGCTCTGCGAGGACGGCGAAGGCGTCGACCGCCTGGCCGTCCACGACAGCCTGAACAGCGACGCCGTGCGCTTCTTCAGCCAGACCCTGAGTGCCCACCAGACCGCCGCGCAGCTTTAGAGCACCGTAGGGTAAGCCGGGCGGTGATCCGCTCCGGCCCGCGGCCGCCAGCAACGGGCCGTCATCGAGTTGAAAAAATGACCCCGAAGAGCCCCCAAAGCCGCATACAGCGACCACTCAGTAGGTGATGCACACCGACTTGGTCTCGGTAAAACCCTCGATGGCCGCCCGACCGAATTCGCGGCCCATGCCCGATTGCTTGTAGCCGCCGAACGGCAGATTGGGGTCCACTGGCACATGATTGTTCACCCACACTGTGCCCGCTTCGATGCGTGGAATCAGATCCATGACGCGGCCAAGGTCATTGCTCCAGATACTCGCGGTCAGCCCGTAGGGGCTGTCGTTGAGCATCTCCACGGCCTGGTCGATCTCGTTGAACGGCAGCACGGACAGTACCGGACCAAAGATTTCTTCCTGGGCGGAGGTCATCTGTTGGCTGACGTTGCCCAACACCGTGGGCTCGACGAAGTAACCGGGCAAGTCCGGTTTGCCGCCGCCGGTGCAGAACTGCGCGCCCTCCTGGCGAGCGATGGCGAGATAGCGCAGCACGTTGTCCTGTTGGCGGCGCGACACCAGCGGGTTGATCTGCGCCTCGGGGTTCATCCCGGCGCCGATGCTCATGCTCGCCACCTGGGCCGTCAGGGCCTCGGTGAATTCCTGATAGCGGCTGGTATGTACGTACAGTCGCGATGCAGCGGCGCAAACCTGCCCCTGGTTGAGCAGCCCGCCGCCTATGGCCCCGGCCACGGCTTTCTCAATATCGGCATCGGCGAGCACCAGCATCGGATTCTTACCACCCAGCTCCAGGGTGAAGCGGGTCATGTTGTTCAGCGCGGCAACGCCGATCTGCTTGCCAACGGCGGTGGAGCCGGTGAACGACACCTTGTTCACCAGTGGGTGGGCCACCAGCGCCGCGCCGGCTTCCGACCCCTTGCCCACCAACACATTGAATACGCCGGGTGGGATGCCGGCCTCGATGGCCAGCTCGGCCAGGCGCAGGGCGGTCAGCGGGGTTTCGTCGGCGGGCTTGATGACAATGGTACAGCCCGTGGCCAGAGCGGGCATGACCTTCCACAGCGCGATCATCAGGGGGAAATTCCACGGCACGATACCGGCGATGACTCCGGCAGGTTCGCGGCGGGTGTAGGCACTAAAACGTGCCTGGGCCGGGACCGGAATCGACACATCGAGGGTCTGTCCTTCGATTTTGGTAGCCCAGCCGGCCATGTAGCGCATGTAGTTGATCGAAGCGCCCACCTCCACCGCACGTGCCAGGTGGATGGACTTGCCCTGGTTGAGGCTTTCCAGCTGTGCGAGCTCTTCGCCATGCGTCTCGACGATGTCGGCGAAGCGCAGCAGGATGCGCTCGCGCTCTGCCGGCAGCAGCCGCGGCCAACTGCCGGAGCGGAACGCTCTGTGGGCGGCCTGGACGATTCGCTCGACCTGCGGCAGGTCGGCCTGCAGGGTCGTGGCCAGCACGCTGTCGTCGGCAGGATTGTGCAGCTGGCGTTGGCGTTCGCTGCCAGGGCGCAGCTGTTCGCCGTCGATGAAGGAGCTGTGGATTCGGTCGAGGAAATGGCTGACGCTGGTCAGTGGTTCGATTGCGGGAGTGGTCATGGGCAGGCTCCAGGCATTGGGTTGATCGGATCTGCTGGGCAGATTCTCCGACCCTTAGCTTATGGCGCGAGCGCTTGCCTCACTTGACTCTGCCTGCCCCAGGGCGAGCAGCGGGGTGGCCGTCGCGTGGGTCTTTCGAGTGCTGCTGGCAGGCTCGGTCAAATGTCTCGCCGCCAGCCAGCCAGCCATTCGCTCGGTACGGTCTCGACGCTCAGTAGACGCCACCGCTGCTGGCCGGTGCGGCGGCGCTGGTGAAGGTGGCCGCCAGGCTTTGTAGCCCGCGCATCAGTACCGTGGTGTCGACACCCACGGCAACGAAGGTGGCACCCAGCTCGATGTAGCGGCGCGCGAGCTTTTCATCGGCGCTGAGAATGCCGGCGGCCTTGCCGGCGGCACGGATGCGGGCGATGGCCCGCTCGATCTCCTGCTGCACCTCGGGATGCCCCGGATTGCCCCGGTGGCCCATGGAGGCGCTGAGATCGGCCGGGCCGATGAACACGCCGTCCACGCCTTCGACAGCCGCTATCTGGTCGAGATTGGCCAGGCCTTCGCGGTTTTCGATCTGCACCAGCAGGCACATCTGCTCGTCGGCCTGGTCCAGGTAGCCGGGAATGCTGTTCCAGCGCGAGGCCCGCGCCAGTGCGCTGCCCACGCCGCGCAGGCCCTGCGGTGGATAGCGCATCGCCCGCACCAGCTGGTGCGCTTGCTTGGCAGTTTCCACCATGGGAACCAGCAGGGTCTGCGCGCCGATGTCGAGCACCTGCTTGATCAGCGCGATATCGCCGATCACCGGGCGGATCACCGGCTGGCTCGCGTAGGGCGCTACGGCCTGCAGCTGCCCGAGCAGGCCGCGCAGGTCGTTGGGCGCGTGTTCGCCATCGATCAGCAACCAGTCGAAGCCGGCGTTGGCGGCCAGCTCGGCGGCGTAGGCATCGGCCAAGCCGAGCCACAGGCCGATCTGGGTTTCACCGCTTTGCAGGCGCTGCTTGAAACGGTTGACGGGCATTTCCATCGGGCACCTACCTCCAGGTCAGACGAAGCGGCAGGCGATCGAGCCGAGCATGTCGTAGTCGACATGGAAGGTATCGCCCGGATTGGCCGCCACCGGACGGGTGAAGGAGCCGCCGAGAATGATCTGCCCCGGTTGCAGGGTGACGTCATAGGCGGCCAGTTTGTTGGCCAGCCAGGCCACGCCCTTGGCCGGGTGATTGAGTACCGCGGCGGAAATGCCCGACTCCTCGATCACGCCGTTGCGGTAGAGCACCGCTGGCACCTTGCGCAGGTCGACCTCGGTCGGCCGCACCGGGCGTCCGCCCATCACCACGCCGGCGTTGGCGGCGTTGTCGGAAATGGTGTCGAAGACCTTGCGCGTGACCTTGGTCTCGGGGTCGACCTGCTGGATGCGTGCATCGATGATCTCCAGCGCCGGGATCACCCAGTCGGTGGCATCCAGCACATCGAAGATCGTGACATTCGGCCCCTTGAGCGGCTTGCCGAGGATGAACGCCAGCTCTACCTCCACGCGGGGCACGATGAAGCGCTCGAAGGGGATGTCGGAGCCCTCCTCGAACAGCATGTCGTCGAGCAGGGCACCGAAGTCCGGCTCGCTGATGTTGGAGGACACCTGCATCGCCCGCGAGGTCAGGCCGATCTTGTGGCCGACCAGCTTGCGCCCGTCCCGGATCTTCTGCTCGACCCAGGCGCGCTGGATCGCGTAGGCCTCCTCGATGGTGATGGCCGGGTGCTCGAGGGAGAACTGTCTGACCTGTTCTCGCGAACGTTCAGCGGTGTCGAGTCGTGCGGCGGCTTGCTGTATCAGGCTGTTGTCGAGCATGGAGTGGTCTCTCAGTATGGGTTGACGATGGCGGCCGGGGTACGCAGTACCAGCAGGCCGCCCAGGGCGATGAACAGCGCCAGCACGTACAACGCGAGGCTTGCGCTTTGGGTGGCGTCGCGCATCCAGCCGATCAGGTAGGGCGCGAGAAACGAGGCGATGCTTCCGAACGAGCTGATCAGGGCGATGCCGGCGGCCTGGGTCGAGTCGGAAAGAAAGGCCGGCGGCAGCTGCCAGAACATCGGCAGCGCGGCGCTGGCGCCCATGCCGGCGACGACCAGACCTCCGAGCACCAGCAGCGGGTTGCCGGGCAGAAGGCCGGCGATGCCGATTCCCGCAGCTGCCATCAGCAGCGGCACGCAGAGGTGCCAGCGGCGCTCGCGGTGGCGGTCCGAGGAGCGTCCGCAGCCGATCATGAACAGGCAGCCGGCGACATAGGGAAGGGCGCTGAGCAGGCCGACGCGGCTGTCACTGGCGATCCCGGAGCCATGGATCAGGGTGGGCATCCAGAACGCCAGCGTGTTCACCGCCAGCATCACCGCGAAGTACACGGCGACCAGCAGCCAGACGTGTCTGTCCCGGAAGATGCCGGCGAAGCGCGTGATCGACTTGTGCTGTTCTTCGCGGGCGAACTGCTCGCGCAGCGCCTGCTTCTGCTCATCGCTGAGCCAGCTCACCGTCTCGAAGCCCTCGGGAAGCAGGCGCAGCACCACCAGCCCGAGCAGGACCACCGGGGCACCCTCGATGAGGAACATCCATTGCCAGCCGCGGAGACCGCCCAGGTCGTGGAAGCGCTCGAGAATGAATCCCGAGAGCGGCCCGCCGACGACGCCGGCCATGGGCACCGCGATCGCGAACAGCGCCGTCACCTCGGCGCGCCGAGAGGACGGATACCAGCGATTGAGGAAGACCAGGATGCCGGGAAAGAAACCTGCCTCGGCCACGCCCAGAAGGAAACGCAGCAGGTAGAAACCGCTGGCGTTCTGGATGAACAGCATGCTCGTGGAGAGCACGCCCCACACCACCATCAGCAAGGCGATCCAGCGGCGCGGGCCGACCCGGTCCAGCGCAAGATTGCTGGGCAGGCCGAAAAGCGCATAGGCGACGAAGAACAGCCCGGCGCCAAAGCCGTAGACCGTGTCGCTGAAATGCAGGTCGCTGCTCATCTGCATCTTGGCGAAGCCGATGTTGATGCGATCCAGATGGGCGAACAGGTAGCAGATCAGCAGCAGCGGCATCAGCCGCCAGGTGATGATCGCGTGGGTGTGTTCCGGTGTGGCGCAGGCGTTGCCTTGCACGATGGGCGCTGTGCTCATGATTTTGTACTTTTTATGAGTGAGGCGGGGTAGGGCGACGCGGTCAGTTGCCCTGCGATTTGAGGAACGCGTGAACGTTGTTTTCCTTGAAGTTGAGCACCTCGTGCAGTTCGATCATCTCGAACGACAGGGCCAGCAGGCGCTCGGCCTGCAACGCGGCGAAGTGCGCCTTGATGACCTCGAACAGGGCCTGCGCTACGCGCTGGCGTGTCGTGAGGTCTCGTCCGTGGCCAACTTTCAGGGTCATGTGGACAAAGGCGTAGTCGTGCTTGCCGTCGGCCATGCGCCAGGTGTCCAGGCGCACCGCGCGGCTGCGGATGCCTCCCAGCGGAAACACGCCGCTCTCGTCGAGCAGGGCATGAAGTTTCTCGAACAGGCCGGGGAAGTCGGCCTGCCGTTCGATGTTGTCGGTGTATTCGGCAATGAAGTGCGGCATGCGAGTCTCCTTGGCAGGTGCCGCGGCCGTGAGCCAGCAGGCTCAGGGCCGCGACGCGCGGTCAGACGGGGAAGATGGCGTTGATCTGGCCGGTGCCCGAGCTGCCGAAGGGCTCGGTCAGCACTTCCACGGGCTTGTCGTAATCCGCGCCACCGAGCAGGCCGAGCAGCATCGCGGTGTCATGCATCTTGCCCTCGCCGAAGCAGTGCTCGGCGTAGTCCGGCAACAGGGCGCAGAACTCGCGGAAGCGACCCTGCTTCCACAGCTCGACCACGCGCAGGTCCATCTGCTTGTCGAACTCGCGGGTCCAGTTGTGGATGTTCGCCTCGGCGTTGCGGTCGTCGGAAAAACGGTGGGACAACGAGCCCGAGGCCAGCACCAGAACCTTGCGGTCGCTCTTCTCGATGGCCCGGCGCACCGCGGCGCCGAAGGTGAAGCTGTCTTCCAGGCGGTGCCAGGCGCACCAGGCGGCAATCGAGATCACCTTCAGCTTCTGCTCGTCGGCGACGTCCATGTGCATGTAGCGCATCGGCACCAGGGTGCCGTACTCAAGTTCCAGGCTCGGGATGTTGTGGGCCAGGGTACGCACGCCGGCGGCATTGGCTTCCTCGGCGATCAGCTCGCCGAGTTCGGTGCAGCCCGGATACTCGAAGTGCATGTCCTTGATGAAGTGGGGCAGCTCGTTGCTGGTGTAGACGCCCTTGAAGTGCTCACCGCAATTGACGTGGTAGGCGCTGTTCACCAGCCAGTGCACATCGAACACGACAGCCGTATCGGCGCCCAGCTCCCGTGCGCGTCGACCGATTTCCTTGTGGGCGGCGATGGCCGCCTCCCGGCAACCGTGGTGCTTGCCGGGCAGTTCGGAAAGGTACATGGATGGAACGTGGCAGACTTTGGCTGCGAGGACGATTTCGCCCATGACAGTTCTCCTTGTGGCGGTGCGGCAATCGCTGCCACACCTGGATTGTTATGACTGTTTGCACGTCTGGCTGAATGGCCCGCCTCGCGGCCGCAGGGGCTTACGGACCGGGATCACGCTATCTACAAACCCCAGCGCGGAATGTGGTGGCTGCCCATGGACAAGCACACGTTCTTGATTTCGGCGAACACCTCGAAGCTGTACTCGCCGCCTTCACGGCCGGTACCCGAACCCTTCACTCCGCCGAAAGGCTGGCGCAGGTCGCGCACGTTCTGGCTGTTGATGAACACCATGCCGGCCTCGATGCCGCGCGCCAGGCGATGGGCCTTGCCGATGTCCTGGGTCCAGATGTAGGAGGCCAGGCCATACTCGGTGTCGTTGGCCAGGCGCAGGGCTTCGGCTTCGTCCTTGAACTTGATCAGGCACACCACCGGACCGAAGATTTCCTCCTGGGCGATGCGCATGCGGTTGTCGACGTCGGCAAACACGGTGGGCTGGATGAACTGCCCCTTGGCCAGGTGCGCCGGCAGGTTGGCCGGGCGCTCCAGGCCACCGGCCAGCAGGTTGGCGCCTTCCTCGATACCGATCCTGATGTAGCCGGTGACCTTGTCGTAGTGGGCCTGGGTGATCATCGAGCCGACCTGGGTTTTCGGGTCCTGCGGGTCACCGACGATCAGGCGTTTGGCACGGGCGGCGAACTCGGCGACGAACTGGTCGTAGACGGTTTCCTGGATGAAGATGCGGCTGCCGGCGGTGCAGCGCTCGCCATTCAGCGAGAAGATGGTGAACAGCGCGGCATCCAGCGCGCGGTCCAGATCGGCGTCATCGAAGATCACCACCGGCGACTTGCCGCCCAGTTCCATCGAGTACTTTTTCAGGCCGGCGGTCTGCATGATCTTGCGCCCGGTGGCGGTGCCGCCGGTGAAGGAAATGGCGCGGACATCCGGGTGGCGCACCAGGGCATCGCCGGCGGTGGCGCCGTAGCCTTGCACGATATTCAGCACGCCTGGCGGAATGCCGGCTTCCAGGGCCAGGCGGCCGAGTTCGTTGGCGGTCAGCGGCGACAGCTCGGACATCTTCAGCACCGCGGTATTGCCCAGCGCCAGACAGGGTGCGGTCTTCCAGGTGGCGGTCATGAACGGCACGTTCCATGGCGACACCAGGCCACACACGCCCACCGGTTGGAAGAGGGTGTAGTTGAGCATCTGGTCATCGACCGGATAGCTGTGGCCATCCATGCGCGTGCAGACCTCGGCGAAGAAGTCGAAGTTGTGCGAGGCGCGCGGGATCAGCACGTTCTTGGTCTGGTGAATCGGCAGGCCGGTGTCGAGGGTCTCCAGTTCCGCCAGCATCGGTACGTTCTGGTCGATCAGCTCGCCCAGTTTGCGCATCAGCCTGGCGCGTTCCTTGGCCGGGGTGTTGGCCCACTTGGGGAAGGCGTCCTTGGCGGCCGCCACGGCCTGGGCAATTTCATCGGCGCCGCCGCTGGCGACTTCACCGATGGCTTCGCCGGTGGCGGGGTTGTAATTGGTGAAGGTGGTGTCGCTTTCGACCTCGCGGCCGTTGATCCAGTGCTTGATCATGGGGTTCAAACCTTTTTCCGGGAGGCGAAGAATTCGGCTTCGCTGACGATGCGGTTGACCAGGCGGCCAACACCTTCCACTTCCACCACCACTTCGTCCCCGGGCACCACGTCGGCGAGGCCTTCGGGGGTGCCGGTGGCGATCATGTCGCCCGGCTGCAGGGTCATGAAGCTGGAGAAATATTCGATCAGGTAGGGAATGTCGAAGATCATGTCCGCAGTGGTGCCTTCCTGTTTCAACTCGCCGTTGATCCAGGTGCGCAGCTTGAGTTTGGAGGGGTCGGGCACGTCGCCGACGTCGACGATCCACGGGCCGACCGGGGTGGTGGCGTCACGGTTTTTCACCCGCAGGTTGGGCCGGTAGTAGTTTTCCAGGTAGTCACGAATCGCGTAGTCGTTACACACCGTATAGCCGGCCAGATAGGCGAGGGCGTCCGCGCGCTTGACGTTGCGCGCGGGCTTGCCGATGACCGCCACCAGCTCGCACTCGTAGTGCATGTAGGCGACGTTGTCGGGGCGCCAGGTGGCCTGGTTATGGCCGGTGTAGGTGCCCGGCGACTTGATGAAGGCCAGCGGCTCGGTAGGCGGGCTGAAGGCCAGTTCGGCGGCGTGGTCGGCATAGTTCAGGCCGAGGGCGAACATGCTGCCTTCGGCGGGTGGCAGCCATTCGACGGCGTGTTCGGCCAGCAGGCGGCCGTCGGCCAGGCGCACGGCGTTGTCGTCTTCCACACTGACCTGATGGATTTCGTTCTGGTAGCGAATGCGGGAGTGTTTCATTCAGGCTTCCTCCGCCACGATGCTGTTGCGCAGGCGGCCCAGGCCGGTGATTTCCACTTCCACGGTGTCGCCGGGGTGAACGTCGACGCGACCTTCGGGCGTGCCGGTGATCAGTACGTCGCCTTCGCTTAGGGTCATGAACTCGCTGAGTTCGGCGATCAGTTGGGGAATGTCGCGCACCCAGTTCGCCGTGGTGTTTTCCTGGCGCACTTCGCCGTTGACGAACAGCTTGAGGGTGAGGTGGTTGGGGTTGCCGACCTGCGCTGCTGGCACCAGTTCAGGGCCGATCGGGCAGAAGCCGTCGCGGCATTTGGCTTTCACCGCCGGGCGGTAATAGCTGTCTTCCGGCAGGCTGAATTCGTTGACGATCACGTAACCGGCGACATGCGCCATGGCGTCTTCGCGGCTGACCCGGCTGGCGCTCTTGCCGATCACCACGCCCAGCGCGGGGCCCGGCTGCAGGCGCTCCACGCCAAGCGGAAAGATCACCGGCCGGTTGTGCGCGTTGCGGGTGTTGGGCGTCTTGATGAACAGCACCGGCTTGATCGGCGGCCGCTGATAGGGCGGCTTTTCAAATTCATCCAGGCGGCTCTGCAGCAGGCCCTGATAGTTCAGCGCAATGCCGAACAGGGTTCCAGCCGCTGCTTTTTCCAGGGCGGGGCTCATTGTTGTTCTCCCATTCAGATCAGCGACCGCGACGCATGCGAGATTCGTCGAGGTCATTTTGGTTAACATGTTAACGTTATATTTAACATGTTAACGAGTGTCAAGCGCGTGCAGTGCCTGCGGGTGCGGCTCGGGGGTGACGCAAAGTGGCGTCTGGTACTTTCCCCGGTATCGCAATGGCAGCGCGGCCATGCCGCGGCGAAAGCAGCTTAGAGTCAGCCGCGGTGGCGCGCTTGACTGAGCCTGCACGGATTCCTGACCCTGCCTGCCAGCGACAAGCGGGCCGATTGATCAAGGCTGCCGATTTAGGCAGGCTATCGTTAATCTGTTCATAACTTGGCGGGAACCCACGGCACCATGGCTGCTACCAGAGCGTCTCTCACGTTGACTTTGCTTCAGGCCCGCGAGGCGGCGATGGTATTTTTCCGCCCGTCCCTCAATCAGCACGGCCTCACCGAACAACAGTGGCGGGTGATCCGCATCCTTCATCAGGGCGGCGAGATGGAGAGCTACCAGCTGGCCGATCTGGCCTGCATCCTCAAGCCGAGCATGACCGGCGTGCTGTCGCGCCTCGAGCGCGATGGCCTGGTCACGCGCTGCAAGCCCGCCCACGACCAGCGCCGCATGCACATCAACCTCACGGAGAAGGGGCAGCAGTGCTTCCTGTCCATGAGCGAGGACATGGAGAGCAACTACCGGCGTATTCAGGCGCAGTTCGGCGAGGCCAAGCTCCAGCAACTGCTCGGCCTGCTCAACGAACTCAAG
Organism: Pseudomonas sp. UBA5782; assembly: GCA_002418465.1. Lineage (GTDB taxonomy): Bacteria > Pseudomonadota > Gammaproteobacteria > Pseudomonadales > Pseudomonadaceae > Pseudomonas_O. The sequence continues at coordinate 25,958 of DIEE01000059.1, read as the reverse complement.
CAGATCAAGCCGTAACCGCGGGCCGCCGGTAGACCATGGCCAGTCCGCAGCCCATCCCCAACATCAACATCGGGCAGGTCTACGACCAGCGCTATGCCGATGCCGACGTTCACTACGAGGAACTGGGCAAGCTCGCGGACTTCTTCGGGCGCAACATGCCGGTGCATCGGCATGACCGCTTCTTCCAGATTCACTACGTCAAGAGCGGCACGGTGCGGCTCTACCTGGACGACCAGCGCTACCTGCAGCAAGGCCCGATGTTCTTCCTCACGCCGCCGACCTTCCCCCACGCATTCGTCACCGAGGCCGGCAGCGACGGGCATGTGCTGACCGTGCGACAGAATCTGGTATGGCCGCTGCTGGACGAGCAGTTCGGCCTGGCCCAGGGCCCGCAGATCGCTCCGCTGTGCGTGGCCATCGGCGAGCTGGGCGAGCAGTACGCCGACGAGGCGGTTCGCCTAGATCAGTTGTTCGCCGCGTTGCGCAGCGAGTTCGGCGGCGATGCGCCGGGACGCCTGCTCAGCCTTGGCGCCATGACCCAGCTGATTCTGATCACGCTGCTGCGCCTGTCGGCACGCTCGGTTTCCGCCCAGCCGTCACGGCGTGAGGACCTGCAGGTTTTTCAGCGTTTCAACATGCGCGTGGAAGCGCACTACCTGGAGCACTGGGCGCTGAACCAGTACGCTGCCGTCCTGGGGGTGACCGAGGCGCGCCTGAACGACATCTGCCGGCGCGTGGCCGGCATGCCGTCCAAGCGTCTGGTATTCGAGCGACTGATGCAGGAGGCCAAGCGTCTGCTGGTGTTCAGCGGTGGTTCGGTGAATGAAATCTGCTACCAGCTGGGCTTCAAGGACCCGGCCTATTTCAGCCGTTTCTTCGCCCGCCATGCCCGGATGACACCCGGCGAATACCGCTTGCGCATGGCCAGCGAGCGCTGAGTAGCGGGCGACTGCGCGTCGGTTTTCCAGAGGCACAATACGAATTCCGCGAGGCATCCACGCCGCTGTGCAGGAGCGGATTGCTGCTGCTCGTTCAGATATTAACGTTCGCTTGTTTCGGCGCTCATGCCAGTCGGCAGCAAAGCCTGGAAATCACATGGAAAGTACAATCGGTGGTGCTTAATGTGCATTTTTGCCGCACCCCCTGCTCGCCATAATGAGCCCGCTATCTGCTGCCAAACGGGTTGGCAGACACAAGAACAATAGGCGAGTCTTTCATGAAAAAGCCCAATCCCCTCCTTGCGGAACTCAAAGCAATCCTACCGACCATCGCCGCGAACGCCGCCCTGGCGGAGCAGCAGCGGCAGGTCCCGGAACAGAACATCGCGCTGCTGAAAAGCATCCGCATGCACCGCGCGCTCCAGCCCCAGGCCTACGGCGGGATAGAAATCTCCCTGCCCGAGTTCGCCGACTGCGTGGCGGCCCTGGCGGGCGCCTGTGCCAGCACGGCCTGGGCATTCAGCCTGCTGTGTACCCACAGTCATCAGTTGGCGATGTTCTCCAGACAGTTGCAGGACGAAATCTGGGGCGACAATCCGGATGCCACCGCGAGCAGCAGCATCGCCCCCTTCGGCAAGGTGACCGAGACCGAGGGCGGCGTGATCTTCAATGGCGAGATGGGCTGGAGTAGCGGCAGCGACCACGCCGAGTGGGCGATCGTCGGTTGCCGGCGCAATGATGAGGAGGGCGTTCCGGCGTACTGCTTCGCGGTGCTGCCACGCAGCGACTACGAAATCCGCGACGACTGGTTCGCCGCCGGCATGAAGGGCAGCGGCACGAAGACCCTGGTGATCAGGGACGCCTTCGTACCGGAGCACCGCATCCAGAAAGCCAAGGACATGATGGAAGGCAAGTCCGCCGGGTTCGGTCTGTACCCGCAGAGCAAGATCTTCTACTCGCCCTACCGCCCGTACTTCGCCAGCGGCTTTTCCGCGGTTGGCCTGGGCGTGGCCGAGCGCATGCTGGCGGCCTACGCGGAAAAGACCAGGAACCGCGTGCGGGCCTACACCGGCGCCAATGTCGGCACCGCGACGCCGGCGTTGATGCGGCTGGCCGAGTCCACCCACCAGGTCGCCGCCGCGCGCGCCTTCCTCGAGAAGACCTGGGATGAGCACGCCGAACACAGCGAGCGCCATCAGTATCCGAGTCGCGAGACCCTGGCCTTCTGGCGTACCAACCAGGCATACGCGGTGAAGATGTGCATCCAGGCGGTGGACCGTCTGTTCGAGGCCGCGGGCGGCACCAGCTGGTTCGAGAGCAGCGAGATGCAGCGCCTGTTCCGCGACTCGCACATGACCGGCGCCCATGCCTACACCGACTACGACGTCTGCGCGCAGATACTGGGGCGCGAACTGATGGGGCTGGACCCCGACCCGAGCATGGTCTGACGTCCCCCGATCCCAGCAGGCCGGGCATCCGCGCCCGGATTTTCGCGACCGTTTTTCTGGCCGGGCAGGTGCCTGGCCGGAAGGAGTTTGTCATGAGCAACGACGTAGAAAACACCTTCGATCCCCGCGCATTCCGCCGTGCCCTGGGCAACTTCGCCACCGGCGTAACGATCATGACCGCCAATGCCGGCGGCAGAAAGGTCGGTGTCACCGCCAACAGTTTCAACTCGGTATCCCTGGACCCGCCGCTGGTGCTGTGGAGCATCGACAAGCGTTCGACCAGCCACTCGGTGTTCGAGCAGGCCAGTCACTTTGCGGTGAACATCCTGGCCGCCGACCAGATCGATCTGTCCAACCAGTTCGCTCGTGCTAGCGACGACAAGTTCGCAGGAATCGAGCACGAGGAGGGCAGTGGCGGGGCGCCGCTGTTCAGCGACTGCGCCGCGCGCTTTCACTGCGAAAAGTACCAGCAGCTCGACGGCGGCGATCACTGGATCCTGCTCGGAAAGGTCACCGCCTTCGACGATCTGGGCCGCGGGCCGCTGCTCTACCACCAGGGCGCCTATTCCTCGGTGCTGCCGCACCCGCGGCTGGTGGCGAAGGATGCGCCGGCCAGCCAGGCGGCCTTTCAGGGGCGTCTCAATCACAACCTCTATTACCTGATGACCCAGGCCGTGCGCAGCTACCAGGCCGACTACCAGCCTCGTCAGCTATCCACCGGCCTGCGTACCAGCGAGGCACGGATGCTGATGGTGCTGGAGAAGGATCTCAGCCTGGACATGGGCGCGCTGCTGCAACTGGTGGCCATGCCCGCGCGCGAGATCGAACTGTCCCTCGACGCGCTGCAGCGCAAGGGGCTGCTCTGCAGCGATGGCCTGCATTACGCCCTGACAGCGGCCGGGGTGGAGCAGGGCGAGGCGCTGTGGCGCATTGCCGACGAGCAGCAAGAGCGGGTGTTCGCGCGCTTCGAGCCGCGCCAGGTAGAGGCTTTCAAGGAGATCCTGCAGGCGCTCGGCCAGCCACTCTGATGCGCGCTGCGCGCCGCGAGCGAGGCTCGCTGGCATGACGGCTGGAGCGCCACGGGGATAATTGTCGGCAGTTCGATAATATGTTAATTATCTCGCCAACAATAAAAGGCCCTGGAGGCTCTCATGCTTGCTAATACAGAAGCGACGCGTGCATTTGAAGACTGGCGCTCCCAGCTGCGAGCGGTATGTGGCGATTTCGAGGTGCTGCCTTCGAGGCAACACAGCCTGTTCATCGGCGACGTCGGCCGGCAGGAACTGGACGGGCTGGAGATCGCCCGTATCCGCACCAATGTCGGTCTGTTGAGTCGCCACCTGCGTTGCCCCGAGGTGGATGACGACCGTCACTGTTTCCTGGTCTTCCAGCGGGTCGGGAAGCAGATCGTCCGCCAGGGCGACCGCAGTTTCGAGCTGGCTCCGGGGGACGTTGCCCTCATCGATTCCGCCACGCCTTTCGAGATCGAGCCGCTGGGCCTGATCGAGAACATTTCCTTCCATCTGTCCCGCGATGACGTGCGCCGTCGCATGGGCGCGCGTGCGCTGTGCGGCAAGCTCTCGGCCAGCAGCAACGCCAGCCGCATGCTGAGTTCGCTGGTGCAGCCGATCCACAACAACGACTTCCAGTTCCAGTCGATGGCGGGTGACGGCAGGGCTTTGCAGGAAGCCCTGATCGCCCTGATGGCACCGGCCCTCACCACGGGCGAGCAGCCGGCGCCGCGCAAGGAGGTGCTGGGCGAACCGCAGATGCTGTTTTCCCTGGCGCTGCGGCTGATCGAGAACTCGTTGCAGGACTGCAGCTTCGATCCCTACACGCTCGCCGATCGGCTGGGCGTTTCCGTACGGCGCCTGTATCGGTTGTTCGAGATGGAGGGCGAGAGCGTGTGCCGGGTGGTGCTGCGCCGCCGCCTGCAGCGCTCGGCCGAGGATCTGCTCGCCAGCGGGGTCGAGTCGATCACCCAGGTCGCCTTCAAGTGGGGTTTCGTCGACGCCGCGCACTTCAGCCGGGCCTTCCGGCGCCAGTTCGGCCTGTCACCCCGCGAGTACCGGTTGAAGGGCTGCGCCGCGTAGAACGACTGGCAGGAATAGCCAAGAGAGAATGGCAGCGCCAGTCAAGTATTAAGGCTCGATGGCTTCTTTAATATGTTAACGAGCCGGCTTTGAAGTGCTTCGTCCTTGGGCAAGCCTGCGTTCCGGTGCAATACCAATAAAAACAATGTCGGAGCATGAACATGAAATTAGTGCCTTGGGTGTTTGGGCTACCTGTATTGCTGTGCGCTGGAATCGTGGTGGCCGCATCCGGCCCCGCAGCAGTGGATGCCAAGCGTCTGGTACAGGCGGACCGGGAGCCCGGCAACTGGATGTCCCACGGGCGTACCTACGATGAGCAGCGTTACAGCCCGCTGGACAAGGTCAACGACGGCAACGTCGGTCAACTCGGCCTGGCCTGGACCACACCGCTGGATATCGACAGCGGCACCGAGGCTACCCCCCTGGTCGTCGACGGCGTGATGTACACCACCGGTGCCTTCAGCATCGTCTACGCGATGAACGCCGCCACCGGCGAACTGCTCTGGAAATACGACCCCAAGGTGCCGCCGGAAAACCTCAGTCAGGGATGCTGCGGGCCGGTCAACCGTGGCGTGGCGGTGTGGAAGGGCAAAGTCTACGTCGGCAGCTTCGACGGTCGCCTGATCGCGCTGGACGCCCGTAACGGCAAGGAAGTCTGGGTCGTCGATACCGTGCAGGACCGCAGCAAGAGCTACTCCATCACCGGTGCGCCGCGCATCGTCAAGGGCAAGGTGCTGATCGGCAACGGCGGCGCCGAGTTTGGCGTGCGCGGTTACGTCACCGCCTACGATGCCGAAACGGGCAAGCAGGCGTGGCGCTTCTATACCGTGCCGGGCGACCCCAAGCTCCCGCCGGAAAACAAGG
>DIEE01000059.1:18090-20536 GCA_002418465.1 Pseudomonas sp. UBA5782 | reverse complement strand
GCTGCGTCCGGATACCGGCGAGTATGTCTGGCACTACCAGGTCACGCCGCAGGACCGCTGGGACTACACCGCCACGCAGCACATGATTCTCGCCGACATCAAGATCGACGGAAAACTGCGGAAAGTCCTGATGCAGGCACCCAAGAACGGCTTCTTCTACGTTCTCGACCGCACCAACGGCAAGCTGATTTCGGCAAAGAACTACGTTCCGGTGAACTGGGCCAGCGGGATCGATCTGCAGACCGGCCGGCCGATCATGACCGGCGATGCGGACTACTCGAAGGGGCCGAAAGTCGTTCAGCCGAGCTTCCTTGGCGGGCACAACTGGCCCCCCATGTCGTTCAACCCGAAGACCGGCTACGTCTACATCCCCGCGCAGCACACGCTGGCCGAGCTGACCGCGGCCAAGGAACCGATGTTCCTGCCCAACAAGTCGGTGGTGAACTTCGGCCTGGACGTGCCCAACCTGCCGGAAGACCCTAAGATCCTCAATCAGATCCGCGACGCATGGACCGGCGAGCTGATTGCCTGGGACCCGGTCAAGCAGGCGCCGGCATGGAGCCAGCCCTACATCAGCGCGGGTAACGGCGGCACGCTGTCCACCGCCGGCAACCTGGTGTTTCAAGGCACCGCCGATGGCCGCGTGGTCGCCTACAGCGCGGACAAGGGCGAGAAGCTCTGGGAGCATCGCGCCAACTCGGGAGTGATGGCCGGGCCGATCACCTACACCGTCAAGGGTGAGCAGTACGTGGCCTTCTCGGTTGGCTGGGGCGGCATCCTGCCGCTGCTCACCGGCCCGCTGACCAACAAGGGCAAGGTGCAACCCGAATCACGCCTGATCGCCTTCAAGCTCGGAGCCAAGGGTGAACTGCCGCCGGCCAAGCAGGCGCCGGTGTTCCCCAACGTCCAGTTGCCGCTCGATGCCACACCCGAGCAGGTGGCCAAGGGGCGCGACATGTTCAACGGCCTGTGCGCCGGCTGCCATGGCCTGAACGCCATCAGCGGCGGCGTGGTGCCGGACCTGCGCTACCTGACGCAAGACAAGCACGTAGCCTTCCCGGCATTCCTGAGTGGTGCGCGCATGTACCGTGGCATGCCGAACTTCTCCGACATCCTCAAGCCCGAGGACATGGAAACCATCCGGCAATACCTGATCAAGCGCACGCGTGATCTGCAGGCCGAGCTGAAGACCAGCGCCGCCAACACCCCCTGAGTTATCCGATCCACCCCATCGCGACNNTCGCGAGGGTTTTCTGCTGCCCTTAATAACAATAACGAGGTGCTCCATGGACAATTGCAAGCTCTCAAACATTCTGTTCTTCACCGCCTGCGGCCTGCTCGGCAACAGCGCGCTGGCGGATGTGAAACCCGATCCGGGCGACTACACCGCGCTGCCCAAGGGCACCGACGTGGTGGTCCTGTATCAGCAGAATCCGCGTGGCGACGACGTCTATTCGGGCGGAAAGAAGGTGGCCGACGACCTGGATCTGAAGATGACCGTCGGCGTGCTGCGCCTGATCCACTTCACCGAGTTCTTCGATACCGGCTACACCTGGGATCCGCAGATCGTCATCCCGTTCGGCAAGCAGGAAGTAGGGCTGAGCGACCAGAAATTCTCCGGCCTGGGCGACATCACGTTTGGCGGCACCCTCTGGACCATCGGTGACCTGGAACGCAACGAACACCTGGGCTGGTCGGTGTTCTTCACCGCACCCACCGGCGGCGAAAAGAACGATGGCTTCGCGCTGAGCGCCAACCGCTGGGCGGTCGACTTCCAGGTCGGCTATATCAAGGGCCTGACCGACAAGATCAGCTGGGACGTGATCGCGGAAACCGAGTTCTACCAAGACCAGCGCTCCACCGGCGCCCAGCGCGACCCGCTGATGCAGCTGCATAACCACCTGCGCTACAACTTCACGCCGGATACCTACGCAGCGCTGTCCTACCGGCATAACTGGGGCGGCCGCGAAACCCTCGACGGCCAGACCCTGGCGACCAGCCATGACAACGGCACCGCCGGATTCACCGTGGCGACCATGGTGAACAAGCAACTGCAGGTCATGGGGCAGGTGATGCGCGATGTGACGGTGCGCGAAGGCGCGAAAATCGACAACTCGCTGCAGTTCCGCCTGGCCTATTTCTACTGATCCCGGCGTAACGTCTCTCCCGTCATGCGGAAGCGTTCGCGTGGCGGGAGAGGGCGCCCAGGCATTCATGTCCTGTCGCCCCTATGCGATCTTCTCCAACGGGCCGCCGCCGGATGTGACAATGGGCGACCGCTCTTTTTCCGCAGACTGCCGACGACCCCAGCCTTGAGTCGAATTCCTCCTTACCCCCTGCTGTTGAACCTCCTGCTCGCTCCCATCGTTCAGGCGGCCGAGGCGCCGGTGTCCGCGCTGGAGCTGAATCCCCTGGTGGTCAGCGGCTCGCGGCAGGTCAGCGACAG
>DIEE01000059.1:321-17996 GCA_002418465.1 Pseudomonas sp. UBA5782 | reverse complement strand
GCCGAGCGCATCGAAGTGCTGCGTGGCCCGGCTTCGACACTCTACGGCAGCAATGCCGGTGGCGTGATTCAAGTGTTCTCCCGCGATCCCCAGGGCGCGCCCAAGGTCGGTGCCGAAACCCTCGTCGGCAGCGATGGCATGGGCAGAAACCACCTGAGCGCGGAGGGCGCCGGCGAGCAGGCCGGCTTTCTTCTCGACGCCTCGCGCATGGACACCGACGGCTATCGCGATCACAGCGCAGCCCGGCGTGACCAGACCTTCGCCAAGTTCACTTTCAGGCCCGACGACGACAGCAAGCTGGCGCTGATATACAGCAACCTGGAGCAGAACGGCACGCAGGATCCGCTGGGGCAGGGCTGGGACGCCTACAAGGCCGATCCGCGCTCGGTGGCCGCGAATGCCAAGCTGTACAACACGCGCAAGAGCATCGACCACCAGCAACTGGGTGCCAATTACGAGCGCTACCTCGGCGCGGCAACGCTGCAGGCCTCGGCGTATGCCGGCAAGCGCAGCGTGATCCAGTACCTGTCGATTCCCCGGGGCACGCCCGCCAACAACAACTTCGGCGGGGGAGTGGTGGCCTTCGAGCGCAACTTCCATGGCGGCAGCCTGCGCTGGCTGCAGCCGGTGGGAGAGGTGGACCTGGTCGTGGGCCTAGACTACGACGCCAGCGAAGATGATCGCCAGGGCTACCAGAACTTCGTCGGGGACACACTTGGCGTGAAAGGCGCCTTGCGGCGCGACGAGACGGATACCGCCGTCAGCCTCGATCCCTACGCCCAGGCCACCTGGAAATTCGGCGACTGGACCCTGCAGGGCGGCCTGCGCTACAGCAGCGTGGAAATCGACGTCGACGACAATTACCTGGTCAACGGCGATGACAGCGGCAATCGTCGCTATGCACAGGCCAGCCCCTCGCTGAGCCTGGGCTATGCCTTCAGCCCGACACTGAATACCTACATCAGCGCCGGCCGCGGTTTCGAGACTCCGACCCAGGGCGAGCTGGCCTATGCGCCGAACAATGCCGTCGGCATCAATTACAACCTCGATCCCTCCACCAGTACGCAATACGAGGCAGGGCTCAAGGCCCTGATCGGCGCCGGCACGCGGTTGAATGCGGCAATTTTCCAGATCCAGACCGAAGACGAGATCGTGGTGTTCGCCAACAGCAACGGACGCACCAGCTACCAAAACGCCGGACGCACCTTGCGTCGGGGCTTCGAGCTGGGCGTGGAGAGCCAGCTCGGCCAACAGTGGAGCGCCAGCCTTGCCTATACCTACCTGGCCGCGCAGTACGACTCCAGTTTTGTCAGCGGTACGCGCAGCATCGACAGCGGCAACGACTTGCCCGGCGTACCGCGCACCACGCTGTTCACCGAGCTCGACTGGCGCCCGCTCGACGGTGTCAGCACCGCCATCGAAGGCCTATATCGCAGCAAGGTGTACGTGGAGGATAGCAACAACGCCAGGCCGGCCCCGGCCTATAGCGTGTTCAACTGGCGTGTCCGTTTTGAACAACACTACGGCGTCCTGACCGTGCATCAACTGGTGCGCCTGGACAACCTGCTGGACCGCCAATACGTCGGTTCGGTGATCGTCGGCGACGGCAACAATCGCTACTACGAAGCCGCGCCAGGACGCAGCTGGTTTGTCGGCGGCGGGGTTTCCTACCGGTTCGAATAACGCGCTTCATGGCGGAAGAGCGCCCGAGGGCCTTGTGGCATCGAGCGTTTTCAGCACGTCGGGCGCTCACCATCGGCCGTCGTACAACTGCCGTCGCAGCTATGCGACAATATGCACAAATCTGGCATCAACCCCGCATTCGTTGCCCCACAGCTCGGCCCTAACGTGCAGATGCTGCGCCCGATGCATGCCCGTTGCATCGGCCCTGGTTCCGACTGGGAGTCAGTTACCGGACGACTCCAGCAATCCTCAAGTTATCGATAGGTAAACCCCTTGATCTCCACCGCAAACATCACCATGCAGTTCGGCGCCAAGCCGCTGTTCGAAAACGTGTCCGTGAAGTTCGGCAATGGCAATCGCTATGGCCTGATCGGCGCCAACGGCTGTGGCAAGTCGACCTTCATGAAAATCCTCGGTGGCGATCTGGAGCCGTCCGGCGGCCAGGTGATGCTCGAGCCGAACGTGCGTCTGGGCAAGCTGCGCCAGGACCAGTTCGCCTACGAAGACTTCAGCGTGATCGACACCGTGGTCATGGGTCACGAGGAGCTGTGGAAGGTCAAGGCCGAGCGCGACCGCATCTACTCGCTGCCGGAAATGAGCGAAGACGACGGCATGGCCGTGGCCGAGCTGGAAACCGAGTTCGCCGAGATGGACGGCTACACCGCCGAATCCCGCGCCGGCGAGCTGTTGCTCGGCCTGGGTATCCCGCTGAGCCAGCATTTCGGTCCGATGAGCGAAGTGGCGCCGGGCTGGAAACTGCGCGTGCTGCTGGCCCAGGCGCTGTTCTCCGATCCGGACGTGCTGCTGCTCGACGAGCCGACCAACCACCTGGACATCAACACCATCCGCTGGCTGGAAAACATCCTCACGGCGCGTAACAGCACCATGATCATCATTTCCCACGACCGGCACTTCCTGAACTCGGTCTGCACCCACATGGCCGACCTGGATTACGGCGAGCTGCGCCTGTTCCCTGGCAACTACGACGAGTACATGACCGCTGCGACCCAGTCGCGCGAGCAACTGCTGTCGGACAACGCCAAGAAGAAAGCCCAGATCGCCGAGCTGCAGACCTTCGTCAGCCGATTCTCGGCCAACGCCTCGAAAGCCAAGCAGGCCACCTCGCGCGCCAAGCAGATCGACAAGATCCAGCTGGCCGAGGTCAAGCCGTCGAGCCGGGTCAGCCCGTTCATCCGCTTCGAGCAGACCAAGAAGCTGCACCGCCAGGCCGTGACCATCGAGAAGATGTCCAAGGGCTTCGACGGCAAGCCGCTGTTCAAGAATTTCAGCTTTGTCGTCGAAGCCGGCGAGCGCGTGGCGATCATCGGCCCCAACGGCATCGGCAAGACCACCCTGCTGCGCACCATGGTAGGTGAAATGACCCCGGACGCCGGCACGGTGAAGTGGACCGAGAGCGCCGAGGTTGGCTACTACGCGCAGGACCATGCCCACGACTTCGAGGACGACGTCAGCCTGTTCGACTGGATGGGGCAGTGGACCCAGGGCGAGCAGGTCATCCGCGGCACGCTGGGCCGGATGCTGTTCTCCAACGACGAGATCCTCAAGTCGGTCAAGGTGATCTCCGGTGGCGAGCAGGGCCGCATGCTGTTCGGCAAGCTGATCCTGCAAAAGCCCAACGTGCTGGTGATGGACGAACCGACCAACCACTTGGACATGGAATCCATCGAGGCGCTGAACCTGGCGCTGGAGAACTATCCGGGCACGCTGGTCTTCGTCAGCCACGACCGCGAGTTCGTCGGCTCCCTGGCCACGCGGATCATCGAGCTGTCGGAGAACGGCGTGACCGACTTCTCCGGCAGCTACGACGACTACCTGCGCAGCCAGGGCGTGATCGTCTGACGCACGCCTCGTCGCCATGAAGAAGCCCCGCCAGTGCGGGGCTTTTTCATGGAGCACGCTGACCGCCGACCGCGCGTCTGCCCGCTTGGTGCTGAAGCTCCCCGCCATGGGGAATCATGGACGCGCTCGCCCCGTCGACGCCGGCCCAGCAGAACCGCCGCCGACTCCAAGGCTGGAGTGCATGCGTCCAATACGAGGGGCGGACGAATCGTCACACTCCTCACCGCATCGTCAGCAGCGGGCCCGGTCCGTGCTTCGATGCGCTGGTCGAAAGACTTTGCCTATCGGGGAGCAAGGCGGCGTGTATTAGACCTCTCCTCGACAGGCGCTAGTCTTGTCTGACACTGGAATAGCCGCCAGTCGAACCTGATTAGGAGACAAGAGATGAACCCCGATCACATCACCGCCGTGGCCCGTCCTCTCCCACTCAGTCCTCTTGCAAGGCCGGGCCGATCGGCTGATCGGTCGACTTTCACGTCCATGTTCTGATCGACATCGCCGCCTGGCAGCCGCTCCGGTTGCAGCGGCGCATGCGTACCGGGAAGGAGAATGCCCATGTCCACCGAATCGAAATGCCCGTTCAATCACGCCGCCGGCGGCGGCACCAGCAACCGTGACTGGTGGCCGAACCAGCTGAACCTGAAGATTCTGCATCAGCACTCCCCACTATCCGACCCGATGGGCGAGGAGTTCGATTACGCCGCGGCGTTCAAGAGCCTCGATTTCGAGGCGGTGAAACAGGATCTGCGCGCGCTGATGACCGACTCGCAGGACTGGTGGCCGGCGGACTTCGGCCACTACGGCCCGCTGTTCATCCGCATGGCCTGGCACAGCGCCGGCACCTACCGCACCGGTGACGGCCGTGGCGGCGCCGGTGCCGGCCAGCAGCGTTTCGCACCGCTCAACAGCTGGCCCGACAACGTCAGCCTGGACAAGGCGCGCCGGCTGATCTGGCCGGTGAAGCAGAAGTACGGCCGCAACATCTCCTGGGCCGACCTGATCGTCCTCACCGGCAACGTCGCGCTGGAGTCCATGGGCTTCACGACCTTCGGCTACTCCGGCGGTCGCGCCGACGTCTGGGAACCGGAAGAGGACGTCTACTGGGGCACCGAAACCACCTGGCTGGGCGGCGACAACCGCTACGGCAAGGGCAGCAAGGACATGCAGCCGCCGGGCGAGGGCGACCTGGTCGCCGAGCCGGAAAAGCACGGCGAGGAAGAAAGCCGCACCGACCAGGGCGAGCGCAACCTGGAAAACCCGCTCGCCGCCGTGCAGATGGGCCTGATCTACGTGAACCCGGAAGGCCCGGAAGGCAATCCGGACCCGGTCGCCTCGGCCAGGGACATTCGCGAAACCTTCGGCCGCATGGCGATGAACGACGAGGAAACGGTGGCGCTGATCGCCGGCGGCCACGCATTCGGCAAGACCCACGGCGCGGGCCCGGCGGACAACGTCGGCGCCGAGCCTGAAGCCGCCGGCCTGGAAGAGCAGGGCCTGGGCTGGAAAAGCACCTTCGGCACCGGCAAGGGCGGCGACGCCATCACCAGCGGCCTGGAAGTAACCTGGACCTCGACTCCGACGCAATGGAGCAACGAGTACCTGGAGAACCTCTTCGGCTTCGACTGGGAGCTGACCAAGAGCCCGGCGGGCGCGCACCAGTGGCAGCCGAAGAACGGCGCCGGCGCCGGCAAGATTCCCGATGCCCATGACCCGAGCAAGCGCCGCGCGCCGACCATGCTCACCTCGGACCTGGCCCTGCGCTTCGACCCGGCTTACGAAAAGATCGCCCGGCGCTTCCTGGAGAATCCGGATCAGCTCAGCGATGCCTTCGCTCGCGCCTGGTTCAAGCTGACCCACCGCGACATGGGCCCGCTGGCGCGTTATCTCGGTCCGGAAATGCCCACCGAGGAACTGCTCTGGCAGGACCCGATTCCCGCCGTCGATCACGCCTTGGTGGATGAGGCCGACATCAGTGCGCTGAAGGCCAAGGTGCTCGCCTCGGGGCTGTCGGTGGCGCAGCTGGTATCGACCGCCTGGGCTGCGGCCTCAACCTTCCGCGGTTCCGACAAGCGCGGCGGCGCCAACGGCGGGCGTCTGCGCCTGGCGCCGCAAAAATTCTGGCAGGCCAACCAGCCCGAGCAACTGGCCAAGGTGCTGACCACCCTGGAGGAAATCCAGGGCGCCTTCAACGCGGCGCAGTCCGGCGGCAAGAAGATTTCCCTGGCCGACCTGATCGTGCTGGCCGGCGGTGCCGGCGTCGAGCAGGCGGCGAAGAACGCCGGGCACACGCTGACGGTGCCGTTCACGCCGGGCCGGATGGACGCCTCGCAGGAGCAGACAGACGTGGAGTCGTTCGGCTTCCTCGAGCCGATCGCCGATGGCTTCCGCAATTACCTCAAGGGCCACTACAAGGTCTCCGCCGAGGCGCTGCTGGTGGACAAGGCGCAGTTGCTGACGCTCACCGCACCGGAGATGGCCGTGCTGGTCGGCGGCCTGCGCGTGCTGGATACCAACGTCGGTCAGACCGCCCACGGCGTGTTCACCCAGCGCCCGGAAACCCTCAGCAACGACTTCTTCACCCACCTGCTGGACATGGGCGTGGAATGGCGCGCGCTGTCGCCGGCGAAGGACCTGTTCGAAGGGCGCGAGCGCAAGACCGGCGCGGTCAGGTGGACCGGCAGCCGTGTCGACCTGGTGTTCGGTTCGCACGCGCAGCTGCGCGCCATCGCGGAGGTCTACGCGAGCACCGATGCGCAGGAGAAATTCGTCACGGACTTCGTCGCGGCCTGGACCAAGGTGATGAACCTCGACCGTTTCGACCTGGCGTGAGCTGACGCCGTAGCGCAGATGCCACGATGTACCCAACCCCGGCCCGAGCGATCAGGTCGGGGCTTTTTTTGCCGTTTTCAGCGCAGGTTGGCCAGCCGCGAACCGGGCGATTCCAGTTCGCCGATCTTCTCCAGGCGCGCACGCACGATGTTCCGGCTGATGCCGAGCAGGCGCGAGGTCTGCAGCTGGTTGCCGTGGCAATAACGGTAGGCGGTGCGAAACAGCACGCTTTCCAGGTGATCGAAGAGGTCCGCCTGGTTGCGCTCGAACAGCTCGATCAGCGCCGCTTCCAGATTCGCCTCGCCATCGCCCGCCCCGAGCGCCGCCGGCTTTGGCTCCTGTCGCACTGCCGGTGCACGCAGGTCCGCCAGTTGCAGGTCGGCGGGCTGCACGCGGCCGTCGCGGCAGACCAGCAGCGCATGGTGGATGGCGTTTTCCAGCTCGCGAATGTTGCCCGGCCAGGTGTGCAGCAGCAGCGTGCGCTCGGCCTCCGGCGAAAGACGCGCGCGACTGTAGCCGAGGCGCTGGCAATGCTGTTCGACGAAGAATTCGGCCAGCGCGAGGATGTCGCCCGGTCGCTCGCGCAGCGGCGGCAGGCGGATGGTGGCGACGTGCAGGCGGTAGAACAGATCCTCGCGGAAATGCCCGGCGACCACCGCGTCGGCCAGGTTGACGTTGGTCGCCGCTACCAGCCGCACATTGATCGGGATCGGCGTGCGCGAGCCGAGGCGCACCACTTCGCGCTCCTGCAGCACGCGCAGCAGCTTGACCTGCATGCTCAGCGGCAGGTCACCGATTTCGTCGAGAAACAGCGTGCCGCCGCTGGCCGCCTCGAACCAGCCGGCCTTGCTGGTGATGGCGCCGGTGAAGGCGCCTTTCTCGTGACCGAACAACTCGCTTTCCACCAAGGTTTCGGCGAAGGCGCCGCAGTTAACCGCAACGAAAGGACGATCGCGACGCTGGCTCAGGTGATGGATATGCCGCGCCACCAGCTCCTTGCCGGTGCCGGTCTCGCCGATGATCAGCGCATTCGCCTCGCTGGGCGCCAGCCGTTCGATACGGTTGAGCAGCTCCTGCGAGCGCGGGTCTTCGAAGACCAGCACCGTGGCGCGGACCGATTTGGTCAGCTCCCGCGCATTGGGATGAGTGAGCAGCGACATGGTGGAGAGTCCTGATACATGGAGAAGCCAGCACATAGTGCATCAGCTCCTGATAGAGCAAAAAATTATTAATTCGAATTTATATATTCGATTTTAATAGCGCTGGATGCGTTGCTGCGTGAGCAGCAGTCGATCAGCAGCGGTTGCTTGCAGGGCAACACTTTTTACCGCGCGAGTGGCTCGACGAACTGCCTGGAAAGACGTGTGCAAGTTGTTTGCCGCGCCCGGGGCGGTGCCTGGCGGGCTTGTCGCCGAACGGGGCAGGGCGCTGGCATATCGGTTGCTACCTTCCCGAATTGCCGTGGGCAGGATGCCCGGCGGCTTTCACTTCCCGGGAAACAGCGGAAACGACATGAGCCAACTCCTCGATACGCTTTGGTACACCAACAGCCCGGCCCCCACCGGGCTCGGCATCGCCGCGCAGACCGGGCGTCTGGCGGAAGCCTTTCGCGCGGCCGGCACCAGCGTCCAGGACCTGCGTGGTTCCGGCGAGCGGGAAATCCGCGAGGCGCACTTCGATCATCATCTGACCAACTCGGTCCGCCATGGCAGCAGCGTGCCGGCGATCTGGACCCACGCCAACGGCAACCCGACGCATCTGCTCGGGGTGTCCTGGTGCGACGAGGTGCAGTTGATCCTGACCACCGCCGAAAGCGGCGTGCGCAGCGTGCGCGACCTGAAGAACCGCCGCTTCGGACTGCCCAAATGGGCCAACGTGCAGATCGACTTCACCCGTGCCCAGGCGCTGCGTTCGCTGGAGAACGCGCTGAAGCTGGAGGGCCTGGAAGTCGCCGATGTCGAACTGGTCGACTATCCCTATGGCGGCACCTACAGCGACGACTGGCTCAACTACGTGGTCAGCGCGCCGGCGCTCTACAGCGGCAACCGCGTGATGCGGCGCAACAACGAACTGATCGGCCTGCTGCGTGGCGACATCGATGCGATTTTCCTGAAGGGTGCCGGCGCCGTGCACCTGGCTCGCGAGTTCGGACTGCACGCGGTGATCGACACCGGCTCGCACCCCGAACCACTGATCCGTGCCAGCAACGGCACGCCGCGTACGCTGACGGTGGACCGCGGCCTGATCGAGCGGCATTACGATTCCGCCGTGCGCGTGGTGGATACCGTACTGCGCGCGGAGCAGTGGGCTTGGGCGCATCCAGAGGAAACCCGCCGGCTGCTGGCGCGCGAGATGAACACCAGCGAACAGCTGGTGACTGCCGCGCATGGCGAGTTCGCCCATCGCCAACTGCGTACCACGCTCGATGACGGGCCGATCCGCGCGCTGCAGGATTTTGCCGACTTCCTGCTGCGCTGGAACTTCATCGACAGTCGGCTAGACGTCGGCGAGTGGATCGACGCGCGGCCGCTGCACGACGTGCTTTCCGGCAACCTGCGCCGGGCGATTTGAAGCAGCCCGCCTATCTCGCTCGCGGGCTGCTGCTCAGGCAGCAGTCCATCAGCAACCGCTGCTGACAGCCGAGCAGTCGCGCCGGCAGAGGCTGGCGCACGCACTCCGATCAAGTCTCCTTGGAAAGCTGAAAGGCGCGTGGTTTCTGGCTTGCAGCCAATCCATCGGCGCCCGGAAGTGGCTGGCATGCTTGCTGCTATCTACCCATTGCCAAGGGTGGAACAGCCGACCGGCTCATCCCGCCCCGCACACCGATTTCTTTCGAGCTCGCCGTTTTCCCGCCGCCATTCGGCCGGACCCGCAGCCCCTTCGCTCTCACGAGGCAACCGATGGCTGCGCTGGATACCGTTGCGCCCCCCCTCAAGACCACGCCGCTGGGCGGAATTGGCAGCAGTGACCTGCAGGCCCACCTGTCGCTGGCCTTCATGCTCGCACTGGGCATCGTCTGCGTGGTCGACGCGATGATCATTTCCTCGCTGATCACCCCGATCAAGGAACACTTCGGCCTCAGCGACGAACAGATCGGCCGCCTGTCGTCGTCTTTCACCATCGCCGGGATCGTCGGCGCGCCACTGTTTGGCTACCTGGCCAACCGCTTCGGCCGCAAGCCGGTGCTGTTCGCCGGCGTCGCGCTGTGGAGCTTCGCCTCGATCGCCAGCGGCTGGGCCGAAGGCTTTCTCGGCTTGCTGTTCTGGCGCGTGCTGACCGGCTTCGGCGAGGCCGCCTACGGTGGCCTGGCGCCGAGCTGGCTGGCCGATCTGTACCGGCCAAAGTGGCGCAACCTGGTGTTCTCGCTGTACATGCTGCGCAACAAGATCGGCTCGGCCGTGGCGCTGGCGCTGGGTGGCTGGCTGGCCGCCGAATACGGCTGGCGCGTCGCCTTCTACATCGCCGGGATTCCCGGCCTGTTGCTGGCACTGGTGCTGCTGTGGATCAGGGAGCCGCAGCTCGGCGCCAGCGACGGGGCGGCAGTGGTCCGCCACAAGCTGAGCTTCCGCGAGGGGTTGGCGGTGTTCCGCTATCCCGGCTACCTGCTGCACTCGCTGGGGCTGTTCTTCTTCTTCACCGCGATGATGACGCAGATCTGGATTCCGGCTTACCTGTACCGCACCTACGCCATCCCCAACCAGCAGGCCTCGCTGTTCCTTGCCCAGGTGCTGCTCTACACCGCACCGGCCGGGCTGATCGGCGGTTACCTGTCGAGCCTGCTGCTGCGCGGCCGGCGCTGGGGTTTCCCGGCCTTCCTGGCGAGCACCTCGCTGATCGCCGCGCCGCTCTACCTGCTCGCCTACACCGCCAATGACGTGGCCACCAGCCAGGCGCTCATCGTCGCCGGCATCGTCATCTTCGGCCTCAGCGCCGGCACTCTGACCACGCTGATCGTGGAAACCGTGCCGGCCTACCTGCGCACCAGCGCCGTGTCCTTCTCCGTGGTGATCAGCGGCGGGACCTCCGGCATCGTCGCCCCCGAGCTGATCGGCCATCTCTCCGACGCCTTCGGCCTGCAGCGCGCGCTGCTGGTGGCGCCGGCCTGTTACCTGCTGGCCGGCCTGGTCTGGCTGGCGCTGAGCGTCGTGCTCGGCAGATCCACCGCGGCCGATGCCGCGCCTCTTTCCGCCCACACATCCACTACCGAGGTCCACCATGACTAATCTCGCGACGGCGCAGGCCAAGGACGCGATCAATCGCCACCTGTCCAGCAACGACATCCCGCATTTGCCCTATCCGAAGGACTGGATCGGTCTGGCGCGCCAACTGGGCGCCGAGTTCCGCCAGCAGGCCAACCAGCGTGACAGCCAGCACGCGCGTCCGGTGGAACAGATCCGCCGCCTGCGCGAGACCGGCCTGGTCAACCTGTTCTATCCCAGCGAGTTCGGCGGTGGCGGCGGCAGCGTACGCGAGGCCGCCTGGTCGGTACTGGAGATCGCCCGCGGCGACGGCTCGGTCGGCGCCTTGCTCGGCTTCCACTTCTACAACTCGGCGGTGCCGCTGTTCCACGACTTCGTCGGCCACAACGAGGCCATCGTGCGCAAGGCGGTGGAGAACCGCTGGTACTGGGGCAACGTCACCCAGTACGTGAACCGCGACTTCCTCGCCGAGCCGCATCCCGAGGGCGGCTACGTGATCAACGGGCGCAAGAAGTGGAACACCGGCGCGCCGCTGGCCGAGATCACCACCGTGCTGGCCGAGCACAGCGACCGCACGCACTACATCTACGGCTACCTGCCGACCGACCGCGAAGGCATCCGCTTCGAGGACGACTGGAAGCAGATCGGCCTGCGCGGCGCCGACTCCAGTACCGTGGTGTTCGACAACGTGCGTCTGTTCGCCGATGAGGTAATCCCGTGGAAACACGCCGGCGCGCAGTTGTCCGCGCTGCCGTTCTGGACCACCTTCGGCGCGGTCTACTACTCCGCCGTGTACCTCGGCTCGGCCCTGGCCGCGCTGGACACCGCCCGCGATTACGCGCGCAACGACACCCGCCAGTCGATCTCTCCCGGCGCCGCGTCGCTGGCCAAGGACCCGCTGATCCTCACCCAGTACGGCGAACTGTGGATCAAGGCGCAGGCCGCGCTGGCCTATTTCGACAAGACCATCGAAGAGCTCCAGGTCGGCTGGGACAAGCGCGCGCAGATCAGCGAGGAAGAGCTCGGCGTGCTCGCCGCCAAGACCCTCGCACTGCGCTCCAACAGCTCCCAGGTGGCACTGGAAATCACCCCGAAGGTGTTCGAGTTCGCCGGCGGCCGTGGCAGCAACCAGGACAACAACTTCGATCGTTTCTGGCGAGACGCCCGCACCCTGGCCACCCACGATCCGCTGATCCTTTCCCTGCGCACCGTCGGCGACTTCGCCCTCAACGACGTCGCCGTGCGTTTCCCTTCGCGCTTCCAGGCCAAGCCGGAAGCTGCCGACGCGAGGAAATCCTGACATGAGCCGGATCATCGACTGGCATACCCACTGGCTGTCGCCCAATGCCCTGGCGTTCCTCGAGCGTCGTGAGCAGGCGCCGCGCATCGTCCGCAACGAGCAGGGCGAGATCGGCTTCGAGGTGAAATCCTCGGTGCTGCGCCGCACGCTACCGATCGGCCCGTCGTTCTTCGACGGCCCGACGCGCATCGCGCACATCGATGAGGCGGGCATCGAGCGCCAGGTGATCTCCTGGCCGACCACCCTCGGCGTCGACCCGGCGCTGGACGCGGCGGATGCCCGCGAACTGTTCGGCACCTACAACGACGACCTCGCCGAGCTGGTCGCCCGGTACCCGCAGCGCCTCAGCGGCCTGGCCGCGCTGACCACCGCGGATATCGCCTGGTCCGCCGCCGAGCTGGACCGCGCTCACCGCGAGCTGGGCTTCATTGGCGCCGTGCTGCCGGCCGGCGCCTTTCTCAACCTGGCCGGTGCCGAGGCGCTGGCGCCGATCTTCGAGGTGGCGCAGAAGCACCGCAGCCACATCTACCTGCACACCGGGCTGGCGCACCCGAGCGTTCCCGGCCAGTGGTCGCATCCGCCGGCAGCCGACGCCGCCACCGCGCGCTGGTTGCTGGAGTCGACCTCGCAGTTCGCCGGCGCCTGGATCACCCTCGGGTTGACCCCGTTCCTCGACGCCTACCCGGACGTCAGCGTGCAACTGGCGATGCTCGGCGGCGTGCTGCCGTTCATCACCGGCTCGATCGAGGCGCGGGTCCAGCGCGAAGGATTACCCAGCCCGCTGCCCGGCCTGCGCCGCCTGTACATCGACACCGGCATCCTCGGTACCGACCCGCAGGCGCTGGCCCTGGCGGTGCGCACCTTCGGCACTGGGCACATCCTGTTCGGCTCGGACTACCCGCTGCTGCCCAGCGACAAGGTGCTCGCACAGTTCCGCACGGCCGACCTGCCGGCCGCCGATCTCGAGGCGATCCTCGGCAACGGTCGCGACATCCTGCAGCGCTTTCAATGAAAGCGCTCCACACCTTCAAGGAGCAAGCGCATGACTGAAGCCACCCTCGAAACGCCCGCGCCGGCGGCGCTCACCAGCCTCAGCCTGACCCGTTGCCCGGCCGTGCCGACCGCATCCGCGCTGGCCTACCAGCTCGGTTATCTGCAGGAGGAGTTCGCCGACGAACCGGGGCTGGACACTCAGTTCAAGTCCATCGGCTTCACCGGCAAGCTCGACTACGCGCACCACGAGCGGCTGTGGGTGCGCAACGCCGGCCACGCGCCGGCGGTCTGGGCCAAGTCCAATGGCGTGGACAACAAGGTCGTCGCACTGGCCTGGCTGAAAGGGTCCTATCCGCTGCTCAGCCTGCGCGGTTCGGGCATCGACTCGCCGGCCGAGCTGAAAGGCAAACGCCTGGCGCTGATCGGCAATCACGAGGCGTCCTTCGACCTGCTGATCGCCCAGCAGCTGAAGATCTACTCGGCAACCCTGGCGACCGTCGGGCTGACCCTGGACGACGTCGAACTGGTGCGTATTTCCAAGCCGTCGATTCCGGCGGCAGCGGCGGGGGCGCCGAAGAAGGATCATTTCGTCGAGTTGGCGCGGGTGCTGGTCGCGCGGCTGATCCTTGGCGACGTCGAGGTGATCTCCGCGCGACTGCCAGCCGAGGTGGCAGCGTTCGCCGACGTGCAGACGCTCTACGACCTGCACGAGCATTCCGATCCGCGCGCCCGCGTGCATCCTTCGGTACTGCGCGGTCTGGTGGTCAGCCGCGCCTTGCTCGAGGAGCGTCGCGACATCGTCGTGCGTTACCTCGCGCGGCTGCTGCAGGCCACAGAGTGGGCCGCGGCGCATCCGGAGGAGGCCGCCGAACTCGTCGCGCAGGACCTCGGCGTGCCGGTCGGCAACCTGCTGGCGAGCTACGACAGCGTCAGCGATGGCCTGCAGTTGCGCCTCGACGACGACATCGTCGACAGCCTGCGGGTGCAAAAGGATTTCCTCCTCGCCCACGGTTTCATCGACAAGGATTTCGATTTCGCGTCCTGGGTCGATCAGACGCCGTTGCAGGAAGCCCGACACTTGCTCGCCCAATGGAAGGCCGCCGGCAAGCTCGCCTGAGCCTGTAGGTCGGTTCCGAAGGCCGTCAGCTATCCGCTAGCTGACGGCCTTTTTCATTGCGTCCGCAGCAGCGGGTGTTGCTCCAGCAACAACCGAAACACACCTTCGCTGTTGCCTGGACAGCAGGGCGTCCGCAGGGGACCGAGGTAAATACGAAATGCGTTCGGGGAACTCCTGAAGTTTCTCTTCGATTTATAAAAAAATACTTATATTTCAATGGATTGAAAATAACCAAAGGCTGTATCAACACTTGGCACAGCGCCTGCTATAGCCCCTTGCCACATTCATTAAAAGCAACTTCAAAGTTGCCTATTTCCATTCGAAGTTTGCCTTTCGCACATTTGGAGCACACATGCATCGCGTCAATCCTATTACCCGGGGAATCTGGCTGAGTCTGCTGCTGTCCGGCTCGTTCGGCGGTCTTGCCCATGCCGAGGACGTCGCTACGTCGGGCGTCGCCACGTCGAGCGAGGAGGGCGCGAGCAAGTCCACCGCGCTGAAGACCGTTACGGTCACCGCGCAGCGCCGCGAGGAAACCGAGCAGGAAATCCCCACGGCGATTTCCGTGGTCAAGGGCGAGAACCTCACCGCCGAGGGCTCGCGCTACATCGGCGACGTAACCACCTTCACCCCCAACGCCTCGGCGAAGAACCCCGACGGCAACGCCCGTCCGCGCTGGATCATCCGCGGCCTGGGCGCCGGCGACACCGGTGCGGCGACCGTCTACCCGGTCGGCATCTACGCCGACGACGTCTACCTGAATGCGCCCATCGCCGGTGGCGGCCCGCTGTTCGACCTCGAGCGCATCGAGATCCTGCGCGGCCCGCAGGGCACGCTATACGGCAAGAACACCACCGGCGGCGCGGTCAACGTGATCTCCAAGAAACCGGGCTTCGACACCGACGGCTACGCCACCCTGANNGCCATCGGTGGCGCGCTGGTGGACGACCGCATCGCCGCACGCCTGGCGCTGTATTCCGAAGAGCGCGACGGTTTCACCAAGAACCTCACCGCCGACCAGAGCTACGGCGACGAGAACAAGAAGGCCGCGCGCCTGCAGGTGCTGGCCAAGCTGAACCCGGACCTCGAAGCCCTGTGGAAGGTGCACACCCGGGTATTCAAAGGCGACGGCAGCAACGGCTCGCTACCCACTGGCAGCTACTACGGTGGCGCCTACGTGCGTCCGGAAGGCCGCTACATCGAGCTGAACACCAATGAGGACAATCGCCTGGAGCACGACGGCACTTCGCTGACCTTCAACTACGACATCGGCGACTACAGGCTCACCTCGATCAGCGCCATCGACTGGATCGACCAGGACACCCTGCTCGATTCGGACTACGCGCCCTACGACCTCAACGGCTACACCGACACCAGCAACAGCTATCGCCAGTACTCCCAGGAATTCCGCCTGACCTCGCCGCAGGACGAGCTGCTGCGCTGGATTCTCGGCTCGCACTTCTTCCACGAGGACCTCGACAGCAGCGCGCAGCGGACCATTCCGATCGGCCTGTTGCCCAGCGGCGCGTCCAACCAGCTCGGCGCGACCAACCCGGTCTACCGCAACCTGAACTACGACCACAACACCGACAGCTATGCGCTGTTCGGCAACGTCACCTATGACTTCACCGACAAGTTCAGCCTCACCGGCGGCCTGCGCTGGACGCTGGAGAAGAAGGACATCGACCTCAACCTGACCCAGTTGGTGCGCAACGCCGGGACCGGCGAGCTGCAACCCCAGGCCACCCCTGGCAGCAACGGTTCGAGCAGCCTGGACAAGAGCTGGGACGCCTTCACCTACGACATCACCCCGGAGTACCGCTTCAACGACAACCTGCGGGCGTTTTTCCGCTACGCCCACGGCTTCCGTTCCGGCGGTTTCAACACCGGGCTGTCCACCTCGCTGGGTCAGCTCACCTCGGTGGACCCGGAATACCTCGACTCCTACGAGTTCGGCATCAAGTCCGAGTGGTTCGACGGGCGTCTGCATGCCAACGCCAACGTCTTCTACTACGACTACGAGGACATCCAGGTCAACGTGACCACCTTCAACAACAACATCACCACCAGCGCGCTTACCAACGGCGCCCAGGGCACGGTGAAGGGCGTCGAGCTGACCCTCGAAGCGCAGCCCACCGAAAACCTGCATTTGCAGGCGGCGCTTGCCTATCTGGATACCGAGTACACCGATTTCGAGGACCGCAACCCGACCACCGGAGTGCTGGTCGGCGACTACAGCGGCAACGCGTTCGCCCGCGCGCCCAAACGCACTGCGGCGTTCGGTGCGGACTACACCATCCCGCTGTCGGCCGCCGGCAAGGTGGTGGTCGGCGGCGACGTCAGCTTCCGCAGCCGTGAGTTCTTCCTCGCTAACCGTCAGGAGAAGGCCGATGAGAAACGCATGTCGCAGGACGACTACAGCCTGGTCAACGCGCACCTGACCTATTACACGCCGGATGAGAAATACAGCGTCACCGGCTTCGTCAACAACCTCACCGACAAGAAGTACCTGGTCCATGGTCGGCCGAACGGCAGCGCCGCCCTCGATCAGTTCGTCATTGTCTACGGCGACCCGCGTACCGCCGGGGTGAGCTTCACCGCACGCTACTGATCGCTCCAGGCTCCGAGCAGGAGACCCTTGATCCCGGCCCCGGCCGGGATTTTTTTTGCCCGGAGGAGGGCGGCGACAGCGCGACAGGTGCTGTGGGTTATTGAGCAGGCTGCGGATCGGCTGTTGCTGGAGCAGCAGTCGGCGTGACGGATGTTCGCTGGAAAACCCCGAATTCTCAAAAAAAGTCCTTACATATCAATGTCATAAAGTAATTTTTTAGTGCTGGCATGGCGGTTGCTCCTGTCCTGATGAATGCAAGACCGCACCTGTGCGGTCGTCGAGAGGAGAAGTTTCCATGGGCAATGCCCTGAACGCCCAACCACAGATTCCGGGGTACGCGCCACGCCGTGCCGGCGAGGTGCGTGGCCTGGGAGTGGAGGTTCGCCAGGCGTTGAGTCATCAGCGCCTGGGCAGCCAGGCGCGACAGGCTTCACTGAGCCGCCGCGAAGCCTGGCTGCTCGGCCTGTTCGCCCTGACCCTGCACGGCGGGCTGCTCTTCTGGTTGAGCCAGCGGCCCGAACCGGTGCTGCCCGAGGTGCCGCCGCAGGTGCCGCCAATGACNNGGCGCCGCCGGTGGTCGAGCCGCCACCACCCGAACCGATCCCCGAGCCGGTGGTGCAGGAGCCACCGCCGCCGGTGGTCGAGGAGCTGGCGGTGAAACCGCCGCCGCCCAAGCCGATTCCCAAACCCAAACCGGTGGCCAAGCCGGCGCCCAAGCCCGCGCCGAAACCCGTCGAGCAACCGGCGCCTCCGGCTCCGGCTCCCGTCGCTGCGCCGACGCCCCCGGCGCCGCCTGCGCCCGCACCGCTGACCCCGCCTTCGGCCAACGCCGGCTACCTGAAGAACCCGGCGCCCGAATACCCCTCGCTGGCCCAGCGACGCGGCTGGGAAGGCACCGTGCTGCTGCGTGTGCACGTGCTGGCCAACGGACGCCCCAGCGAGATCCAGGTGCAGACCTCCAGTGGCCGCGAAGCGCTGGACAAGGCCGCGCTGCAGGCCGTGCGCCAGTGGAGCTTCGTGCCCGCCAAGCGCGGTGACGAAGCACAGGACGGCTGGGTCAGTGTCCCCATCGATTTCAAGCTC
>DIEE01000059.1:0-274 GCA_002418465.1 Pseudomonas sp. UBA5782 | reverse complement strand
CACCCCCCAATTTTTCGCTTTCGCTGCACGAGGAACACACCATGGACCTGCTCACCAACCCCTTCGCCTCCGTCGAACACGTGGTCATCTGGCTGCTGATCGGCTTCTCCGTCATCACCTGGGGCCTGGCCCTGATCAAGGCGATCCAGTTCAGCCGGCTGAAACGCCAGGACCGCAAGTTCCTCAAGGACTTCTGGGCCGCCACCAGCCTCGACTCCGCCGCCGAGCAAGTGCAGCAGCGCGCCGGCGCCACCGCGCACCTGGCCCAGGCCGG
>DIEE01000121.1 GCA_002418465.1 Pseudomonas sp. UBA5782 | reverse complement strand
CCACAGGTCGCCGCGCGTGTCGCTGTCCTCGGCGACCACCACGTCGAGCACTTCGAGCAGGTCGGCCATGCTCCGCGCATAGGGCACGACCACGTCCATGGTCGGCGTCAGCGGCCAGTTGCCGCGCACCGAGATCACCCCGCGCGACGGCGTGTAGGCGCACAGGCCGTTGTTCGAGGCCGGGCCGCGGCCGCTCGACCAGGTTTCCTCGGCCAGGCCGAAGGCGGCGAAGCTGGCGGCGGTCGCGGTGCCGGCGCCGTTGGACGAGCCGGAGGCGAAGGGCGCGGTCAGGTAGTCGGCGTTGTACGGGCTTTCCGCCCGGCCGTAGACGCCGCGCTGCATGCCGCCGTTGGCCATCGGCGGCATGTTGGTCTTGCCCAGGCAGATCGCCCCGGCGGCGCGCAGGCGTTCGATGGTGAAGGCATCGCGATGGGCGACCAGGTCCTTGAACGCCGGGCTGCCGGAGGCGGCGGTGAGCCCTTTCACCAGATAGCTGTCCTTGGCGGTGTAGGGGATGCCGTCCAGCGGGCCGAGGGTTTCGCCACGGGCGCGACGGGCATCGGCGGCCTCGGCCTCGGCGAGCGCCTCGGGGTTGTGCACCACCACCGCGTTGAGCGCGGTGGGCGTGTCAGCCGGATCATAGGCGGCGATCCGCGCCAGATACGCCTGCACGAGCTCGACCGCAGTGGTCCGGCCGGACTCGAGTGCGGCGCGCAGCTCGGCGATGGAAACTTCGGTTACCTCAATCATGCTGTCACCGTGGGCGGCTGATGAATTGCGCAGCGGCGTTGTGCTTCGGCCGCGCGTCTGGAGACGGCGATTATTCCAGAAACGATCCCGTTGTCGGCCCCCGCATCGACGCTTTAAGCGACGAACGCCGGACCGGCGCGGCGGGCATGTGTTCGCCATGGTCGTTCGTATAGACTCGCGGCTTTTTCTTCAGGGGCCGGAGTGCAGCCATGCCAGTAGTCGGTGAACGCGGCGCCACGCTCTGCGGGTTGATGGCGGTCCTGCTGTGGAGCACCGCCACCGGGCTGATCCGCCACGTGGCGCAGAGCCTCGGGCCGATCGGCGGCGCGGCGTTGCTCTATTCGCTGGGCGCGGTGCTGTTGCTGATCTTCGTCGGCCGGCCGCGGCTGCGCTCCTTTCCGCGCCTGTACCTGCTGCTCGGCTGTCTGCTGTTCGTCGCCTACGAGCTGTGCTTCTCGTTGTCCCTGGGCTTCGCCAACAGCGGCAAGCAGGCCATCGAGGTCGGTCTGGTCAACTACCTGTGGCCCTGCCTGACCGTGCTGCTGGCCATCGCGATGAATGGCCAGAAGGCGCGCTGGGGCATCGTCCCCGGCACGGCGATGGCGCTGTTCGGCATCGTCTGGATCGTCAGCGGCGAGGGCATTTCGCTGGCCGGCATCGCCGCCAACATCGCCTCCAACCCGCTGAGCTACACGCTGGCCGCCAGCGGCGCGCTGATCTGGGCGCTGTATTGCAACGTCACGCGGCGCTACGCGGACGGCAAGAACGGCGTGGTGGTGTTCTTCGCCATGACCGCGGTGGCGTTGTGGATCAAGTACGCCTTCAGCGCCGAAGTCATTCCGCCACTCACAGGGGGCAGCGGCCTCGGCCTGCTGGCCGCCAGTTCGGCCATCGCCAGCGGCTATGCGCTGTGGAACCTGGGCATCCTGCGCGGGAACATGACGCTGATCTCCACCGCCTCCTACTTCACCCCGGTGCTGTCCTCGGCCTTCGCCGCGACCCTCCTGGGCGCCAGCCTGAGCCTGCAGTTCTGGCAGGGCACCGTGCTCGTCACCCTCGGCTCGCTGGTCTGCTGGGCGGCCACCCGGCAGCACACGCCGGCGGCCTAGGCGGCTATTCCTCGTAGCGTCGGCTCGGGTCGCGGTCGCGCTGGTAGCGCCTGCCGAGCGGGAAGGGCGGCAGCCAGGATTCACGGCGGATCACCCAGTTCTCGTAGGTCGGCGTCAGCTGGTCGGTGGAATCCAGAATGCCCAGGTTCACCTCGATCTCATCGGCGCTGCGGGCGAACACCGACGAGCCGCAGCGCGGGCAGAAGCAGCGCCCGGCGTAGTCGCGGGTCTCGCCCTCGACCGTCACCGCGCTTTCCGGAAACACCGCGGAGGCGTGAAACAGCGCGCCATGGTGCTTGCGGCAGTCGAAACAATGGCAGACGCCGACCCGGTACGGCCGCCCCTGCGCCATGATCCGCACGTCGCCGCACAGGCAACTGCCAGTGAATCGCGTCATCGCACATCTCCTCATCGATCGGTGATTGGAATCTTCGCCCGCAGGCATGCCGGCCCAGGTAATGCTGAATCAGCGTAGTTCGCGGCGTTTTCCAGTGCCGCCGGGCCGCGCGCGGATGAAAGTCGCCGGCGTTTCTGATCTGATTGCGCGCAGAACAGTCGCGGATCACATGCCGGCGACCCGTGACAACCTTGCGCGAGTGGATGCAGCCCTGAAGTACCTTACCCGAGAAGAGCTTGAGGCCGAGGTGGTGCGCCTGCGCGCGCTGCTGGAGAGCGCTGGAGCGGCCGAACCCTCCCTCGACGCGGTCGCAACGGCCCGGCCGGATGTGCTCTCCCTGGACGCGCAGGCCGCCGCGCAGGACATGGCGGCCGACACCCGGGCCGAGCGTGCCGCGCTCGCCAGCAGCGCCGCG
>DIEE01000156.1:305-6382 GCA_002418465.1 Pseudomonas sp. UBA5782 | reverse complement strand
CTGGCAGGGCGATCTGGATGCGCAGCGGGTCGACGTCCACCACCGCCGAGGAATCGACGTTCTCGGCGATGGTCTTCAGCGCCACCCAGCAGCCGCTGTAGCGTGAAAGCTCCCAGCCAAGGATGCCGTAGTCGAGGATTTCCTGGACGTTGGCCGGGTTGAGCACCGGAATCGATGCCGCGATGAAGGCGTGCTCGCTCTGGTGGGCGATGGTCGAGGACTTGCAGCCATGATCGTCACCGGCCAGCAGCAGCACCCCGCCGTGCGCCGAGACGCCGGCGGAATTGCCGTGCTTGAACACGTCGCCGCAGCGATCCACGCCCGGCCCCTTGCCGTACCAGAGGGAAAACACGCCGTCGTAGCGCGCGCCGGGGAACAGGTTGGTCTGCTGACTGCCCCACACCGCCGTGGCGCCCAGTTCTTCGTTGACGCCCGGCTGGAAGTGGATGGCGTTCTGCTGGAGGAACTCGCGCGCCTCCCACAGGCTCTTGTCGAGCCCGCCCAGCGGCGAGCCGCGATAACCGGAAATGAAACAGGCGGTGTTCAGGCCGTGGGCCAGATCGCGCTGGCGCTGCAGCATCGGCAGGCGGGTCAGCGCCTGCGTGCCGGTCAGATAAAGGTGGCCTGTGGCGAGGCGGTACTTGTCGTCCAGACGGATTTCGGCCAAGGGCATGGCGGTATTCCTCTTATTCTTGTTGGAAGGCATCACTGCCTAGAATATGACCGAGGAGTACCGGCTTTTTCTTCCTGAATGAAGGGCAAAATGCCGATACTGCGCATGATCCTTGCGCCCATAACAAGAATAAGGAAACGAACATGCAGGTTTCGCTGAGCGGCATCGACCGCAGAATTCTCCGCCTGCTGCAGCACGACGCCGACCTCTCCGCCGCGCAGATCGCCGAGCGGGTCGAGCTGTCGCAATCGCCGTGCTGGCGGCGCATCCATCGCATGCAGGAAGAAGGGCTGATCGAACGTAAGGTCGCCCTGCTCAACCCCAGGCTGCTGGGCCTGAGCATGACGGTGTTCGTCAACATCAAGCTCTCGGCCCACGGCCGCAACAACCTGGCTGAATTCGAGCAGGCCATCGTCGGCTACCCCGAGGTGCTGGAGTGCCACACCATGGCCGGCAGCTCGGACTATCTGCTCAAGGTGGTGGCGCGCGACATCGACGCCTACGAGCGCTTTCTGCGCGACCAGCTGCTGCGCCTGCCGCACGTGCAGGAGGCGCATTCGAACATCGCCATGAGCGAAGTCAAACGCACCACCGAGCTGCCGCTGGATTGAGCGCCTAGCTGCGCGTCTGCGGGCGTGGCTCGCCGATCAGGCCGAGCAGGCGTTCGAGGGTCTGCGCCAGCGCGGCGGAGTTGTCGAGCAGCAGCACCTCGCCCTGCCCTTCGTCGAAACCGGCCTGCAGCTCCAGGCTGCGCGCCAGGCGCTGCTGGATTTCCTCCGGGGTTTCACGGCCGCGCGCCAGCAGGCGCTGGCGCAACACCTCGGGACGAACGCTGAGCAGGATCGCCAGCATCTGCGGGTAACGCTGGCGAGCCCGGGGAAGGTAACCGCGCGAACCGTTGACCAGCACGTTCTGCCCGGCTTCGAGCCAGTCGTCCAGTTCGCGGGGAATGCCGTAGGCCAACCCGTTCGCTCGCCAACTCATGGCGAACGCGCCCTGCGCCTCCAGCCGGGCGAAGCGCTCGGGAGTGACCGCGTGCGCCTCCTCGCCCACCGCCTCGGCCGAACGGGTGATCACCCGCCGCGCGATCCGCCCGCCGCGAGCCTGCCAGGGCTCGCGCATGGCATCGAGCAGACTGTCCTTTCCGGAACCGGAAGGACCCATCAGATAAATCAGTCTGCCTGCCATCGAATCCTCATGTCCCGCCTGCTCAAGCCGGGGAATATAACCCGCGCGGCGCCGCCGACGCCGAAGCGATCGCCAAGCACGCGAATCTGGAACGCCTAATGGCACGTATTTTTGAAAGGTACTGGCAAAAAGCCTGTACATTGAAAATAAATGACGCATAATTGGCGTCAACGAAACGTTATGCATGGCTTCGTCGGTATGCAGTACACTTTGCGATGGCGGTTGAACGACTCGCATTTATGGAGGTCCAACCGGTGGATACTCCTGACCATTGTGCCAGTACTGCCTTCTTGAACTAACCGGTCTCTAATGTATGCGCCCTATGAAACAGGCTATTTATTCCAGTCGTACAGCTGACAAATTCGTCGTCCGCCTGCCGGACGGAATGCGTGAGCGAATTGCCGACGTCGCCCGCAACCATCACCGCAGCATGAATTCCGAGATCATCGCCCGTCTCGAGCAGAGCCTGATTCAAGAAGGTTCGCTGAGTGATGATCTGACCATGCGCCTGGACAGCCCCGAGCTCTCCTTGCACGAACGTGAACTGCTGCAGCGCTTCCGCCAGTTGTCCGGACGCCAGCAGACCGCACTGGTCGCCCTGATCGCCCACGACGCGGAAATGGCCAACGAAGAGGCCTGATCCGTCCGTGTACCGCAAAACGAAAAAGCCGGCTGACGCCGGCTTTTTTTATGCCCTGGATTTTTCGCAGGCCTCGATCAACCCGGTACCCGCGCCGTGAAGACGATCACGCCGTCCTTGTAGTCGACCTCGATGCTGCCCTGGTGCGCCTGGGCGATGGCCTGGCTGATGTACAGTCCGATACCCAGCCCGCCCTTGTTCTGCAACGAACCCGACGCGTTCTTGAACGGACTGAAAAGCTGCGACAGGTCATCCGGCGCGATCGAGCCGGTCTCGTTGCGCACCGTCAGTTCGATGGCGTCGCCCTCGCGCTTGAGCCGCAGCTGCACCGGTCGCCCCGGCTTGCCGTGGTGGCGCGCGTTACTGAGCAGGTTGGAAACCACCTGGGCGTAGCGATCCGGGTCGATCAGTGCGTGCAGGTCCGGCTCGATCTCGCAGCTCAGCGGCATGCCGGGAAAGGCCATGAGCATTTCCCGGACGCTGTCGGCGACCAGTGCCGAGAGATCGACGTCCCGCGTGCGCATCGCCAGCCCGAGGCCGGCCTGCAGGCGGCTCATCTCCAGAATCTGGCTGATCAGTCGCTCCATGCGCCCGCTGGAATAGGTGATGTGCTTGCGCAGTTCGGCGCTGCGGGTGTCGCTGGAAGACAGCATCGAGGCAGCCATGGAGATCGATTGCAGCGGGTTGCGCAGGTCGTGGCCGAGCACGGCGATCAGGCGCTGGCGCATGTGGTCGATTTCCGCCGCCCGGTTCAGGCAGATTTCCACCAGTTCGCCGCGCAGCTTTTCGGCGATGGACAGTTCCGCCGCGGACCAGGCGCAGGCGAGATCGCCCACCACCTCCTCCCAGGCCTCGAAGGAGCCGCGTGGCGTCAGCCGCGCGCCGGAAGGGCCCACGTGCTCGATCTTCTCCGGCTTGCCGGCCCAGGTGATGGTTTGCGACTGCGGTTGACGCAGCCAGAGCAGCCAGCCCGACTCCTGGCGATGAAACCGGATCGCCAGCACGCCACAGAAGGTCACGCCGCGGGAATCGGTGAAAGATCCATCGCAGCGTTCGGTATGGTACAGATCGAGTTCCGGGTCGGCCTCCAGCGAGGCGACGATGCGCACGGCGAAGTCGGCGAGTTCGGGATTGTCGCCGGCATCCACCCGCCCACCGAGCATCACCACCACGCCCGAGCAATCGAACAACTGGCCAATATCCGCGGAGCCCTTGGTCAACGCGGCGATCAGGTCTTCGGAGTCACGCGCCTGCCTGGCCAGTTGCAGCTGCAGGTTGGCAGCCTTGCGCACCTGTTCGGCGGCGATCTGCGCTTCCAGCCGTGCGACCACCGCGCTGCACACCTGCGAGAGCACCTGGAACGACAGCCGGATCGGGTACGGCAGCACCTTGGGCTCCATGTGATGGCAGGCGAACATGCCCCACAGCTGGTCGCCGACCACGATGGAAATGCTCATCGAGGCGCGCACGCCCATGTTGTTCAGGTATTCGCAGTGGATCGGCGACACGCTGCGCAGGTGGCTGTGGCTGAGGTCGAAGGGCGTGCCGTCGGGACAGGTCGACGGCAGCAGGCGCACCGGCCGATAGGCGATATCGGCGATCAGCCGCGTCGGGTTCTCGATGAACAGCCGTCGCGCCTGGGCCGGAATGTCCGACGCCGGATAATGCTGGCCGACGTAGCTGACCAGCCCCTCGCGGCGCGCCTCGGCCACCACCTCGCCGGAGAGGTCCGGCTTGAAGCGGTAGGCCATCACCCGGTCATAGCCGGAGAAGGCGCGGATGCTTTCCACCAGGCTTTCGAGCATCAGCGGGATGTCCTGCTGGTGCTGCAACTGGCTGACCAGGCGGTAGATGTTGTGCGCACCGAGCGACAGGTTGGTCAGCTCGGCGTCGCGACGTTCGAATTCGAGGTAGAGGATGCCCTTGTGGGCGTGCGCGATGACGTCGAACAGCGCGCCGCAGAAGCTCGCCTCCAGCACGTTCATCCACGGCTCGTCGCTGCGCAGCCCTTCCTCCAGCACTTCGCGCACGCCGCGCGGCAGGCCGACCTGCTGCAACGGCTGGTCGGGGAGCGGCGTCAGGCCGAGCAACTCCGTGGTGTTCTCGCTGGCGCTGAGCACCAGGCCCTGACGGTCGAAGGCGATCAGCGCGCCGTGCGGCTGGATCGCCGCGGGAATGTGGATCGGCTCGTCCTCGCAGGGCGCCAGTGTCACCGCTTCGCTCATGCGGATTCCCCCCTCACGACCCAGCGGTTGAACGACTCGAACGCCTGGCGGGCGGAGTCGCAGGCCGCGGCGACCTGCGTCTCGTCCGCTAGTTCCTCATCGAGGCGGCGGATGAAGGCTTTCCACAGCGCGCCGGTGGCGTCGCCGTAGCCTGCCAGCCAGTGCAGCGAGAGCGGCGCCAGGCGTGGCTGCAGGCGACGCCGCAGGAAGCTCGAGCCAAGCGTCGAGCCTTCCAGCACATAGGCGATGCCGAAACGGCGCGCCGGGTCGCTGGCCTGCGGCACGTATGGGCAGAGCGGCACGCCATCGACCTGGGCGCGGCTCCAGCCGCCTTCGAGCAGGTCCGCCTCGATCCAGGCGAACTTGCCGGCGCGCTGTGGCGCATCCGCCAACGCCGGCCAGGGCGACGACCACAGCGTAGCCTCCAGCGGCTTCAGCCAACCGGATACGCGGGCGATGTAGTTGAGGTATTCGGTGCGACCGAAGTCGGCGTGCTGCAGCGGCAGCGCCTGGTCCAGCGCGGCGTGCTGGGCCTGCGTGGCCAGGCGCAGGGCGGCCAACGGGGATGGCGTGGGTTGTTCGATTTCGGTCGTTGCGGGCATATCCCTCGGGCCAGACAAAGCAGTGTTACGGGAAGCCGAGCGGCGCTCGGCATCGATTGGATCAGCCGTGGATCAGGCAGTGACGAAGCTGCTGCGCATTCCCTGCGTCGAGTTCAACCCAGAATACAGGTTTGCCGGCGAGCAATGCGCCCGCGGGGGCGCCATCCTGATACAAGACACGATTACCGGCAATAGCCGGGACCTTGGCGCCCGGCAAAAGGCTGCCCACCAGGTTCAGCGGGTCGCTGGCGGACACGCTGATCAAACTGCCATCACGCGGGCGTTTGCGCACTTCGCGCAGCAGGCCCACCGCTTCCGGCAGGGCGAACTGCTCGCCGGCGAGCCCGGCGACGAAACGCCCGCCACGAATGTCGCCGCGTGCCTCCAGCCGGTGATAGACGCGCAACAGCTCGCGCCACGGCGGCAGCCAGTCCGCTTCGCGGTCGAGCAGCCGCCAGAACACCACGCCGTAGCGCCGCAGCATGGTCATGGCGATGTGTTCCAGAGCCTGCGGATCGGTCTGCGGGCGGCGTCTCGCGGGATTTTCCGTCACCTCCAGCGCAGGCGCGCGGCGCACCAGCGACCAGCGCCCGGCATCCGCCATACCGCCGATCAGCGAACCACCGCGCCCTCGCCGCCCACCCCGCGGCTGGCGTTTCGCCGCCGGCATCAGCAGCGCGCGCAGCCCGGCGAAACTGTCGGCATTCACCAGGCCGACCGCGACCAGCTCGCCGAGGGCATTCTCCAGC
>DIEE01000156.1:0-140 GCA_002418465.1 Pseudomonas sp. UBA5782 | reverse complement strand
CGCCCCTCGTCGAGCAGTTCGTCGAAGAACAGCGCGCCGTGCCGGGACAGCGCCTCGCGGACCAATTGCGCGCGGGACGACAACTCGGGCTCGGGAGAATCCGCCGCCAGCGCATTCCACTCGGCCAGATGCCGGCGCGG
>DIEE01000165.1 GCA_002418465.1 Pseudomonas sp. UBA5782 | reverse complement strand
CCACGCCAACCTGGCGCGGCTGCGCGACGCCGGCCTGCTCGGCCTGGCCACCGCGCGGCGCTTCGGTGGTGGCGAGGCGGATCGCGCCCAATTACGCGAGGTGATCGGCGCGGTCGCCCAGGGCGAACCCTCCACCGCGCTGCTGCTGGCCATGCAGTACATCAACCTGCGCCGCCTGCAACGCAACGCCGACGGTCATCAGCCGCTGGTAGAGCGCGTGCTGCGCGAGTCGGTGAGCGAGGGCGCGCTGATCAACGCCTTCCGGGTGGAGCCGGAACTCGGCTCGCCCGCGCGTGGAGGCCTGCCGCATACGCTCGCCCGGCGCCAGCCCGACGGCTGGCGGCTGAGCGGGCGCAAGCTCTACACCACCGGCATTCCCGGCCTGACCTGGCTGCTGGTGTGGGCGCGCAGCGACGATCCACAGCCGCTGGTCGGCGGCTGGCTGGTGCACCGCGATACGCCCGGCATCCGCGTGATCGAGAGCTGGGACCACCTGGGCATGCGCGCCACCGGCAGCCACGAAGTGATCTTCGAGGATGTTCATCTGCCACTGGACAGCGCGGTCGACGTGCAGCCCTACGACCGCCAGCCGGGCATCGACGACCCCGGTGTCGCCGCCTTCCAGGGCGACAACGCGATCCTCCTGGCCGCGCTCTACGATGGCGTCGCCCGCGCCGCCCGCGACGATCTGCTCGGCTGGCTGGTGCAGCGCGTGCCGGGCAGCCTCGGCGCACCGCTGTCGAGCCTGCCGCGGGTGCAGGAAGCGGTCGGCCGGATCGACGCACTGCTGCTGGCCAACCGGCTGCAACTGCAGGGTTCGGACGCAGCGCCGCTGAGCGTCGGCGAACTGGGGCAGATCAAGGTGAACGTCATCGACAACGCCATCGATGCCGTGCGCCGCGGCCTGGAGCTCGCCGGCAACCACGCGCTGGAACACAGCAACCCGTTGCAGCGGCACTACCGCAACCTGCTCTGCGGACGCGTACACACGCCGCAGCCGGACAGCGTCTGGCTGACGGCCGGCAAGGCGGCCTTCGCCACGCGCTGAACGACGCCGGCGAGGTGCCGGCATTTGCATCGAGACCGCACGCGCGGACCGACTCCCTTTTTCACGGCCAACGCCGAACGGAGATTCGTCCATGCGTCACCCATTACTCGCCATCTTCGGCCTGCTGCTGTCGCTGACGGCCAGCGCCATCGTTCTCGCCGCCGAAGGACCGACCCTGCGCATCGCCGACCAGAAGGGCAACATGCGCGCCCAACTGGAAGCCGCCGACGCGCTGCGCGACCTGCCATACCGCATCGAATGGGCGGAATTCCCCGCCGCCGCGCCACTCGCCGAGGCGCTCAACGCCGGCGCCGTGGATGCCGGCATCATCGGCGACGCGCCGCTGCTGTTCGCCCTCGCCGCCGGCGCCCAGGTGAAGGCCATCGCGGTGGACAAGTCCGACCCTTACGGCACCGCGATCATCGCCCGCCAGGATTCGCCGCTGAAGGCCGCGCAGGACCTCAAGGGCAAGCGCATCGCCACCGGCAAGGGCTCCATCGGCCACTTCATCACCCTCAAGGCGCTGGCTTCGGCCGGGCTGACGGCGAAGGACGTCGAGCTGCGTTTCCTCAACCCGGCGGACGCCAAGATGGCCCTGGCCAATGGTTCGGTGGACGCCTGGGCGACCTGGGAGCCCTACACCGCGCTGGCGGAAACCGCCGATCACGCCAAGGTGGTGGTGAACGGCCGCGGCCTCTGGGCCGGCAACAGCTACCTGGCCGCCACCGATGCGGCGCTGGCCGATCCGGCACGCCGCACCGCCCTGCAGGATTACCTGCAGCGCCTGGCCGACGCGCAGCGCTGGGCCTACCGGAACCTCGACAGCTACAGCACCAGCCTGGCGCGCATCATCGGCTTCCCCGAGAACGCGGCGCGCCTGCAGTTCGAGCGTCGCAAGCTGCACTGGCTGCCGCTGGACGCGCAAACCCTGGCGCAGCAGCAGGCGACCGCCGATTTCTACCACGCCAGCGGACTGATCCCGAAACCGCTGGATGTCACCCCCACCTTCGACCGCAGCTTCAAGCTGAACACCGAACAGGCCGCGCTCGATCACGACAGGAACGTCAAATGAAACCGCTCGACAATCGCCTTTCCGCCCTCTCCCGCCGCCGTCTGCTGGGCCTCGCCGGAACCGCCGGCGCCGCCGCCCTGCTCGGCCGCTTCGCCCTCGCCGACGAACACGTCCACGCGCATTCCGCCGCCGACGCGGCCGCGCCCGAACGCTCCTTCGTGCTGCCCGAACGGCGCAAGCTGAAGCTGGCGATCAACCTCAACGCGGTATGCCTGGCGCCGGTCGCGGTGGCCGAATCGCAGGGCTTCTTCAGCAAGCACAACCTCGACGTGGAGTTCGTCAACTTCGGCAACTCCACCGAGGTGTTGCTCGAAGCCATCGCCACCGGCAAGGCGGACGCCGGCGTCGGCATGGCGCTGCGCTGGCTGAAGGCGCTGGANNCCCACGGCGGCTGCCTGCGCCTGCTCACCGCGGCCAACGGCGGCGCCAGCAATCTGGAGGCGCTCAAGGGCAAGACCATCGGCGTCACCGACATGGCCAGCCCGGACAAGAACTTCTTCTCGATCATGCTCAAGCGCCACGGCGTCGACCCGGTGCGCGACGTGGAATGGCGGCAGTACCCGGCCGACCTGCTCGGCACCGCGCTGGACAAGGGCGAGGTGCAGGCGGTGAGCGGCAGCGACCCGTTCATGTACCGCCTGCTCAAGGGCGGCGAGTTCGTCGAGCTGTCGACCAACCTGGCCGAGGAATACGGCCAGCTCAGCTGCTGCGTGGTCGGCGTCACCGGCAACCTGGCGCGTAACGACAAGCTCGCCGCCGCCGCGCTGACCCAGGCAATTCTCGAAGCGCATACCTGGGCCGCCGCGCACCCGGACGTGGTCGCACAGGACTTCCTCAAGTACGCGGTGAACACCTCGCCCGAGGAGATCGGCGCGATCCTCAAGGACCACACCCACGCGCATCACGCCAGCGGCCCGGCCTTCGTCAAGGAGATCGCCTACTACGCCCGCGACCTGAAGGAAGTGGACGTGCTGCGGCCGAGCACCGACCCGCAAAAATTCGCGGAGAGCATCTATGTCGACGTCTTCTCTTGAGTGGAGCGCCGCCCGCGAGCGCCCCGTGCCCGCACGGCTGTGGCGTACCGGCCTGCTCGCTGGCGCGGCCTGGGCCGTGCTGGGCCTGA
>DIEE01000103.1 GCA_002418465.1 Pseudomonas sp. UBA5782 | reverse complement strand
GTGCGCGCGGCGCACCCTACGGTTGGCATGACCGCGGCGTAGGTTGCGCCATGCGCACCGCAACCAACCCCGCGCCCCACGGTGCGCGCGGCGTACCCCACGGTTGGTACGACCTCGACGTAGAGTGCGCCATGCGCACCGCAACGGCGCATCCTACGCCTGGCGATACGGCAGCGCCCCGCGCGCATCCTCGGCGTAGGCCAGCACGCCGGCCCGTTCCTGCTCGAGAAACTCCGCCACCGCCGCGCGCAGACCGGGGTGTGCAAGGTAGTGCCAGGAACGCGTGATCACTGGTTCGAAGCCCCGCACCAGCTTGTGCTCGCCCTGCGCACCGGCGTCGAAGCGTTCGAGCCCAACGGCGATGGCCTGCTCGATGCCTTGGTAGAAACAGGTCTCGAAGTGCAGGCGGTCGAACTCCGCCAGGCAGCCCCAGTAGCGGCCATACAGCGAATCGCCGCCCAGCAGCGAGAAGGCCATCGCCACCGGCCGCCCGGCCTGGCGCGCCAGCACCACGCGGATTGCCTGCGGCATGCCCTCGGCGAGCAGGCTGAAGAAGGCGCGGGTCAGGTACGGCATCTGCCCGCGTACGTGGTAGGTGTTGGCGTAGCAGGCGTAGACGAAATCCCATTCCGCCTCGCTCAACTGGTGGCCTTCGCGCCAGTCGAAGTCGATGCCCTGCCCAGCCACCTGCTCGCGCTCCTTGCGCATCTGCTTGCGCTTGCGTGAGGCCAGGGTGTCGAGGAAATCCTGGAAGTCCCGATAGCCGCGGTTGTGCCAGTGGAACTGGCAGCCGATGCGCTCCAGCCAGTTGGCCTCGGCGCCTATCAGGGCGTCGAGGCCGGGCTGGGTGAAATTGACGTGGGCGCTGGAAAGCCCCTCGACCTCCAGATAGCCGGGAATCGCCTGCAGCAACTCCAGGCCCGCGGCAGGCTCCGTCATCAATAGCCGTGGCCCGCAAACGGGGCTGAACGGCACGCCGCAGAGCAGCTTGGGATAGTAGGCGATCCCGGCCCGGCGGCAGGCGTCGGCCCAGCCGTGATCGAACACGTACTCGCCGTAGGAATTCTGCTTGCGATAAGCCGGCATGGCCGCCAGCAGGCGTCCGCGCTCGATGTGGACCAGATGCTCGCTGGCCCAGCCGGACTGCTCGTCCAGGCTGCCGCTCAGTTCCAGCGCACTGAGAAAGGCATACCGCAGGAACGGCTGCGGCTCGGGCAACAGGGCATCCCATTGCTCGGCTGGCAATTCGCCAAGACTTGAAACGACATGCAACGCCATGCAGCGCCCCCAGAAATAGGCGGAAGTGAACGCCAGTATCGCGTAGGCGACCGGCCAGGTGGCCAAAAGCTTCGCCAACGTCCTCAAGCGGGTGCGGCATACAGCCCGCGCAAAGAATTTTCACGAATTTTTCACTTATCCGAAAATTGGCGAAGCCCTTTGAACACTAGGGCTGCAACCCCTCATTCGAAAGCGAAGGCTCTGTTTCGCGGCTTACAGAGCACGACTGTCACATTCGAGCCATCACTTGGACATCAATGTGTCATGAGCCCTCGGAATACTTGCGCAGGTTTTCGGAGACCCCCGCGCTGACTGCCAAGCGCCCTCCGCAAGCGAGTCATCTCGGGGTCGGCCACTTGCCGATCTTACTTTCGATAGGGAGAAGTTTATGCGTCTAGTTTCCACACTCACCGGGGCCGGCCTGTGTACCAGCATCCTGATGGCGGCCAGTACCCCGGCCAGTGCTGCGGTCGATGCCAAACTGCTGGAAATGCTGCGTGCCAACGGGGCGATCACCGCCGAGCAATACACCGACCTGTCGGTCGAGCTGGCTGCCGACAAGGAAGCCCAGCAGGCTGCAGCTGAAACCCAGGCCAAGAAACAGAGCGCATACGACCAGAAACTGGCCTGGGCCGCCCGTACCACCATCAAGGGCGACATCCGCCTGCGTCACGAGACCGTCGACGCCGATGGCGCCACCAACATCGCCGGCGACCAGGATCGTCAACGCGTTCGCGCCCGTTTCGGCGTGTACAGCGAAATCAACCCGCAGGTCGACGCCGGCATTCGCCTGGCCACCGGCAGCGGCACCAGCGGCGATGGCCGCTCCACCAACCAGAGCCTGGCCGGCATGAGCCAGAAGTCGTTCTGGCTGGATCAGGCCTACCTCGACTACCACCCCACCGCCATCAAGGACCTGCACCTGGTCGGCGGCAAGATGCCGCAACAGTGGGTCAGCATGGGTGACGTGATCTGGGACGGCGACCTCAACCCGGAAGGCGTGGCCGCCACCTATAAAATGCCGCTGGCGGGCAAGAGCGAGCTGTTCGGCAGCGCCGGCTACTACGTCCTGCAGGACAACGTCGACGGCGAGGGCTACCAGTTCGAGCACGACCTGCGCATGTACACCGGCCAGGCCGGCGTGCGCTTCGCGCCGCTGGACAGCCTGAAGGTGACCCTGGGCGGCAGCCTCTACGCCTTCGACAACGACGACGACACCAACACCTTGGCGATCAACGGCAACGCTGCCGGCAGCAACGAATTCCAGCTGTACGAAGGCTTCGGCCAGGTCGACCTGACCGGCATGGCGATCCCCCTGTCGTTCTACGGTCAGTACATCAAGAACGCCGACGCCGAAAGCACCCCCACCGTGGGCAAGGAAGACACCGCCTACCTGTTCGGCGTGAAAACCAAGGTCTTCGGCTTTGGTCTGGACTACAACTACCGCGACGTGGAACGCAACTCGGTGGTCGGCGCCTTCACCGATTCGGACTTCGGTAACGGCAACACCGGCGGCAAGGGCCACAAGGTCAAGGTCAGCTACGACATCGACAAGAACTTCGCTGTCGCTGCCAGCTACCTGAAAGCCAAGGACGCCTGGCTGGGCGCCGCGGCTGGCGAAGGCGACGTCGACACCATGCAGCTCGACCTCGAAGCCAAGTTCTAAGCGAAACACCCTGTAAGCAAAAGCGGGAAATGCTGAACCAGCATTTCCCGCTTTTTTGTGCCTGCAGAAAACCGAGGTTCTGTTCCCGTTTCATTCGCGGCCGCGCCGGCGCCTGTTTTTGCCCGAGGCAAGGCGCGAGAGGCGAAGTTTGGTGGGCCAAATGAGCCATCGAGTAACGCCGCTTCGCGCAAAAACAGGCCCGGCCCTGCGGGTTGCGCAAGAAATGCGGCTCGCGATGAAACGGGAGCAGACCCTAGCGCCGGCGCAGGATCACGCTGCCGATCGAGTAGCCGGCGCCGAACGAGCTGAGCACGCCGAGGCTGCCCTTGGCCATGTCGTCCTGGTACTTGTGGAAGGCGATCACCGAACCGGCCGAGCTGGTGTTGGCGTAGGTGTCGAGGATCACCGGCGCCTCGTGCGGCTCGGCATCGCGGCCGAGCAGGCGGCGGATGATCAGCAGGTTCATGTTCAGGTTGGCCTGGTGCAGCCAATAGCGCTGCACGTCGGCCACCGGCAGGTCGTTCTCGGCCAGGTGCTCGCCGATCAGCTCGGCGACCATCGGGCAGACTTCCTTGAACACCTTGCGGCCTTCCTGGACGAACAGCTTGTCCGGGTTGCTCGCCGCCTCTTCCGCGGCGCGGTTGAGGAAGCCGAAGTTGTTGCGGATGTTGTTGGAGAACTGCGTCAGCAGTTTGCTGCTGATCACTTCCCACTGGTGCTCCGAGGTCGCCAGGTCGGCGCGCTCTAGGATCACCGCGGTGGCCGCATCGCCGAAGATGAAGTGGCTGTCGCGGTCGCGGAAATTCAGGTGGCCAGTGCAAATTTCCGGATCGACCAGCAGGATCGCCTTGGCCTGGCCGACCTGGATCGCGTTGCTCGCGGCCTGGATACCGAAGGTCGCCGAGGAACAGGCGACGTTCATGTCGTAGCCCCAACCCTGGATGCCCAGCGCGGCCTGCACTTCTATCGCCACCGCCGGGTAGGCGCGCTGCAGGTTGGAGCAGGCGACGATTACCCCGTCGATATCGGCGGCGGTCTTGCCGGCGCGCTGCAGGGCTTCCTTCGCGGCGGCCACGGCCATCTCGCAGAGGATGCCCCAGTCGTCGTTGGAGCGCTCCGGGATGCTCGGCACCATGCGCTGCGGGTCGAGGATGCCGGCCTTGTCGATGACGAAGCGGCTCTTGATGCCCGAGGCCTTCTCGATGAAGGCGGCGTTGGATTCGCCGAGCGCCTCGACCTCGCCGCGCGCGATGGCGTCGGCGTTGTCGGCGTTGAACTGCGCCACGTAGGCATTGAAGGACGCCACCAGTTCTTCGTTGGAGATGCTCTGGGCAGGGGTGTACAGGCCGGTACCGCTGATCACGACGTTATGCACGGTCGTTCCTCTTCTAATTCTTGGCTGTTCTAGGGTGAAGACTAGGCGACCATTGTGCCCGAAAAACGTGGAAATTCCCCCTGACGACGGTCGGTATGCATGGATTTGGCTGCAAATCGATGCCCGGCAGCCACGGCCCCTACCGCGGCCATAGCCTTTTCCAATGAGCATCGCGGCGACGCGGATGCCAGGCTTTATGCAGCCGACGACGCACCACGGCGCCCGCCCACTGTCGATTGCAGTACGCGCCGATCGCGCGCCCCTTGATCCGTCCAGATGGAGTCCAGCATGTCGAACCCCAACGCGCGCCCCGCCGCCGCACCGATGACACCCGAGGAAGAACAGGAATTCGCCAACCAGGTCTTCGATGTCGCCCGCAATGGCGATGCCTCGATGCTCGCCCGGTTGCTGGACAACGGCCTGCCCGCCAACCTGCGCAACCACAAGGGCGACACCCTGCTGATGCTCGCCAGCTACCACGGCCACCAGGACGCCGCGCGCGTGCTACTGGAACACGGCGCCGACGCCAACCTGGCCAACGACCGCGGGCAGACGCCGCTGGCCGGCAGCGGCTTCAAGGGCGACCTGGCGATGGCGAGGCTGCTGCTGGAGCACGGCGCGGACGTCGAAGGTGCCTCGCCGGACGGCAAGACCGCGCTGATGATGGCGGCGATGTTCAACCGCAGCGATATCGTCGAGTTGCTGCTGAGCAAGGGCGCCGACCCGGCGGCGCGCGATGCCAACGGCGTCACCGCGATGGCGGCGGCGCAGGCGATGGGCGCGCAGGATACCCCGACGTTACTCGCCCGCGCGCTGCAGGGCTGAGATCCGCTACAGCGGCGCCGTCGAAGCGGCCGTAGCCAGCACCACGTGGTTGCGCCCCTGGTTCTTGGCCCGATAGAGCGCATCGTCAGCGTGCTTGAGCCACGCCTGGGCATCCTTTAGGTCGGCGTCGAAACTGGCGATGCCAATGCCCAGGCTGACGCGCAGCCCCTGCGCATGGCTGAACGCCAGCCTCGCGATCTCCTCGCGCAGGCGCTCCAGCACTTCATGGGCGACGCCCGCCTCGGTGTCCGGCAGCAGCACGCAGAACTCGTCGTCGCCGGCCAGGTGGCCGTAACGGTGCCGGGATCATCGGGGGGGGGGCGAGGACGGCGCTGTATCCGATCGGCCACGACCCTTGTGCTAAAGCCCACGGGTGCCATATCGGCGCCAGCCAAGTAGTCTGCACCCGGAGAAATCGGGATCACCCGATCCAAGCGCTCGCCCTGCTTCCCATCGATGAACCGTGCCGGCCGCCCGCGCCGCCGGCCAACCGTGATCTGGAGCCCGCATGACCCTGTCGCTGCTCAGCCGTTACGCCGTGTTCGCCTTCTGTGTGCTGTTCACCCTCATCAGCGCCTTCTTCCTCCGCCATGAATGGCTCTGGCCATTCACTTTGATCACCGCCGCGCTCAGCCTGGTCGGCCTCCTCGACCTGGCGCAGACGCGCCGCGCGGTGCGCCGCAACTACCCGGTGATCGGCAACATCCGCTACCTGTTCGAAGCGATTCGCCCGGAAATCCGCCAGTACCTGCTCGAAGGCGACGGCGAGCAGTTGCCGTTCTCCCGCGCACAGCGTTCGCTGGTCTATGCGCGGGCCAAGAACGAGGCCGGCGACAAGCCGTTCGGCACGCTGCTCGACGTCTACCAGGACGGCTTCGAATTCATCGGCCACTCGATGCGTCCGGCGCCGCTGGGCAACCCGGACGATTTCCGCGTGCCGATCGGTGGCCCGCAGTGCCGACAGCCCTACTCCGCCTCGCTGTTCAACATCTCGGCGATGAGCTTCGGCTCGCTCAGCGCCAACGCCATCCGTGCGCTGAACAAGGGCGCCCGTCTGGGCAACTTCGCCCACGACACCGGCGAGGGCAGCATCAGCCCGTACCACCGCGAGCACGGCGGCGACCTGACCTGGGAACTGGGCAGCGGCTACTTCGGCTGCCGCACGGCCGACGGCCATTTCGACCCGCAGCGTTTCGCCGAACAGGCCGCCAGCGCGCAGGTGCGGATGATCGAGATCAAGCTGTCGCAGGGCGCCAAGCCCGGCCACGGCGGCATCCTGCCGAAACACAAGGTCACCCCGGAAATCTCCGAAACCCGCGGCGTGCCGATGGGCGAGGACTGCGTGTCGCCGTCGCGCCACAGTGCCTTCGATACGCCGACCGGGCTGCTGCGCTTCGTCGCACAGCTGCGCGAATTGTCCGGCGGCAAACCGGTCGGCTTCAAGTTCTGCCTCGGCCATCCGTGGGAATTCATGGGCATCGCCAAGGCCA
This sequence comes from Pseudomonas sp. UBA5782, assembly GCA_002418465.1. Taxonomy (GTDB): domain Bacteria; phylum Pseudomonadota; class Gammaproteobacteria; order Pseudomonadales; family Pseudomonadaceae; genus Pseudomonas_O. The sequence goes on along the minus strand of DIEE01000103.1, from coordinate 5,339 downwards.
TGCTGGAGACCGGCATCCTGCCCGACTTCATCGTCGTCGACGGCAAGGAAGGCGGCACCGGTGCGGCGCCGCTGGAGTTCACCGACCACATCGGCGTGCCGATGCGTGAGGGTCTGCTGTTCGTCCACAACACTCTGGTCGGGCTCAACCTGCGCGACAAGATCAGGCTCGGCGCCAGCGGCAAGATCGTCAGCGCGTTCGACATCGCCAGCGTGCTGGCCATCGGCGCGGACTGGGCGAACTCCGCGCGCGGCTTCATGTTCGCCATCGGCTGTATCCAGTCGCAGCACTGCCACACCAACAAGTGCCCGACCGGCGTCGCCACCCAGGACGCGCTGCGCCAGCGCGCGCTGGTGGTCGAGGACAAGGCCACGCGGGTCTACAACTTCCACCGCAACACGCTGCACGCGCTGGCCGAGATGCTCGCCGCCGCCGGCCTGGAGCACCCCAGCCAGCTGGACGCCAAGCACCTGGTGCGCCGCGTCTCCGCCACCGAGATCAAGCTGTTCTCGCAGGAGCACGTGTTCCTCAAGCCCGGCGAGCTGCTCGACGGGCCGATCGAGAGCGAGTTCTACCAGCGCATGTGGGCGATGGCGCGCAGCGACAGCTTCGACGCGCAGGTCGCCTGAGGCGTTCGTTGCCGGGGCGCCAGGCGCCCCGACGTCTCACTCGCTGCGGATCTGCGCGTGGGCGATCAGGGCGAAGATGAAGCTGCCGCCGATGATGTTGCCGCCCAGGGTCGGCAGGGCGAAGTGGAAGACGAACTCGGACCAGCCGATCTCGCCGGTGAACATCAGGTAGCCGACCTCCGCCGAGCCCACCACGATGTGGCTGAAGCTGCCCAGCGCCATGGCGTAGGTGACGATGCCGATGACCCAGATCTTCGCCCCTTCCGCCGCCGGGATCAGCCAGACCATGGTGGCGATCATCCAGCCGGAAACGATGCCCTTGGCGAACATCTGGTAAGTATCGTTCTCCATCACCTCCAGGCCGATGTCGAAGAACGCCTTGTCCGCCGCCTCGTTGAAGATCGGCAGGTGGAGGATCGAGAAGGCGAACAGCAGGGTGCCGCAGAGGTTGCCGAACAGCACCACCGACCACAGCCGCAGCAACTGGCCGAAGTGCTTGCGCGTCGGGTCGCTCATCACCGGCAGCACGGCGGTCAGGGTGTTCTCGGTGAACAGCTGCTGGCGCGCCAGGATCACCGCGAGAAAGCCCACCGGGTAGCCGAAACTGGTGATGATGGTCGCCAGCGGATGCTCGCCGACGTTGGCGCGCAGCAGGCCCATCACCATCAGCGACAGGCCGATGGTCAGCCCCGCCGCCAGTGCCGACCACCAGAGCGCCGCGAGGCTGCGGCCGAGTTCGTGATCACCCTGCGCACGGATGACTTCGTGCAGCACCTGCGCGCGCGGCAGCTGGTTCTTCTCGACCTCGCGCTCCTCATCGGCGGAGAGATCCTTGCCGGCTTCCAGATCGCCATGTTCTTCGACGACATGGCCGGATTTGTCGCGCCGGGTGGTCGCCCCTTTGCGCTGCGTGTCGTCGTCATCGTCCTTCATGGTCTTTCCTGCGCCGTGGGGTCCAGCTATAGGCAACCGACGCACGCGCGCGTTCCGGCGCTTGCGGCTCGCCATGCAAAGAAAAGTGCTGCCTGCGCGGGCGCAGTTGCGGATATCACCAAGACTGCGACAGGGCTTTGTGGCTAAGCTGGGCGCCCATCGACTCCAGGCTCAGACGGAACCATGCGCCGACTCGTTTTCGCCCTGCTGGTCAGCTGCACCGCGCTCGCCGCCGAGGAGCGCCCATTGCGCTTTTCGATCACCGAAAGCGCGGCGATGCCAATGGTTCGAATCGAGAATGGCCAGGCTACCGGCGGCATCCTCTACGACCTGCAGATGCGCCTGGCCGAGAAGGTCGGGCGCAGCGCGCAGATCATGGTCCTGCCGCGCCTGCGCGTGCAGCAGATGTTGGTGCGCGGCGAGATCGACGCCCGTTGCGACGTCAACCCGGCGTGGCTCAAGGAATCCACCCACCAGTACATCTGGAGCGTGCCGTTCATGGTCCACCGCGACCTGGTGATCGGCGCCGATCCGGACCTTCCCGCGCAGCCGCCAGCGGGCGAAACCATCGGCACCGTGCTCGGCTTCATCTATCCGAAACTCACCGCTGCCTTCGAGAACGGCGAACTGCTGCGCGACGATGCACGCACCCAGGAACTGGTGCTGGTGAAACTCGCCGCGGCGCGCGACCGCTACGGCATCAGCAACGAACTGAGCCTGGACTGGTTCAACCGCACGCGGCCGGAGGGGCAGAAGCTGCACACGCTGCAGGTGCTGTCGTCCGACATCGTCGCCTGCATCATCCGCGACGAACCGGACGTGCCCACCCACACCCTGCTGCGCGCCCTCGTGCGGATGAGCGTGGACGGCGAATTCGACGCCATCCTCGCGCGCTACCACTGACGCCCCCGCACAAGGCAGGCGAAACCTGCGGCGGCGCATTCCGGCGAAGACCCGCTCGCGGTTGCACCCGCCCTACGAACTCTTTCGCAAGTTGGCCCAGAACATGGTCCTGTAGGGGCGAACTCGATCGCCAGCCGAAGCCGCGCCGGGCGAACAAGTTCGCCCCCTACCGACGGCCCTAAGCCCCGTGGGTTTTCGCAGAGCCGCTCACGATGCAGCCCCGCAGGCTGCTGCTCAAGCCCCAGCACTGCCACCAATTGCATCACCCTTGACGCCGATCAATACGCCCCTATCGATCACGCTGATTTGCATTAGCAAAATCATCGATTTCTAAGTTTTCCAGGCGAATGTTCTTATTCAACCGTGAGCAGCAGTACCGGATGCCTGCCGCAGCGACCCGTCGTGAAACCTGACGACACAGACGCCGCCAGCGCTCCAGCCCTACTGCCGTGCCAATTCGAGGATAGAGACATGAAGATTGCCAGCGTGATTTCCACCGTGATTTCCAGCTTCGCCCCCTTCGCCTTCGCCACCGATACGCAGCCTGGCTCGGACATTCCGGCAGTGGAGTATCACTACGGCATGCAGCTCGACGTCAAACAGGTGTTGCACCGCACCGACAACACCGGAAAGACCGGCGTAGTACCGACCACCATGGTCTACCAGGACAGCAAGGGCGAAGTGCACAAGATCCGCTTCCTGGAATGGGGCGGTAAAACCAGCGAACAGAGCTGAGCGGCGCCAGCCTCGAATGAACCGGCCCGCCCCCTCGCGGCCGGTTTTCCATGGCCGTGCGCCTCACCGAAGCAACGAAAAAGGCCGCTCGAGAGCGGCCTTTTTCATGCTCGGCGTTCGCCTCAGCGATCGTCGTCGGGCTTGATGTCGAAGCCGCTGGCGGCCTCGCTGACGATGCGGTAACGCACGGTTTCGCCGGCCTTCACCGTGGCCAGCTCTTCGCGCATCAGTCGGCCCATGCTGCACAGGCCGCCGTCTTCCTCGTCGATGCTGATGCCGACCACGTGCTGGCCAGGGCGCAGCTGAAAGTTGACCATCTCGCCGACGCGGATGCGCGCCGCCAGTTTGCGGTCCACCGACAGCGCGACGTGGCAGCCACCGCCGATCTTGCCGAAATCGCGGTGCACGTAGAGCGTACCGCCGCCCTGTACCGGCTCCTGAAAGGCCATCAAGCGGTCGCCGGGAATTTCGGTGGGGTTTTCAGCGGGGACGGACGAGCAGCCGGCGAGAAACAACAGGGGCAGTACGGCGTAGATCAAGCGCATGGGTTCCCTCCACGGGTTATGAGCGAAATGCTGACGGACCTTATGACAGCATTTTGCTATCCGCGGTGCCATCAGCGCAGCGCTTTTGCCGAACCGGATGTTTCCGCCCGCGCGAAACCGTAGTCGCGCTCGACCCTGGCGATGCGCGCGGTGAAGGCACTGTACCAGTCGGAACGGCCCTTCTGGCGGGCCTCGGCGTGCTGCAGGTCCTCGCGCCAGGCGCGGATCGCCGCTTCGCTCTGCCAGTAGGAGACGGTGATGCCCAGGCCGTCCTCGCGGGCCGACTCGACGCCGAGAAAGCCCGGCTGACGCTGCGCCAGCTCGAGCATCCGCGCCGCGGTCCCGGCGTAGCCGTGATCGCCGTCGCTGCGTTGCGAGGTGAAGATCACCGCGTAATACGGCGGCGTCGGCGTGGCGGCGATCACGAGGCCAGCTTCGCCTCGTGGGCGGCCTGCACCGCGCAGGCGCCGACCAGGCCGGCGACCACCGGCGGCAGGCGCCCTTCCAGGGCGGCACGCTCGGGCTGGAACAGCGTGGCAAGGAAGAACGGATGGTCCTGCAGTTCGATGGCGCGTACTTCGCCGCCCTCGTCATGGCCGGACGCGCGCAAGCTGTGCGCCAGCAGCGGCTCGCGGAAGGCCGCATCCAGGCCGTAGCGGCAGAGGTATTCCTCGGTGATTTCCAGCACCCCGTAGAGCTCGGCGATCTGCGTGCCGGAGACCAGACGCACGCGGCGCGAGGCATCCAGCAGCGCACAGCCAAGCGGCGCGATCAGCGGCTGCTCGGCCTGCGGCGAAAGCTCGGCGTGTTCGGCGTTCCAGCCCAGCGAATGCCGGGCGAACTCCAGCAGCGCGTGCTGGAAGCCGCCACAGGTTCCAAGAAACGGCACGTTGTTCTCTCGGGCGAAGCGGATCGCGCGCAGGGCGCCTTCGGTGTCGGCGTAGGGGCTGCCGGGCACGCACCAGATGCCGTCGTAGTCGGCCAGGCGCAGGCCATCGCCGATGTCGTCGGTAGCCAGCCAGTCGTAGTCGACGCGAATGCGCAGCGCCTCGGCGGCCAGCTGCAGCGCCAGCGGAATCGCGCGGTGCGCGGTGATGGTTTCGCTACGCTCGCCGATCAGGGCGATCCTCACGTGGTTCGTGCTGTACATAGGCGCCCCTCCTCGTCTGCTGGCATGTCGTCCGAAGCCCACTATAAGATGGCGCTGACGCAACAAATATTGGCACTCAGACAATCAAAGTGTGCACCGATGCAATATCGACTCGATCATTCCGACCTTTCCCTGGTCCTCGCGCTGGTCCGCGGCCGCTCCCTGGCGCGGGCCTCGGAGATGCTTCAGGTCGACGTCTCCACGGTGTTCCGCTCGGTGCGCCGGCTGGAAGCGGCGCTGGGCATCGCGCTGTTCGAGAAGAGCCGCCGCGGCTACCTGCCGACCGGCGCCGCGCAGGCGCTGGCGGAACAGGCCGAACGCGCCGAACAGGCGCTGGATGCCGCGCGGGTGGCGCTGGAGCAGGGTGAGCAGGTGGTCAGCGGCACGGTGCGCCTGACCTGCACCGACGCCGTGCTGCACAGCCTGCTGCTGCCGGCGCTGGCG
>DIEE01000037.1 GCA_002418465.1 Pseudomonas sp. UBA5782 | reverse complement strand
CGCCCAGCTGCCGCCGCCCAGCGCCAGCAGCGTGGCGTCGGCTTGCAGCGCCTGTTCGCCCTCGGCACCGGCGAGGCGTAGCGCGCCGCTCTCGTTCCAGCCGAGCCAGCGCTGCCGGGTGTGCAGGCGCACGCCCTGTTCGCGCAGGCGCTTGAGCCAGGCGCGCAGCAGCGGTGCGGCCTTCATGTCGGTGGGGAAGACACGGCCCGAGCTGCCGACGAAGGTGTCGATACCCAGGCCGTGAATCCACGTGCGCAGGGCATCGGCATCGAACTCGGCGAGCAGCGCGGCGATGGCTTCGCGGCGCTCGCCGTAGCGGGAGAGGAACGCCTCGCGCGCCTCGGAGTGGGTGATGTTCATGCCGCCGACGCCGGCGAGGAGGAACTTGCGCCCCACCGAAGGCATGCCATCGTAGAGGTCGACGCCGATGCCGGCGGCGCTGATCACCTCGGCCGCCATCAGCCCGGACGGGCCGCCGCCGACGATGGCGACACGGGGGGCGGAAGTGGCTGGCATGGTCGGTCCTGGCGCGGGAGAAAGGCGCCGATTCTAACCGGGATCGCCATTGCCGGGCGCCCCGCAGCCGGTGCACCCGGCCGCGATTCAGCCCAGCGGCGACACTCCCGGCGTGCCAAGCGCCGCGTGGTCGAGGGGGCGGGCGCTGAACTGTGGCGCGGTTTCCGGGACCAGGATCACCTTGCGGCAGTCCTCCTGCTTGTCGTTGAAGATCTTGTAGCCGTCGCTGGCCTGGGACAGCGGCAGGCGGTGGGTGATGATGATTTCCGGGTTCAGCTCGCCGCATTCGATGTGCCCGAGCAGTTTCGGCAGGAAGCCGTGCACGTGGGTCTGGCCCATCTTGAAGGTCAGGCCCTTGTCGAAGGCGTCGCCGAACAGGAAGCCGTGGATGAAGCCGGCGTACACGCCGGGCACGCTGACGGTGCCGCCGCGGCGCACGGCGGCGATGCACTGGCGCAGCGCCTTGCCGCTGGAGCCTTCGAGCTTGAGGGTGGTGAGCAGGGTTTCGGTGGTGCTGCCCTTGGCCTCGAAGCCGACCGCGTCGATCACCGCGTCCACCCCGCGCATCCCCGGTGTGGCCTGGATGATCACCTCGGCCGGGTCGTCCTGTTCGTCGAAGTTGATCGGGATGACGCCGTAGGCCTGGCGGGCGAAGTCCAGCCGGTACTGATGGTGATCGATCATGAAGATCTGCTCGGCGCCGAGCAGCCGCGCGCTGGCGGCGGCCATCAGCCCGACCGGCCCGGCGCCGAAGATCGCCACGCTGGAGCCGCGACCGACGCCGGCATTCACCGCCGCCTGGTAACCGGTGGGAAGGATGTCGGTGAGGAACAGTACCTGCTCGTCGTCGAGCGTGTCGGGCACCTTGAACGGCCCGGTGTTGGCCTTGGGCACGCGGACGAATTCCGCCTGGCCGCCGGGCATGCCGCCGTACAGGTGGCTGTAGCCGAACAGCGCGGCGCCGGAAGGAATCGACTTCTTGTTGAGGATCGCGCCGCGGTCCGGGTTGGTCGTCTCGCAGGCGGCGTGCAGGTTCATCTGGCAAAAGAAGCAGTCACCGCAGGCGATCACGAACGGCACGATCACGCGGTCACCTTTCTTCACCGCGGTGACCGCCGGCCCGGCTTCCTCGACGATGCCCATGAACTCGTGGCCGAGGATGTCGCCGTCCTTCATGGTCGGTATCTTGCCGCGATACAGGTGCAGGTCGGAGCCGCAGATGGCCGTGGCGGTGACCCGCAGGATGATGTCGTCGGGGGCCTGGATGAGCGGGTCGGGGACGTTTTCCACGCGCACGTCGCGGGCACCGTGATAGGTCAGGGCTTGCATGGCTTCTCCTTGTTTCGTCTGGACGCTTCGGCGGACGTGACGCCGCGGCCGGCGCGGGTTGCAGCGCTGCATTCCCTATCTGATAGGGGCGCCGGAAGGCTTTGGTTCAGCCGGGCGGACGAGTGGGATGGGCATTGCGCGAAGGGCGAATCTCCGCGTGGCCGGGCGGTCCAGATGTGCTGAGAAGTCGTCGAGGAATCCACATGTCCCGCCCCTGTCCGAGCCTGCGCAGCGAGCGCCTGATCCTGCGGCCGTGGATGGCCGAGGACCGCGCGCCGTTCGCCGCGATGAACGCCGATCCGCAGGTGATGGCGTTCTTCCCCGCCTGCCTGAACCGCGAACAGAGCGACGCGCTGGCGGCGCGCATCGAGGCGCACTTCGCTGAGCAAGGCTACGGCTGGTGGGCGCTGGAGGTGCCGGGCGAGGAGTCGTTCATCGGCTACGTCGGCCTGCAGCGTGTGGACTTCGACGCCGCCTTCGCCCCGGCGGTGGCCATCGGCTGGCGCCTGGCCCAGGCGCACTGGGAGCTGGGCTATGCCCACGAGGCCGCCGAGTGCGTGCTCGATCATGCCTTCGCCGAGCTGGGCCTCGCGGAAGTCGTCGCCTTCACCGTGCCGGAGAACCACAACTCGCTGGGCCTGATGCAGCGCCTGGGCATGCGCCGCGACCCGGCGGCGGATTTCGAGCACCCGCATCTTCCGCGCGATCATCGCCTGCGCCACCACCAGCTCTATCGCCTGCGCGCCGCCGAATGGCGGCAGGAATGACCGCCGCGCGCGCAAACCCATTACCATTGCGGCAATGGGCCACGCGAGCCCTGAACCGTGCCTGTGGCTGATCGAGGAACGAAACAATGAGCCAAGTACTGGACGACCTGGTCGCCTTGCTGAGCCTGGAAACCATCGAAGAAAACCTGTTCCGCGGCGTCAGCCAGGACCTCGGCTTCCGCCAGCTGTTCGGCGGCCAGGTGCTTGGCCAGTCGCTGTCCGCCGCCAGCCAGACGGTCGATCCGGAGCGCCCGGTGCATTCCCTGCACGGCTACTTCCTGCGGCCCGGCGACGCCAGCCTGCCGGTGGTCTACAGCGTCGACCGTGTGCGCGACGGCGGCAGCTTCACCACCCGCCGCGTCACCGCGGTGCAGAAGGGCCAGACCATCTTCACCTGCAGCGCCTCGTTCCAGGTCCGCGAGGCGGGCTTCGAGCACCAGTCGCAGATGCCCGACGTGCCCGGCCCCGAGGGCCTCAAGTCGGAAACCGAGCTGGCCCAGGAGATCGCCGACCAGCTGCCGCCGCGCATGCGCGAGAAGGCGGTCAGCCGCAAGCCGGTGGAAATCCGCCCGGTGTACGTCGGCAACCCGTTCCTGCCGGTCGCCAGCGAGCCGGTCAAGCACGTCTGGTTCCGCGCCGACGGCGCGCTGCCGGACATCCCGGCGATCCACAAGTACATCCTCGCCTACGCCTCGGATTTCGGCCTGCTGACCACCTCGCTGCGCCCGCACGGGGTTTCCGTGTGGCAGAAGTTCATGCAGGTGGCGAGCCTCGACCACGCGTTGTGGTTCCACGACGACCTGCGCGCGGACGAGTGGCTGCTGTATTCGATGGATAGCCCGTGGGCCGGCGGTGGGCGCGGCTTCAACCGCGGCAGCGTGTACAACCAGCAGGGCAAGCTGGTGGCCTCGGTGGCGCAGGAGGGGCTGATCCGCCAGCGCGAGGACTGGAAGTGACGCTGGGCGAGGCGCGCCACTGGGTGNNGGGTGTTCGACATGGACGGCCCCCTGACCGTCGCGGTGCACGACTTCGCCCTGATCCGCCGCGAGCTGGAGATTCCCGCGGCGGACGACATCCTCCATCACCTGGCCGCGCTGCCGGCCGAAGTGGCCGCGCGCAAGCGTGCCTGGCTGCTCGAACACGAACGCGAGCTGGCCCTCGCCTCGCGCCCGGCGGTGGGCGCGGTGGCGCTGGTGCGCGCCCTCTGCGAGCGAGGCTGTCGGCTCCGCCCCCCCCCCCCCCACGC
>DIEE01000248.1 GCA_002418465.1 Pseudomonas sp. UBA5782 | reverse complement strand
GGTGATCTTGGAAAAACCGATGTAGGCGTTGGCGATGGGCGACGCGATGGATGCGGTCTTTTCGCGGGTTTCGACGATGCGCATGGGACTGGCCTCTTGTTGTAGGTGGCCGGACAGTAAGGCTTGTGAGCGCGCGACGACCAATGCTAAAAATGCGCCGCCCCATGCAGCCACGGCATCACCCATGGAACTGATCTGGTTGGAAGATTTCGCGGCCCTCGCGGAGCACGGCAATTTCTCCCGCGCGGCCGAAGCACGTCACGTCACCCAGCCGGCCTTCAGCCGGCGCATCCGTGCGCTGGAAAACTGGATGGGCGCCGAGCTGTTCGAGCGCACCGTGCACGGCGCCAACCTGACCGACGCCGGCCGCCAGGTACTCGGTGGCGCCCGCGACCTGACCCGGCGCCTGCAGCAGCTGCGCAGCGAAGCGCAGGAAGTCGCCGGCAAGGCGGCGAAAACCTTGCAGTTCGCCGCCACCCACTCGCTGTCCTTCACCTTCTTTCCGCGCTGGATTCGGCGTGCCGAGCGTGGCGCGCCGATCGAGGCGGTGCGCCTGCTGTCCGACAGCATGGCCAATTGCGAGCAGATGCTACTGCAGGGCCAGGTGCAGTTCCTGCTTTGCCATGGCGACCCGAACGCCTCGCCGCTGTTCGAGCCCGCGCGCTTTCACGGCAAGGTGATCGGCAGCGACGTGCTGCTCCCGCTGGTTAGCCCGGTGGGATTGCCGAACGACGCAGGCGACACCCTGCCCTATCTGGCCTACAGCGCCGATTCCGGGCTTGGCCGGATCGTCAGCGCGAGGCTCGCCAACCGGGCCACGCCGCGTGCGCTGGAACCGCTGTTCAGCAACCACCTGGCCGCCGTGCTGATGTCCATGGCGCTGGAGAACAAGGGCATCGCCTGGCTGCCGGAAAGCCTCGCCGAGACCGAAATCGCGGACGGCGCACTGGTCCGCGCCTTCGACAAGGGCTGGGACATCCCGCTGCAGATCCAGCTGATCCGCCCCAAGGCGCCGCTAAGCGATTTCGCCGAGGCGTTCTGGGCGCGCCTCTGAGTTTTCCGCAGGCATGAAAAAGCCCGGCACATGGCCGGGCTTTTTCGTCGCGCCAGGGATCAGCCCTTGATACGCGACTTGTACTCGCCGGTGCGGGTATCGATCTCGATCGAGTCGCCGATTTCGCAGAATGCGGAAACCTGCAGCTCGGCGCCGTTGTTCAGGCGCGCGGTCTTCATCACCTTGCCCGAGGTATCGCCACGGACGGACGGCTCGGTGTAGGCGATCTGGCGAACGATGGTGGTCGGCAGTTCGACGGAGATGACTTTCTCGCCGAAGAAGATCGCTTCGCAGACGTCGGTCATGCCGTCTTCGATGAAGGTCAGCACGCTTTCCAGGTCGTCTTTCTCGATCTCGTACTGGTTGAACTCGGTATCCATGAACACGTACAGCGGATCGGCGAAGTAGGAATAGGTCACTTCCTTGCGATCCAGAATGATCGGCTCAAGCTTGTCGTCGGCCTTGTACACGGTCTCGGTAGCGGAACCGTTGAGCAGGTTCTTCAGCTTCATCTTGACCACGGCGCTGTTGCGGCCGGACTTGTTGAACTCGGCTTTCTGGATGACCCAGGGAGCGCCGTTGATGTTGGCTACCTGGCCAGCGCGAAATTCTTGTGCGGTTTTCATACGGGATATCCGGTTGGATGAGTGACGAAAAATTGGCCGCCTATGATAGCCAATTTGCACCCGGCTGTAACCCGTGCCCGACAGGGGACCAGGTGGCGTGATTGCTGGCCTGCGGCGCCAGGGCGCAAGGCCGCGGATCAGCCCCGCGCGATCGCCCGGGAAAACCCCACCAGTTGCGCGGCAAGATCCTCCTGCTCGGCCCGCTCGGCGCACCAGCGCTCGGCGTGGCGATTCAGCTCAGCCTCGTGACGCACCAGCTCCGTCCAGGCCGCCCCCATCGCCTCGCCGGCATTCCAGGCGCGCCAGAGCGCCGCGAAGGCAGCGCCCGCTCGCGCCGACAAGCCCTGCCGATAAAGCCCAAGGAATGCATCCAGCTTGTCCCAGTGGGCGTCATCCTCCTGCGGATAGATGTGCCAGAGCAGCGGCCGTCCGGCCCACTGCGCGCGAAGAAAGGAGTCCTCGCCGCGAACCGCGTTGAAATCGCAGCACCACAGCAGGCGGTCGTAATCCTCCTGGCTGAGAAAACTCAGCACCTGGATGCTCAGGCTGCCGCGCTCGAAGCGCTCGCCGGCCTGCACGGCGTCCACGCCCAACGAGGCCGAAAGATTCGCCGCGATGCGCCCTTGCGGGACCAGCAGCAGGGTTTGCCGATCCTCACCGGCCAGCGCCTCGAGCCAACTGCCCAGCGCCGGGTTCTCGTAGGCGAACAGGGAAACCAGCCGCGCGGCAGGCGTGCGCTGGATGCCCAACGCATCGATAAAGCGCGCCTGCTCCAGCGGGTCGCGCTGGAAAGCCTCGCGCCGCGCGATCAGCCCGCGCTCGCGCAACAGCCCGCCGGTGCCGGCAACGAAGCCGGGAAAGAAGAAATACTTGCGCGCGCCGCTGGGTTGCAGAGACGGCAGCGCGTGGCAATTGCCGACCCAATCCTCGGCGCTGAGGTATTCCAGATTCAGCCAGAGGCTGCCGCCGCGCCCGACCATCGCCGCCTCGTATTCCGCCGGCAAGCGACAGGCGAAGGCTTCCACCACCACCTCCGCGGGTTCGATCGCGCCCTGCCAGGGCGTCGACCAGTGCCGGACATCCACGCCGTCACGCCATTGCTGCGGCGCCTGGCGATCCGCCTGTGGGCAGATGCTGGCAAACGCGGATAGATCGTCGACCCACAAACGCACCGCCAGCCCATGTTCTGCCGCCAATTGCTTCGCCAGGCGCCAGGTCACCCCGATATCGCCGAAGTTGTCCACCACCGTGCAGAAGATGTCCCAGGAGCCGCCCCGCATGCCCACCTCGCTCAATCGAATTTCCAGATTAGATATGGGTATTTGGCTGTCCGGATGATCATTAAACAGAAATAGTCTTCTTGTAGACTTTCTGTAGAATTTTTCTCCGATGTCAATATGGCATCACGCGGCATGGGTGCGCTTGCGGATGACCGATTAGGCGATGGATCGCGCGTATTCCCACTTGGTGAAAAGATGAATCTTACCGTCAAGGCAAAGCTGAGCCTCAGCTTCGCCGCTGTTGCCGCGACTGCCCTGCTCGTCTGCCTGATTTCCCTCTACGCACTCAACGCCGCCAACCAGCGCCTTTCTGACGTTTTGCACGGCGCCAACGAGCGCAGCCAGCTCGCCGCCAAGGCGCGCCTCGCGACCAACCTGCGCGCCATCGCCGCGCGCAACCTGGTGCTGGTCGCCACCGACAGCGACCGCCAGCGCGAGCGCACCGCGGTGCTCGCCGCCCATGAGAACGTGCAGACCACGATGCGCCAGCTTAAGGACAAGATCGCCGACAGCCAGGACGTGCTTGCCGAGGAGCGCACGCTGGTGTCTCGCATCGAGGGCATCGAGGCCAAGTACGGACCGGTCGCGCTGAAGATCGTCGAACTGGCCTGGAACGGCGACAAGGACCAGGCCATCAGCATGATGAACACCGACTGCATGCCGCTACTCAATCAGCTTATCGCCGCCACCGGCGACTACGTAGCCTACAGCGAGCGGCATGCCGAGCAGGAAGTGACGGACGCGCAGAACGCCTACCTCGACCAGCGCAACCTGCTGCTGTTGGTCTGCCTTTGCGCCATCGTCCTCGCCGCCGTGCTCGGCCTGACCATCACCCGCNNTCTCCGACGAAGCCCAGCGGGTCGCCGCCGGGGACTTGCGCAGCGCCTCCACCGCGCAGCCGGCAGGTGGCGTGATGGCCTCGCTCGGCGAGATGCAGGCAAGGCTGAACGACCTGATCGGCAACGTGCGCCGCTCGGCCAACGTCATCTCCTCGGCGGCCGAAGAGCTTTCCACCAGCGCCGAACAGACCCGCGCCGGTGCCGCTTCGCAGAAATCCGAGGTCGAACAGGTCGCCACCGCGATGCACGAAATGACCGCCACTGTGCAGGAAGTTGCCCGTCACTGCGAACAGGCCGCGGCCGCCGCACAGCACGCCACCGAGAAAGCCACCGCCGGCAACGGCATGGCCAGCCGCGCGGTCAGCCAGATCGAACGCCTCTCCGGCGAAGTGAACCGCTCCGCCGAAGCTATGGGCCGACTGCAGCAGGAGAGCACCAACATCGGCGGCGTACTGGACGTGATCAAGTCGGTAGCCGACCAGACCAACCTGCTCGCCCTCAACGCCGCAATCGAAGCCGCACGCGCCGGTGAGGCCGGCCGCGGTTTCGCCGTGGTCGCCGACGAAGTCCGCAGCCTCGCCCGCCGCACCCAGGACGCCACCCAGGAAATCGAAACACTGATCGCCGGGCTGCAACGAATCGCCCAGGAAGTCTCCGGGATCATGGTGAGTTGCAAGGTCGCCAGCGACGAAACGGTCAAAGACGTCAGCAACACCGGCGAGGCAGTCCTCAGCATCACCCGCATGATCAGCGACATCCAGGAGATGAACCTGCAGATCGCCACCGCCGCCGAACAGCAAAGCCAGGTCGCCGAGCAGATCAGCCGCAACGTCCACAACGTCAGCAGCATCGCCGATCAGTCGGCCAGCGCCACCGACGAAACCGCCGCATCGAGCATCCAGCTCGCCCGCCTGGGCAGCGACCTGCAATCGCAGGTGGCGCGCTTTCAGCTGTGATCGGCAAGGATGAAAAAAGCCCCGGTTCGAGCCGGGGCGTTTTCTTTTTCCCGAAGGGTCACTGAGGCACGGCGAACAGCAACCCGAAACGGGCACCCCAACCTTCGCCGGCGTCGCCGAAGGTCAGGGTGCCGTCGATGGAGCTGGCGAGGGAATCGATGATACGCATGCCCAGACCCTTGCTCGCCAGGGGATCGAAATCGCCGCGCAGGCCGTGGCCGTCGTCTTCGACGGAGAGCTCGCAGAAACCTTCGGTAATCCAGCCCAGGCTCACCACGATGCGCGCCGCGCCGTTCTTCACCGCATTGGTGATCAGCTCGTTGACCACGATCCCCAGCGGCACCAGCAGGTCGGTCGACATCGGCACGGCGATGCCCTGCACCACGATATCCGCGCTGGCTCCAGCACCGAGGCCGAGGTCGGCGCACAGGCGGGTCAGGTAGGACATGGCGTCGACCGGCCCCTCGCCCTCCTCGAAATGGATGCTGCGATGTACCCGGGCGATCGCATTGATGCGCTCGGCGGCGCGCACGATCTCGCGGCCCGCCTCGGTTCCCTGGTGCTGGAGACTTTGCAGGCCGAGCATGGTGGAGATCAGCTGCAGGCTGTTCATCACCCGGTGATCGACCTCCTTGGTGAGCAGTCTTGCATGCTCCAGCGCGTCGTTCTTGGCAACGACGGCCTGCGCCAGTTTCGAAACCGAATGTCGCGCGGACAGGCGCATTTCCAGTTGATCCATGACGATGTGCGCGAGATCGACCAGGTGCTCCGACTGCTCCTTGCTGGGCTCGCGCGGCGCCTTGTCGATGACGCAGAGGGTTCCGAGGTTGAAGCCGTCATGGGTGCGCAGTGGCACACCGAGATAGAACTCCAGACCGAAGGCACCAGCCACCAGGGGGTTCGCCAGCGAACGCGGATCGAGCTTGGCGTTGGTGACGATCCAGGGCTGGTCGTGAAGGATCGCCGAGGCGCAGAGCCCCGGATCGCGCGGGATCTCGCTGATGCTCAGGCCGTGGTGGGATTTGAACCAGATCCGATCGCTGTCGACGATACTGACGATGGCGATGGGAACCTTGAACAATCTCGCTGCGAGACGAGTGATCCGGTCGAACGTACCGTCCGGCGGCGTATCGAGAATCTCGTAGCGGTGTACCGCATCGAGCCGCAGCGCCTCTACTTCCGCTGACAGCCCGATGAATGGCCGCTTCTTTTCCTGCATCCCGCCCCTCCGACCTGGCCGTACGACGCCCCCCGACCGAGGGTACTACATGGGCGCACGGCGTTTGCCCCATCCATCGCAGGATAGTGGCCTGTGGCTATCTCATCCAGCGGGCGGGCGGTTTACGGCGGAAATTCAGACGAAGTGGAGCGTTGGCAATTTCTGGCGGCCTATCGCGATGGCCTGGCGATCGCAAGCAGCACTTGGGAGAGTTTTATCCAGGGGCAAATAAAAAAGCCCCGTAACTCTTCAGTTACGGGGCTTTTCAATCTGAATCGCCCCGGCTTTCCTAGACACTTTCCAAGCTCTGGAAATAGCGCTTTTCAAAATCCACTGGCGATAGCTGCATAGCGCTGCTGTGGCGGCGTTTAGGGTTATAAAACATCTCGATGTAATCGAACACATCGGCACGTGCTTCTTCACCTGGCCATCGCCTTCGAGCATTACAACGACGAACACCCGCACAGCGCACTGAAATACCGCTCACCTCGGGAGTTCAGGCGCTTGGCTGAGGTATCAACTTAAAGGGGTATTGGTGTCCGGTTTGATAGGGGCAGGTCCAGATTCTGGGGCATGCCTCGTTGGCGATGACCATGCGCTATGCGCATCTGTCGCCGGATCACTTGCAGGAGGCACTTAGGCTGCATCCACTGTCCGTCGATCAGCTTTAACTATCCGTACGTTTTCGCGTACGATAGTACGATCCAAAGGAGGAATGCCATGCAGACCCTGACCGCAAGCGAAGCCCGCACCAACCTGTATCGCCTGATGGATCAGTCGGCCGAATCGCATCAGCCGATCCTGATTTCAGGCAAACGCACCAACTCTGTCCTGGTGTCGGCCGAAGACTGGGAAGCCATCCAGGAAACGCTCTACCTGCTCTCTGTGCCGGGCATGCGCGAATCCATCAAGGAAGGCATGGCCGAAACTGTCGATGAATGCTCGAAGGAACTCGATTGGTGACTTGGCAGCTCGTTTACACGAAACAAGCTCAGAAGGATGCCCAGAAGCTCGCCGCTGCTGGGTTGAAGGAGAAGACCAAGGCACTGCTCGAGGTAGTTCGGCAGAACCCCTTCCAGAACCCGCCGCCCTACGAAAAGCTGGTGGGTGACCTTGCCGGAGCCTATTCGAGGCGCATCAATATCCAGCACAGACTGGTTTATCAGGTGCTCCAGGATGAACAGATGGTGAAGGTGCTCAGGCTCTGGTCCCACTACGAGTGACCGACTTTCGACAGTTTTTCGACACGTGCAGGCCCGGAAAGCAAAAAGCCCCGAAAACTTGTTAGCTTTCAGGGCTTTAGCTCTATGGTCTGGCGGTGAAGGTGGGATTCGAACCCACGATACAAAACACGAACCAATGCACGACCTAAAAACCCTTATAAATCAATCACACGCCGTTTCCTTTGATTTCAACTCTGTACCAGTCCACTGTACCAGTCAAGCCTGTGTGGTGCGTCTCCCATCTCAGTTGCCAACAAACGTCGCCATAGCCCTTGGGTTCACCGCTAGCCCCGCGTGTCTTGGTGCCGGTTTAACCCATTTGCGCCTTTTACGTGGGATTCACTAACCTATTTCGTAGCCCGCTTAAGCCTTCCACTACGGAAGCGCCCCCACCCAAAACCCGCTTGAAATCTCATCCGTGAGCTGGGTGGGAGAAATATCGAGCCCAGGCCCTGCTGCTATTGATTGTGCTCGGGTGGTTGCAGTACAAATCACGACAGCGGACAGATGACCTAATTTTCAAGGAAAACCTAGAACATGGACGATTTCGGGCAACACCCCTTTGCCGACGCTGAATTTGCTGAAAACCCTGAGCAGCGCTGCCCTTGCGTGCTGTTACTGGATACATCCGGCTCAATGCAAGGAGCGCCCATAAAGGAGCTCAACGACGCCCTTCAGTTCTTCAAAGAAGAGCTCCATGCCGACGCAATGGCAGCTAAGCGCGTAGAGCTGGCGTTGGTGACGTTCGGCCCAGTTTCGATCCAATCCGACTTTACGACGGTCGATGGTTTCTATCCCGAAGCGTTAGAGGCTAGCGGAGGAACGCCCCTTGGCGAAGCCGTAGTGCGGACACTTGAGCTACTACGGCAGCGTAAGGATCGGTACAGAGCAAACGGTGTCAAGTATTACCGACCTTGGGTGTTTTTGATAACGGACGGCTCGCCTACCGACAACTGGAGTGAAGCCCGCAGACAAGTCCATGCAGGCGAAGAGCGCAAAGAGTTCATGTTTTATGCGGTAGGTGTTGAGGGCGCTGACATGTCGACCCTTACTCAGCTCACGACACGCCAACCTCTCAAGCTTAAAGGTCTGGCATTCCGTGAACTGTTTGCATGGCTGTCCAGTTCGCTTAGTGCCGTGTCGCAGTCCAATCCTGGTGATGCAGTGCCTCTGACTAATCCTACGGCCCCGGATGGGTGGGCCGTTGCAGGCTAAGCACCGCTGGCGCTGGGCAGCAGCTTCGAGTATTGGCACATCCCACAAACGACTGGGAACTCGAAAGCAAGATGCGTTCGGCGTTCGGCTGCTCGGCTCAGGCGCCTTTTGTGTCGTGGTGTCCGACGGTGCTGGTAGTGCAAGCCATGGGGGCCAAGGGGCGACTTTAGTCTGCCGCCATCTTCTCGTTAAATTCAAATCTTGGTTTCTAGAAAATCAGCAGCTCCCCACTGACGACGTCATTCAGTCGTGGATAGACGACCTTAGAGACCGATTGAGCGCCGTCGCAGCGAGGCGTGAACTCACACGCCGTCAATTCGCTGCAACTCTGGTCATGCTTGTCGCCTTCGGTGAGCAAATCTTGACCTTACAGATCGGAGATAGCGCACTTGTAGGCCGTAGAAATGGCACCTGGGAGGCACTCTGCTGGCCAGAAAACGGCGAGTTTGCATCAACTACATTCTTCGTAACTGATGATCCATCAGCACGACTTCACATGGTCCGTAGGCAGCTCGAACACGATGCCTTTGCAGTGTTCTCTGACGGATTGGAATCAGTGGCATTGGAGCATGCAAGACAGCAACCCTATGCTCGCTTCTTTGACCCGATGATCAAATCTGTCGACGCTGCGGAGGGTATAGGGAAGCTTGTCGAACTGTCGGCATCGCTCGCGCAATATCTAGACAGTCCCAGGCTGTGTGAGCGCACTGACGATGATAAAACGTTGGTCCTGATTTCGAGACGATGAACACCCCTTCGATTCAAATCGCCGGAAAACGAATTGAGCTGGGCAAGCGCCTTGGACGAGGTGGTGAGGGTGACGTCTACGCCTTGTCAGGTCACGCCGACTTGGCGGTAAAGATTTACAAAGAAGATAAGCGAACTTCTCGCGAATCAAAAGTCCGCGCAATGGTAGAAAGCAGGCTCGCTGACAAAACCGACTTAGTAGCGTTCCCTGGTGTGGTCGCTACCGATAGCTCTGGAGCCTTCTTAGGCTTCGCAATGCGACTGGTGTCGGGATACCGACCTGTTCATGAGCTCTATAGCCCTAAGTCTCGGAAAATCCAGTTTCCTAAGGCCGACTTTCGTTTCTTGGTACGTGCGGCGCAGAACATCGCTCGCGCAGTAGCCACCGTACACAATGCCGGATGCGTCATCGGAGACTTCAACCACTCGGGCGTTCTGGTTGCATCAAACGCCACAGTGGCTTTAATCGACGCAGATAGCTTTCAGTTTACAGCCAACGGACGCTCCTTCCCTTGTCTAGTTGGAACAGAAGACTTCACTCCTCCAGAGCTGCACGGTTTATCCCTGGCCAATACTAAACGTACCCGTGCACATGATAATTTTGGGCTTGCTGTAGCGATATTCCAATTGCTCTCCATGGGGAAGCATCCTTACGCTGGCCGTTATAGCGGAGCGGACTTATCCCTAGGGCAAGCTATCGCTCAACATCGCTTTGCTTACTCGACTGTGCGCAAGAACGATACACGAACAACCCCTCCCCCTGGTGCAATTCAGCTCGCGGATTTTCCAACGCCAATTTCGATGGCATTCGAAGCAGCCTTTGGACTCGATCCCGCATCGCGTCCTGACGCAAGCTGTTGGGTTATTCTTTTAAAAGAGCTTGAAGCGAATCTTCGCCGATGCCCAACAACACCTACACACTACTTTCCGCACACCGCGTCTAGCTGCATATGGTGCAGAATCGAAAGTCAGTCTGGCGTGGAAATGTTTCCTGCAAACGCCATCGCTGGCCATGCCGTAGGCACACATGGAGCCCCCTTCGATTTCTCCAAAATCGTTGCAGCTATTCGTTCAACATCTCTACCTCGGCCAGAAAGTATCCTGCCTACTTGGACGGGAAATTTGCCTCCATCATTACCGGCTGTAGAACGAGCTCGCACCAAGCTGGTAAAAGACAGACTCGTCGGCTGGATAATTATGTTCGCGGCTGCCGTAGCCTTCGTTTATCTCCCGAAAGGATTTCTCTTATGGATCACTGCGGGACTTCTTGGAATACACCTAGCAAAAGCAAAGATCGACCCTTCACCCATCATCCAAGCATATATAGACGCCGACAACCGAGTGCGTTCAATTTCGCTCGCATATCTTCAGCGGATCGGACTCACCGAAATGTATCGCTTGCGCCAAGAGCTGGAGAGCTACATTGATCAGTATCAGCATATCGAAGGCAATCTTGCACGCGAACTTCAACGTCTCCGAGGAACTCGTGAAGCTCGTCAGAAGCATGCGTTCCTTGATCGCTTTCTTATCAGTCGTGTAAAAATCTCGGGAATTGGACCTGCGAAGCAAGCAACGTTGGCGTCCTTTGGAATAGAGTCGGCAGCCGACATAAACTCAAACGCAGTAATGGCAGTACCTGGCTTTGGAGAGTCACTTACTAACAAGCTACTTCAATGGCGCAGAGAACAAGAGGCTAAATTCCGGTACAACCCTTCGCCGGACCCCGCAGACCGACAAGCCGAAGATTCTGCTCGTTCAGCTGCTGCTGCCCAGCAGGCAACTTTTCAAAACAAACTGAGGTCCGGGCTCGCGACGCTTCAAAGTGCAACATCTAGGTTTGCTTCCAGCAAGGCGAACCCAGATGCCGCGCTCATGCGAGCTCTAGCCGAACGCGCGGTCGCGGAGCGTGATTGCGCGACCTTAGGGATCAAGTTACCGCCACATCAGCCGCTTGAGCTGACCGCCCCAAACGGCCCTCTTAAAACCCAACCTTCGCCCACTCGAAACTCAACTCCTGGCCCATCGCATACAGCTCAAGCAAGTGCCACATCATCTATAGTCAGATGCCCTGCATGTAATGCCAAAATGGTGAGGCGTAAAGCCAAACGAGGTCCTAACGCAGGTAGAGCATTTTGGGGTTGCTCGCTGTATCCGACCTGCAAAGGAACGCGCAATTAAAGGACCTGATGACAATGCAGTCGGGACAATTATATTGCACCACAGAGAATGAGACATGAGAGGCCTTCTCTTTTCGCTCCTGCTCCTTACGCTTTCACCACATGTGTCGCCATAACCGACAGCAATTTCGAATGTACCGATGACTGCTCGGGTCATGAGGCTGGGTATAACTGGGCTGAGGAAAACGAGATTGACGACGACTCTTACTGTAATACAGAGTCGAGCTCATTCAACGAGGGCTGCGCATCCTATGTGGAAGAAAATGCAGACAGCCAATCTTCCGACGAGGAAGATGAAGGTGAAGATGACGGCTATTGATAAGCCCGGAATAATCAGTCACCATCATGGCCAAATCAATCTCGGATGCGAGACTATCTCGGAAGCGAGATTATTTATTTATTGATGCGACGTGGAATCGAGCTTATAAGGAGATCGCCGATATAGGAGTGCTTCATGGCCAAAAAGAAGAAGCTCGACAATACGTTTTCGTCACATACATCTAGCCCGGTTGTTGCGGAGTTTCAAAAGCTAGTCAGCATGAAGGGCGGACATTTCCCTTGGGCTCAAATGCTGGAGGAGAAAGAGGTACGGTTCATATACGACATGCTCGCGTGGACAGAAGCGAGAAGTGACTTTATGCCAACCTCCGCGCAGGGGCGATGGGCCGCACAAATTCTTATTAAAATCCAGGGGGCGTCGAAGCAATGGAAGCTAGCTCATGGCACTAAGTCCAATATGCCTTCTGCTCGCGCCGACTTGGTGGCCCGACGGAAGGCAAAGGAGTATTTGAAGCGTAGTGGAGTCATTTTCGCCAAGACAACTCCGTCAGACATTGAGCTTGTTACGATGTTGAAGTCTATCGGCGCTACTGATCAAACGCCGACGAGAGCCAAGGCTAAAGAACAGCTCATTTTTTGGAGCGCGAACTTTCGCCCCAGCAAAAAAAAGCCTCAGCCATCAGGCGCCTAACCTCCCGACGGCGGTTAATGGCAAACTCACCAAAAATCGCTGGAGTGCACATATGAAGCCCGACACCATGATTTCAGCCACCCAAAGCCGCGAAACCGTCATTGCGGAAATCCTCAAGGCCCAACTGGAGACGAGCCGCATGCTGGCCGAAGCCCTTCGACGTGATCCGGCACTCGGTGGAACTGCTTCGAAGCGCTCATACTGGAGCGACATCTTTCTTCCGCTGCTACTCGGCACCGGCGTGGTCATAGGGGTGCCGGCAATGGTTTTATCACTCGTCAAATTCGCAGCCCTGTAGGGGCATCACGTATAGGAATTCAGGATGCAAGAAATTGACGTTGACGAGCTGGCCAATGATTTCGAAGTGTGGGCCGACCGTGTAGCAGCGGGAGAGGCGTTCATCATCACCAAGAACGGCAGGCCGCACTGTCGCTTAGTGCCGGTCTCTCGGCTCACAGGTGTGTTGGAAGGAGCAGGACACCTTAATATCGAAGCGTCAGAGGCCCTAGACGCGGAGATTCATGCTCTGTTTGAAGCATCCGAGATTTTTCCGAAGGAGCGAGACTGATGCCATGGTCGCGGTAATTTTTGCCGAAAAAAATCCGTTCGCCTTTGAATATGTAACGGCTTGACGTCTTCCCCCCCTGCCCCCACGTCGAGCATCAAAAATCCCCGCCAACGTCCCTCGCACGAACTTCCGTCCTTATTGTTCCCGGCATGCTTCGCTTTCGCGCCCCTCCGCTAGCGATCCGCACAGATCAAAGATGCGCATGACGACCCTGGATCAGAGGGTGTACTTCCTGAGCCAGGTTGAGACGTCATCACCAGACACTTAAGCATGGGGCCTCCACCTGGCTCAAATGTGTTGACATAAAGCGAGCCACTGCAAAACAATGTGACCCAACATTGTGACCCAAAGGAAAGCCCCTTATGTCAGCCGTACTCGCCTATGCACGCGTCAGCTCCGACGGACAAAGCGTCGACGCCCAGCGCCACGCTATCGCCCAACGCCACAACGTCGCTAAATGGTTCACGGACGAGGCAACCAGCGGAGCTACGAAGGCATTGAAGCGGGAGGGATTTGGCGCACTCCACGGATACGCCAGGGAGGGGGACACCGTCGTCGTCGCGGCCATCGACCGCCTGGGAAGGGACACCGTCGACGTGCTGGAGACCGTAGAGGCGCTGAAGGCAAAGGGCGTTTCCGTCGTCTCGCTTCGGGAGGGTTTCGACCTATCCAGCCCAGTGGGCAAGATGATGCTGACCATGCTCGCAGCGGTCGCCGAGCTGGAGCGATCCAACATCAAAGCCCGCCAGATGGCCGGCATCGAGAAGGCCAGAGCGGACGGTAAGAAGCTGGGCGCGCCGAAGGTGGCGGACGACGCTGCCATCGCTGCCTGGAGGGTCGAAACAGGCTCAAGCATTGCGGATACCGCCAAGCATTGGAAGGTCTCACCAGCCACCGTGAAGCGGGCTTGCCGGGCGTCCAAGGCGGCAGACAGTGTCCCCGCCTGACACCTTCCCTTGGTCGCTGGCAGCACTCCGCAGCATTTGCGGCCATACCTTGTAGAACCTGCACCCGTCTTCCGCGCACTGTTCCTCGACAGGGTCGCCTGCACGCTCGCTAGACAACCACCTCCCCTTCGGAGTCAGGTGCAGCCCTTCCCACGCACGCGAACCAGCCCTGCCCGGAATCATCCAGGCGGGGCGCTAGCGTTCGCCTATCACAACACCAGGATGCTTATCCATGCAGCACTACCCTCCTACATCCGACATCGTTCGCCTGAATCTCCACCTGCGCCGCAATCATACCAACCGCCTTGTCGTACTCGCTGACAAGCTATCCCATCGAAAAGGACGGGATGTCCGTCTCGCAGAAGCCTTAGACCTGGCGTTAATCGCCGGCCTGACCTGGGAAGACCAAGACCTCCTAGACGTCGCACATACCGACAGAGACGACCCTCGCTGGCTACTACTTGGTCCAGTTGCTCCCTGCAAGGGGGGCAAAGCGCTCATTCCTGCGTGTCTTCGAGGCGGCCGATGACGCTGCTGTCAAGGGAAAAAGCTCCTCCTGAAGCCCCCTGCTCGGTTGTCACACCAATCGGCGCCCGACATGCCGTTGTGGTCCAAAGCAAGGGCCATAGCTATTTTGTAGACGCCATTACAGGAGAGATTCTTCACGCGACTCGCAAGCTCCCCAGACATCGGCTCATACGGGCAGTAGGGGTAGAAGTGGGCGTGGACACGCGCTGGCCCAGCGAGGCCAGGAACGCAGAGGAGCTACAGGCGGCCACAGCTCCTTATGACTGGTGGAGCGACAAGCAATATGTCAGCGGCGCGAAGTTCCTGGACCTTCTTGACAATCAGGTTTCCCCTAACGCTGTTCGCTTGTTGCGCCACCTCGCGATGAACCTCGCTGGCCGGAATCACTGGTTCGGCAAGATGGCCGACTTGGAGCGTGCGATAGGGCTGCCGACACGGACCTTGGAGAGAGCGCTTCAGGAGTTGTCATCCATCAACGTAGTGCGAAGGAGGAACAATGGCCGAGCTTGGCCAACTCGGCTGAGCGTCCACCCTTGGTATGCGTGGAAAGGCGACCTTCTTGGGCGTGACGACGCCTACGCCGAGTGGTTGGATATCAGACCCGCCATAGTTGGCGGTCAATAACCTCCGCAGCCCAGGAAGTACGGGGGGGCGGATATCTACCAGATACTATAAGACGGTGAGAAGGCGTGAGCCGGGCAGGCGCGCAGCGGTTGCCTGGGTCCGTAGAGCCTGACCAACACACGATACCGACGTCGGCGATTCTGAAGGGGGAGGACCCCATCCATGCCCTCCTCCTTGGTCTTGTTCCCTTGGTCGGTCTCGGAGGAAAGCCGACAGCAGCTGCGCTACTGCCGCCTTCCACGCCCGCCCTGAACGATGACCCTTAAGGTAATGTCGTTTTGGTTCATCAGCGAGCCACCGATATCTATATTGGGAATTGGCCCGCCTCAGGTCCGCCGACGCATCCACGGAGGCAGGTGGCTGTCCGCACACCTGTCGTTTTGAGGCCCGCCTCCGCGCTTCCCTCAAGGAACATATCGTCGGCATCACCATTGGCCACGTCACCCACGTTAAGCAGGTCCTACGCCTCCGCGACGAAATCGCTGTCCAGGTCGACGTTGAAATGGGAGGGGCCGCCCATGTCTAAGGTCGCCTCGATCCTCAACGTATTCACGAAGACCATCGCGAAGCTGGAAGGCCTGGCCGCGAAGAACCGCCGCGCCGCCGGCATCAAGACCGCCAAGGCCGATGTCCTGGACCAGCAAGCGGAGGATCTACTTTCCGAAGCCCAGGCTGCAGACAAAGCAGCGAACCGCCTGAAGGACCTCCTGGAGGCGGACGCATGAGCCAGGTAGCTACCTATCAGTTCGGGACCCTAGACCTCCGCGTCGTCGACCTCGATGGCCAGCCCTGGTTTGTCGCGAAGGATGTCGCAACCGCGCTTGGCTTTACCGTCGATGCCCTCCGATACCACGCCAAAGGGTCCTTCCAAAAAGACGAAAAGAGGGTAGTCAAACTACCAGGCTTTCGCGGAACAGGCGGGCTCTGCCTGTCTGAATCGGGCCTCTACAAACTCATCATGCGCTCCGACAAGCCCCAGGCCCGCGTCTTCCAGGACTGGGTCACGCGGGACGTCCTCCCGGCCATTCGCAAGGACGGTGCCTACATCCAAGGCGAGGAGAAGGTTGCAACCGGCGAGCTGTCGGAGGACGACCTGGTCCTGAAGGCAATCGGCATCCTGCAGCGCAAGGTGGAGCGCCTGGCCAGCGAGAAGGCGGCCCTGAGAGCGGACAACGAACGACTCCTCCCGGCCGCACAAGTGGACCAGGCGGTCGGCCAGCCCTCCTGCTTTCTAGTCAGCCTTCAACTACCGACAGGCCTTCAAATCGACCTGCCCCACGTAAGGATTCCCTCGTCCCATGACGCAGGCTACAAGCTGGTTCCTAGCGCGCTCCCAAGGCTCTACGGGGTACTGCCGATTCCAAGCGGTATAGAGCTGCCGGTCCTGCTTCGATAGACGCAACCCATAGCGGTCAGCCATGTAGAAATACGTTCGGGCTACCATGCCTCTAACTTGCTGGCGAGGCATCGCTTTCCGCGCCTTGAAGTCGACTACAGTCGCACAAGCGCCGTACTGGTTCGGCTTTTGCGGGAGCCATCCGTAGCTGAAATTACTCCGGTCGCCGTTTACCTCGCCAACCGCCGGAACCAGATTGTGGAGGTCTGCTTCAGCGAGGCGGTATGTAGCATCAACCTTGGCGCAATACTTCCTGCCTCCCCGCTGCCAGCACTGCCTCTGGTGGCCTATCACCCACGCCGGAACGATATGTTCCCACTCGATCCTTGAAGCCCGCTGCGCGTTCTTCCTAGGCACGTATCCGCAGCTTTTCAGGTCAACCTTGTTCCCTTTGAAGCGACATCCGCAGTAGAACTCCACGGGATTCGCTGCGTACAACTTCCAGCCCGCCTTCTTGGCCTCCGCGAAGGTTCTCGGGGGCGTGGAGGCTGCAAACGCGGTAGTTGTGAACAGCAGGCATAGCAGGATGAAGCAACGGAGCATTCCCGGTCCCTCAGATCGTGGATGGCAGATTGTCGGCCGACCGTTGCTCGGTCGGAGCGCGACGACTACTGTACACACATCCAGCCGTTTTGAGCATCAACCATCATGTCGCTGACCATCCTTGGCCGCCTCGACCGGCTTAAAAAAAACCTGTCCGACGCCACCAAACTCCGCATCACAGGCTTCCAGAGCCCAGCTGAGGATGAAGCAGATGACAGACTGTCCTTCGATCTTCGGTGCCGCCTAAATGCGCCGCAGAACGTGGTCGTAAGGGTCGACGACGAGTCCCTGGTCCACTTCGGCTTCTTCCCAGGAGACCGTCTGGTAATCGACCGCTCCGCCGCCTGCGCTCCCGACTGCCTTGTCATGGTGGATACCCAGTGCGATGGCCAATATCGCCTTCTGTTGATGACGCATGACCAAGACGGCAGGCTCGTTCTGAAGGCGAGACCGGGAGACCCGCGCGCCATCAGTTTGGAAACCGAGGACTCGATTGACGTGTTTGGACGGATGCTCTGGTCCCTCAGCTACTGGGGCGGTCCATGACGGTCTTCGCACTCATCGACTGCAACAGCTTCTACTGCTCCTGCGAGCGCATTTTCCAGCCGCAACTGAAGACCCGGCCCGTCGTCGTGCTATCCAACAACGATGGCTGCATCATCGCCAGGACGGCCGAGGTGAAGCGCATGGGGATACCGATGGGGGCGCCCTACTTCAAGTACCGCGACCAAATCGAGGCGCTGGGAATCCAAGTACGCTCCAGCAACTACACCCTCTATGCAGACATCTCCAACCGAGTGATGACCATCATCAGCAGCATGGTCCCGGCGGTGGAGGTCTATTCCATCGACGAAGCCTGGGCGGACCTCACAGGCATCCAAGAGGACCTGGTGCCATTCGGCACGGCGATACGCTCCCGACTACTGCAATGGGTCGGCATGCCTACCGGCGTGGGGATTTCGACGACGAAGACATTGGCCAAGCTCGCCAACTGGTCAGCGAAGAAATGGCCGCAGACCGGCGGAGTGGTCGACCTGACGTCCGTTGAGCGCCAGGAGAAACTGATGCGCTTGGCCCCTGTTGACGAAGTGTGGGGCGTCGGGCGGAGGCTTGCGGCGAAGCTCCAACTCATGGGCATCACCACTGCCTGGGACTTGGCACGGTTCGACCTGGGCGCGCTTAGGAGCACCTTCGGAGTAACCCTGGAACGGACGGCGAGGGAACTGCAGGGCGTGAGTTGCTTCGATATGAACGACTCTCCACCAGCGAAGCAGGCAATCTGCTCCTCGAAGATGTTCGGACACAAGCTGCACCAGCTCGCCCCTATCAGGGAGGCGCTGGCAACTTATGTGACAAGGGCAGCTGAGAAGCTGAGGGCGCAGGAATCCTTGTGCGGCTGCCTCCAGGTTGCCATACAGACACAGGTCCACAACCCCCACCAGCCGCGCTATGCGAACGCCATAACGATTCCCCTACCATTCCCTACGGACGACACGCGGGACCTCCTGGCGGCGGCGCTGCGAGGCCTGGAGGCCATCTATCAACACGGCTACGCCTACTCGAAATGCTCGGTCCTGCTGATGGACTTAAGCCAGCGCGGAGAGGTAACACCGGACTTGTTCGCCCCAACGCCGCGCCGAGGCGCAGAACGACTGATGGCGGTCATGGACGCTATCAACCAGCGCGAGGGGCGCGGCACTGTCCGCCTGGGAACTGTGCCCGTGGCCCCCGACTGGGGAATGCGGCGCGACATGAAAAGTCAGTGCTACACCACCCGCTGGGATGAACTGCTAGTCGTTCGGGGCTAGTGGAGGCAGGAGGCCGGCCAATCGCGCAAGACTCGGGTACTTCTTCAGCTCCCAAGCCATGCGACTGACCGGGTTGCGGCCGTAGGTGTCTCCAACGCTGCCCGAGGCGTGCCCGGTAATCCAGTCGTGTACTTCTCCTGGTATCTGCGACTCGCGACATAGAGTTTTGAAGGTATGACGGAAGCCATGTGAGGGCGAGGCATCCGACGAAACCCCGATAT
Organism: Pseudomonas sp. UBA5782; assembly: GCA_002418465.1. Classification (GTDB taxonomy): domain Bacteria; phylum Pseudomonadota; class Gammaproteobacteria; order Pseudomonadales; family Pseudomonadaceae; genus Pseudomonas_O. Next base: position 16,728 of record DIEE01000248.1, on the reverse strand, counting down.
TGTCCAGATACCTAGACCACATCCGACCTACAGCGTGGCCGTACCCGTTTGCCTTGTGCATCTTCAGCTTCGGGAATGCGCGCCCGTCAGAAGGCAACGCCCGAAGGTAGTCGAGAAAGCCCAATGCCATCAGATCGCTGTGAAGTGGCACCTTCCGCCGACTACTGGACGTCTTCAGTGACTGCGCCTCGCCCTCTCGCAGGTCAAGGCACCATATACCCTCGATTTCCTTGACGTCCGAGACTAGAAGCTGGGCCAGCTCCTCGCGTCGGGCTCCGGTGTAGGCCATAAGCAAAGGCATCCAATAGAGCGCTCGACCAAAGTCAGCTTTTTTCGGAGCCCACTCGCCCCGGAACAATGGACTGGCGAAAATTTGCTGCAGTTCGGAGAGCGTATAGCCCTTCTCGTCATCGTCATCCTGATTCCGCGCTGCCTTCTTGGAGCGCTGAATGAGGCCAGACGCGACGACGGGGTTTTCGTGGATAGCCCCAAGGACCTGGTTTGCAAATCCGAGCACAGCAGACAGGGCACGGAGCTGCTTGTTTACCGTGGAATGCTCGGCGGTCGGAAGGCCTTCGACAACAGCCTTCTCGATCAACTCGGGGGCGGACTTGCCGCGCGTGCCTTTGCCCTTCGTGGGGAGCTTGAAGAGGTTGGAGCGGAAGTCGCGGCAGACAACCCGGCTAATCTGGTCAACCGGAAGATCGCCATGAAGCTCGATGAAACGGGTGATAGCCGAAGCGAACTCCCCAATGGTTTTTTGCGTGCTGCGATTGTCGCCATCGTTGAGGACCTTGTCCTCCGACCAACCTGTGAACACGATAGACAACGAGGGAGACTTGCTTGCAGCGGATGCGGCCTTTTCCTCATGGGCGAGGCGGAGGGTCGCAGCACTGAATTTCGACGTAGCGCGCCAGTCGTCGCGGTGGCGGTCTAACGCCACATGGCAGACTTGGCGGTAAGCACGGGAGAACTCACCAACCAGTACCTCCCACACACGGTCGGAACGCTCAGGAAGGGGCATTCGCACTGTCGAGAGGGAGTCTTTTATGAAGTGGCCAACGTGTCCAAACGCCTGATCCAAGGTGTAATCAGATAGGAAATCCGAAGCAGCAACGACACCATCAGCTTGGTCGACCACAAGGAAGTCTTGCACGCCTTCAGGGTTTGCTTCCCATGAAGCTAGAGTCTCCGAAGCCCAGCGGTCTGCCAGCTTGTGCGCGTCAGATGCTAGAAGGACGGGACGCCCCTCCACATGGTCGCGAGCGTTGCGAAATACCTCTTCGCACTTCACCGACTCATGGGCAAAACGGGGTCGTGCCTGGGCGAGGTCCTTGGTCTTCAAGGACACTTTCCATTCCCGCTTACCAACGACAGCGCGGATGTCGTCAGGAACGAGACGACGGAAGTAGTAGGTCCCGTTGTCGGGGTGTTTCCAAGGCTGAGCCATAAGCGCCATCTGTACCACTCCGCTGTACCAAATAAGCGGAAACGCGAGGGGCTGGAATGCAAAAAGCCCCGTAACTCATTGAATTACAGGGCTTTTTTAGGTCTGGCGGTGAAGGTGGGATTCGAACCCACGATACGGTTTCCCGTATACACACTTTCCAGGCGTGCTCCTTCAACCGCTCGGACACTTCACCGGGTCTCGGCGGACTGTCTGGTCCGTCGAGGCGCGCTAATTTAGTCGAAGGTCGCTGCGAAGGCAAACTTTTTTTCAGGCTATTCATGCGTTTAGGGCGAAAGCCCTTTTCTGGCGAGGGATTGGCCGAACGCCGTGCTCCTGCTCGGCGAATTTCCGTCCCGAGCAAGGCAGGGAAACCGCTGCCAGGCTGACTCACCGGTCAGTCACGGCGCTTTACCTGTGGCCTGCGGGTGGGTAACGTCGGCCGTCTAATTCCAAGGAATACCCGCCATGAGTGAGCTGATCTCCTACCACCTCGACGACGGTATCGCGACCCTGACGCTGAACAACGGCAAGGTCAACGCCATCTCTCCGGACATGATCGTCGCCTTCAACGAGGCGCTGGATCGCGCGACGCAGGACAAGGCGATCATCATCATCACCGGTCAGCCGGGCATTCTTTCCGGCGGCTACGACCTCAAGGTAATGACCTCCGGCCCGCAGAACGCGATCAACCTGGTGGCGCAGGGCTCGACGCTGGCGCGGCGGATGCTTTCCCACCCCTACCCGATCATCGTCGCCTGCCCCGGCCATGCGGTGGCCAAGGGCGCCTTCATCCTGCTCTCGGCGGATTACCGCATCGGCGTCGAAGGTCCGTTCAACATCGGCCTGAACGAAGTGCAGATCGGCATGACCATGCACCACGTCGGCATCGAACTGGCGCGTGACCGGCTCGGCAAGGCGGCTTTCCAGCGCTCGGTGATCAATGGCGAGATGTTCGATCCGCTGGGCGCCCGCGAAGCCGGCTTCCTCGACAGAGTGGTGTCGGTCGGCGAACTGCTGCCCACTGCGTTGGCGGTCGCCGCGCAGTTCAAGAAAATCAACATGAACGCGCACCGCAACACCAAGCTGAAGGTCCGCAAGGAGTTTCTCGAGACCCTCGACGAGGCCATCGAACTGGACAAGCAGCACGCACTCTGAAGCCTCTAAAAGGTGCCCCGGAGCCCGGCCATGTGCCGGGCTTTTTATTGCCCGGAGCCCGGTTGGCGCGGGCTACGAATGCGGATTGCCGAAAACAGTGAACACTCATACACTCAGCGCCGTTTTCACTCCCGGGCGATGATCGATGCTGTTTCTTCTGCGTATGCTGCTCATGGGCGTGCATTTCATTCTGGCCGGCGTGCTCGGTCTGCTGATCGGCATCTGCCGCCCCTTCAACCCGGACAACAGCAGGCTGTGCGCTCGTCTCTATGCGCTGGGCGGGCTGCCCATCCTGCGTCTTCGGCTGAAAGCCGAGATGGACATGCCGAAGGACACGCCCACCTGCGTATACATCGCCAATCACCAGTCCAACTACGACCTCTACGTACTGGGTCGCGTCGTGCCGCGGCGCACGGTGAGCATCGGCAAGAAGAGCCTGAAGTGGGTGCCGCTGTTCGGCCAGCTCTACTGGCTGGCCGGCAACGTGCTGATCGACCGCGGCAATGCACGCCAGGCGCGTCAGGCGCTGCAGGCCACCACCGACGCGCTGCTGCACCACGACACCTCGATCTGGGTGTTCCCCGAAGGCACGCGCAACCAGGGTGAACTGCTGCCGTTCAAGAAAGGCGCTTTCCAGATCGCCATGGACGCCGGCGTGCCGATCGTTCCGGTCTGCGTCAGCAGCTATGCGCGCACCATGCGCCTGGGCCGCTGGAACAGCGGGCGCATCCTGATCCGCTCGCTGCCCGCGGTACCGACACTGGGGCTGACCCAGGCCGACCTGCCGGCTCTGGCAGAGCGCTGCCGGGTGCAGATGCAGCTGTGCATCCAGGCGCTGGACAAGGAACTGGCGCGGGACTGATACGCACCGCTACAAAAAAACCCGGCAATCGCCGGGCTTTTTTGTTGGGTGACGCTCAGGCCATGACGGTGAGTTCTTCCCGCGAACCCGACAGCTCGGGCACCCGCTCGCCGGCGACGAAACGCATGATCCACTCGGCCACCGTCGAGCCGTGGTGCGGGTGATCGAGGCTGGCGACGCCTTGCTGGTAGACCCGCTCGCCGATGCACTTCTGGCGAATGTCCAGCAACGCGCGGGAGTAGTCGGGGATGAACTCCGGGTGGCCCTGGAAGCACAGCACCTGGTCCTCGATGCGGTAGGCGGCGATCGGGCAGAAGTCGCTGGAGGCCAGCACCGTGGCGTTCGCCGGCAGTTGGGTGACCTGATCCTGGTGACTGATCAGCAGGGTCAGTTCCTCGACCGCCGGCTTCATCCAGGCCGGCTGTTCTGCCAGCCGATACCGATGGATGCCGACGCCCCAGCCCTGGCTCGCCCGCTCGCTGCGGCCGCCGAGCAGCAGCGCCAGCAACTGATGACCGAAGCAGATGCCGAGCAGCTTGTCGCCGCGCTGGTAGCGCTCCAGCAGGAACGCCTTGAGCGTCTGAATCCACGGATCGGTGGCGAAGGAATCGGCCTTGCTGCCGGTCACCAGATAGGCGTCGTAGCGCTCGTCGTCGGCCGGGTAGACGCCCTCGACCACGTTGAACAGCTCGAAGCGGGCCGGAATCGGTTGCTGCGCGAACAGGCGCTCGAACATGCGTCCATAACCCTGGTAGCGGTCGACCAGCTCGGGGCGAAGGCTATCGGTTTCGAGAATGCAGATGCGAAGCGACATGGGCAGATCCTGGCTGTGACGATAAGGCACATCCATGACGGATGATGGCCTTTTCTTAACATAGCCTCGGCTTCGGTGAAATAGGCAGCAGCCTATCGGTCTGCCAGGCGGGCACTACCGAGTGCGACGATGAGAACTCCTCGAATCATCAGGCGCTTCGATGTTCACCATGCCTGCCATTCACTTCCTGATCCGCGGGCGCCCGGCAATGATTGGTCCATCGGGCACGTCGCCCCATTGCCCTTCGAGGATAAGCAGATGAATAAGTACGCAGCCATCGCCAGCCTGATCGCCGCTTCCGCCTTCGCCACTCCGGCCTATTCGGAGTTCTATCGCCCGGCGCCCAGGAGCACCGCTCAGAACCCGCGCAAGAACGCAGACCACGACAAGCAGCACTGATCAGGACCCGAACCACCCGCGTGGTGGTTCGATGGGAGACAGCATCATGATCAATACCCTTCCCCTGCACGGCAAGTACGCCTACGGCGTCACCTACGTGACGCTGGGCGATGCCGGCCTGGAATTCGAGAGCGAAGCGGCGCTGCATCTGGACGATGGCAGCCTGCTGACATTGAAGATGCCGACCCCGCACAGCGAGCGAATGGCCGTGCACGACCTGCTCTGCCTGCAGAACGGCTGGTGCCGGGCGGCCTGAGGCAAGACCTGAGCGTCTCCCCCGACATGAGCTGTCGCCGAAAGAGGTATCCGCGATGAACAGTCAGACCCTCAGGTTCGCCCGCATCGGCGCGTTTTCCGCGATCGCACTGTACCTGCTGGTCGCCGTGCCGCTGCTCGGCCTGAGCATGGCGCCCCATGTGGCGAGCAGTGCGGTGATGGTGGGTGCTTCGCCGCGCTGACATTCCACATCGCAAGCGATCACTGCTTGCGCTGGTTTTCCATTTCGCTGCCAATCTGCCGACGCTGCTGCTCCAGCGACGGGCGCTCCTGCACCGGTTGCGGCGGCGCCACGTCCCGCGCGTTGTTGTTCGAGTTATAGGCCGGCGCGTTGGGCGCTCGCGGTGCCATAGGTGCGCGCGGCGCCTGGGTCGATGGCGTGGCCCCGGAGGATGCACCGGACGAGTTGCCCGGGGATTGCTGCACCGGCGCCGCGCCCATGCCGGCGGAATCGGCGGCGAAGCCCGAGCTGGCGCAGGCGTAGAGAGCGAACAGCAGCGGCAGTCGGGCGGGAAAACGGATCGCGATCATGGCTTGGTGCCTCCCGTGGTCTGCTTGCGGGCCTGATCCTGGGTAGTTTTCTGATCGTCGGCGCGCGGTTGTTCGCCTTCCTGGTTGAGGCGCTTGTTCTTCTCGCCAACCCTGCTCGCCTGTTCTTCGGTGTTGTCGACGGATTCTTTGCGTTGGCCTGACATGCTGAGGTCCTTTGTGGTGGGTCCTGTTGTTTGGGCAGCGGCCACGCGCAAAGGTGCTGCCGGCAGGGGCGAACCCGCTGACCGGAGGCCACGAAAAAGCCCGGCGGTTGCCGGGCTTGTCGGGACGTCACGAGGCTCAGAAGCGCGCGCCGCTGGCCGCCTTCTCCAGCAGCAGCGCCGGTGGCTCGAAGCGCTCGCCGTATTGTTCGGCGAGGTATTGCGCGCGGGCGATGAAGTCGTCGATGCCGTACTGGTTGATAAACTGCAGCGCACCGCCGCTCCAGGCGGCGAAGCCGATACCCATGATCGAGCCGACGTTGGCGTCGGCCACCGACTTCAGCACGCCCTCCTCCAGGCAGCGCACGGTCTCGATGGCCTGGATGAACAGCAGGCGATCGCGCACGTCCTCCGCGGAAATGCGCGCCTCGGCCTTCTCGAAGCGCTCCCTGAGTTCGGGCCAGAGGTGCTTCTTCGCGCCGACTGGATAATCGTAGAAGCCGCCGCCAGCCGCCTTGCCCGGACGTTTGTACTCTTCCAGCATCAGCGCGATGGTGGCGAACGCCGGGTGCTGCGGTGCAGTCTTTCCTTCGCTGGCGAGGTCCTTCTCGGTCTGCTGGCGGATGTGCTGCATCAGGCTCAGCGACACCTCGTCGGAGATCGCCAGCGGGCCTACGGGCATTCCTGCCTTGCGCGCCTCGTTCTCGATGAGCGCCGCGCCGATGCCTTCGCCGAGCATGGCGATGCCCTCGTTGGTGAAGGTGCCGAACACCCGCGAGGTGAAGAAACCGCGGCTGTCCTCGACGACGATGGGCGTCTTCCTGATCTGCTGGACGAAGTCGAAGCCGCGCGCCAGGGTTTCGTCCGAGGTCTGCGCGCCGCGGATGATTTCCACGAGCGGCATCTTGTCCACCGGGCTGAAGAAATGCAGGCCGATGAATTTGTCCGGGCGAGCCACGGCCGCCGCCAGGCCGGTGATAGGCAGCGTCGAGGTGTTGGAGGCGATCAATGCATCGGGCAGCGCCACGGCCTCTGCGCTGGCGGTGACCTTGCCTTTCAGCGCACGGTCCTCGAACACCGCCTCGATGATCAGGTCGCAGGCGGAGAACGCCGCATCGCTGTCGGTCGGCTGGATGCGCGCAAGAATCGCATCGCTCGCCTCCGCGCCCATGTGGCCGCGGCCGACCTTTTTCTCCAGCAGCTTGGCCGAGTAGGCCTTGCCCTTCTCGGCAGCCTCCGGCGAAACATCCTTGAGCACCACCTCGATGCCGGCCACCGCCGATACGTAGGCGATGCCCGCGCCCATCATGCCGGCGCCGAGCACGCCGACGCGGCTGACCTTGCGCCGCTCGAAGCCCTTCGGTCGCGAGCCGCCAGCGTTGATCTCGTTGAGCTGGAACCAGAAGGTGCCGATCATGTTCTTCGCCACCTGGCCGGTCGCAAGCTCGGTGAAGTAGCGCGTCTCGATCAGCTGCGCGGTGTCGAAGTCCACCTGCGCGCCCTCCACCGCAGCGCACATGATCTTCTCCGGTGCCGGGAAGCAGCCCTTGGTCTTGTCGCGCAGCACAGACGGCGCGATGGCCAGCATCTGCGCCACCGCCGGGTTCGACGGCGTGCCGCCGGGAATCCTGTAGCCCTTCTGGTCCCACGGCTGGCTGGCGTTCGGGTTGGCAAGGACCCAGGCCCGCGCCTGGCTCAGCAGGTCCTCGCGGCTGCTGGCGACGGCGTGGATCAGGCCGGCCTTGAGCGCCTCCTGCGGGCGCACCCTCTTGCCTTCGGCAAGGTACGGCAGGGCTTTTTCCAGGCCGAGCAGACGCACCATGCGCACCACCCCGCCGCCGCCGGGCAACAGGCCGAGGGTCACTTCCGGAAGGCCCAGCTGCACGCTGGAATCGTCCAGCGCGATGCGCTGATGGCAGGCCAGGCAGATTTCCCAGCCACCACCGAGCGCCGCGCCGTTGATCGCGGCCACGACCGGTTTGCCGAGGGTTTCCAGGCGGCGCAGCTGGGCTTTCAGGCCGAGCACCATGCGGTAGAAGCTCTCCGCATCGGCCGGCGTGACCTTGATCAGCTCGTTGAGGTCACCGCCGGCGAAGAAGGTCTTCTTGGCCGACGTGACGATCACTCCGGCGATGGAATCCTTGTCCGCTTCCAGGCGCTCGATGGTTTCGCCCATGGCCGCACGGTAGGTCGCGTTCATGGTGTTGGCGCTCTGGCCGGGCATGTCGATGGTCAGCAGGACGATGTTGTCCTGGTCTTTCTCGTAACGGATGGCGTCGGTCATTTGTTGTTCTCTTCCCAAGGTGGGGAGCATCACGGCTCAGAGGCGTTCGATGATGGTGGCGATGCCCATGCCGCCGCCGACGCACAACGTCGCCAGGCCGTAGCGCAGCTGGCGGCGCTCCAGCTCGTCGAGCAGCGTGGCGAGGATGATGCAGCCGGTGGCGCCGAGTGGATGACCCATGGCGATTGAGCCGCCGTTGACGTTGACCTTGTCTTCGCCGACGCCCATCTCGCGGATGAAGCGCATCACCACCGAGGCGAACGCCTCGTTGACCTCGAACAGGTCGATGTCCTCGACCCGCAGGCCGGCCTTGGCCAGTGCCTTGCGCGTGGCCGGCGCAGGGCCGGTGAGCATGATGGTCGGATCGCTGCCGGTCACCGCGGTGGCGACAATGCGCCCGCGCGCCTTCAGGCCCAGTTCGCGGCCCTTGGCCTCGGAGCCGATCAACATGGCCGCGGCGCCATCGACGATGCCCGAGCTGTTGCCCGGCGTGTGCACGTGCTCGATGCGCTCCAGATAGCTGTACTTGCGCAGCGCGGTGGCATCGAAGCCCATCTGCCCCATCATCTCGAAGCTCGGCTTGAGGGCGCCGAGGCCTTCGAGGGTGGAGTCGGCGCGAATGAACTCGTCGTTGTCGAGCAGGACGATGCCGTTCTGGTCGGTGACCGGCACCAGCGTGCGGGCGAAGCGCTGCTCGGCGCGGGCCCTGGCGGCCTTCTGCTGCGAGCGCAGGGCGTAGGCATCGACGTCCTGGCGGCTGAAACCTTCGAGGGTGGCAATCAGGTCGGCACCGATCCCCTGCGGGACGAACTGGGTATGCAGGTTGGTTTCCGGGTCCATCGCCCAGGCGCCGCCGTCCGAGCCCATCGGCACGCGCGACATGGATTCCACGCCGCCGACCAGCACCAGGTCCTCGAAGCCGGAACGCACCTTCATCGCGCCGAGGTTCACCGCCTCCAGGCCGGAGGCACAGAAGCGGTTGATCTGCTGCCCGGCGACCTGCTCGTCCCAGTCGGCCACCAGCGCGGCGGTCTTGGCGATGTCGGCGCCCTGATCGCCCACCGGCGTCACGCAGCCGAGCACGATGTCGTCGACCTGCGCGGTATCCAGGTCATTGCGCCGCTGGATCGCACACAGCAGTCCGGCCATCAGGTTCACAGGCTTGACGCTGTGCAGCGCGCCGTCCTTCTTGCCCTTGCCGCGGGGCGTGCGCACCGCGTCGAAAATCAATGCTTCGGTCATGGTTTGTTCTCGTTTTGATCACGAACGAACCGGCGGCAGGCCGGGGTGAGTTCACCTTAGTCGCGCGGGCGCAGGAGGCAATGACCGATGCGCTCAGCCGACTTGACCGCGACGCTCAGACGAACGGTGCCGCCGCGGCAAGCCTCAGCGAAGCGCCCGGAAACGCTCTGCGATGGGCGATGACGAAGGAAAAAGCGGCCTCGGCCGGCGCACAGCGAAACGCTGTAACAAAGCGGCGCGCCGTGGAGTCTATCTAGTCAGATGCCACCGGCCGGGAGCGACGCCCGCGCGCCGCTGGCCGTATCGACCGCCAACAAGAAGAAAGGCCGAGCCCATGTTCAAACAGCCGAAAATGCGCCAGGCAGGACTGATCGTCGTCGCCGTCGCCCTGATCCTCATCGTGCCGAACCTCACCCGCTTCGTCGGCTGAGGTGCCAGGCGCGCTCAGCTCGATGCCGGCAGCAGCCAGAGCAGCAGCAGCGGAAGAAACAGGAACGACAGCAAGGTGGAGCACAGCACGAAGCTCGCCACTTCTTCCGGCGAGCGGTTGGCGCGCACGGCGAACAGGTAGTTGAACACCGCCACCGGCATTGCCGATTGCATCACCAGCACGCCGAGGCTCAGCGGCGGCAGGTCGAGCAGCACGCCGACCAGCCAGCCGACACCGGCGCCGCAGAGAACCCTCAACGCGCCGAGGAGCATGCCGCTGCCCAGGTGGCGCACGCGGATCGACGCCAGCGAGACGCCGAGGGTGAGCAGCATCAGCGGGATGGTCATGCCGGCGAGCAGGTCGAGGCTGTTGTCCAGCCAGCGCGGCAGCTCGACGTCGAAGATCACCAGCGGCAGGGCCAGCAACAGGCTGATCAGGATCGGGTTGCTGAGGAACTTCTTCGCCGACGGCACGCTGCCGGAGATCGCCGGGCCGATGCTGAAGTGCCCCACCGAGAGCACCATGAAGAACGCCACCGCCAGCGCCAGGCCGTGCTCGCCGAAGGCATACAGGCTCATCGGCAGGCCCATGTTGCCCGAGTTGGGGAACAGGAATCCCGGCACCAGCACGCGCCAGTCCTTGCCGGATACACGACTGGCGAGCAGCCCGACGACACCCATCGCGCTGGTCACCAGCACGCAGGCGATGGCCATCTCGGCGAAGGCGTGGCGATCGAGCTGCGCGCGGCTGAGGGTGGAGAGAATCAGGCAGGGCGTGGCGATGTTCAGCACCAGCTTGGCGATGAAATCGGTGGGATAGACGTGGCCGCTGCGCGCCCAGCCATAACCGAGTCCGGCGGTGATCAGAACGGGGGCCAGAACGGCGAACAACTGGGCCAGCATGACGGCTCCGGGAGCGGGAAAACGCCCATGCTAGCGGGCCGCGAGGGCCGGCGGCAATCAGCCGGCAGCGAAGCGCTGGCAGTAGCGCTGTCCGCTCGGCTCGCGTGCGCCAGACTTGCCAGCCAGACGGCGCCGACCTACCCTGCGCTGCTTATCTGCGTGCATACCTAGGTAGATCAATGTCCCTGGAAAAGAATTACACGGAAATCCTCGCCGAACTCGGCGAGGACGTGAACCGCGAAGGCCTGCTGGATACGCCCAAACGGGCCGCCAAGGCCATGCAGTACCTCTGCCGCGGTTACCAGCAGACGCTGGAAGAAGTCACCAACGGCGCGCTGTTCAGCTCCGACAACAGCGAGATGGTGCTGGTGAAGAACATCGAGCTGTACTCGATGTGCGAACACCACATGCTGCCGTTCATTGGCAAGGCGCATGTCGCCTACCTGCCCAGCGGCAAGGTCCTTGGCCTGTCCAAGGTCGCGCGCATCGTCGACATGTATGCCCGCCGCCTGCAGATCCAGGAAAACCTCACCCGGCAGATCGCCGAGGCGGTGCAGGCCGTCACCCATGCCGCCGGCGTAGCGGTGGTCATCGAGGCGCAGCACATGTGCATGATGATGCGCGGCGTGGAGAAGCAGAATTCCTCGATGGTCACCTCGGTGATGCTCGGCGAATTCCGCGAGAACTCCGACACCCGCGCCGAGTTCCTCAGCCTGGTGAACTGAACCGGCGCCAATCGCGCGGCATGAAAAAACCGGCCTCCAGGGCCGGTTTTTCGTTTCTCAGTCGAGCATGCCGACGTGCCGCGGATGGCTCGCCACGCGCTTCATCCAGGCCAGGATGGCGGGGAATCCGGCGAGGTCGAAACCGCCCTCGTCGGCCACGTGCGTGTAGGCGTAGAGCGCGATGTCGGCAATCGTGTACTGCTCGCCGACCAGGTACGGCGTGCGCTGCAGCTGCTGCTCCATCACCGCGAAGGCGTGGTAGCCGTCGATCAGCTTGGCCTCGTATTCCTCGCGGCGTGCCTCGGGCATGCCCTCAAGCCACTTGATGCGCCGCGCCACGGCCACGAACGGCTCATGGCTGTACTGCTCGAAGAACTGCCACTGCAGCACCTGGGTGCGCAGGCGCGGCTCGCTGGGCAGCAGGTCGCTGCCATCGGCGAGGAAATTCAGGATCGCGTTGGACTCCCACAGCGTGTTGCCGTCTTCGAGTTGCAGTACCGGAATCTTGCCGTTGGGGTTGAGCGCGAGGAACTCGGGGCTCTTGGTGCCGCCGTTGAAGATGTCCACCGCTACCCACTCGTAGGCCTTGCCGAGCAGGTTGAGGATCAGTTTGACCTTGTAGCAGTTGCCCGAACGGAAATCGCCGTAAACCTTGTACATGCCAGTGCTCCTTGTGTTTCCGTGCTCAGGCCGCCTCGGCCGCCTGGGCTTCACGTATCACGCCTGCCAACCGCCTGAGGCCTTCGCTCAGACGTTCCGGCGCCTNNCTTCCGGATCGATGAAGAAGGGTTCGCCGGGCATGAACGCGACGTTCTGTGCCAAAGCCGGATTCAGCAGTGTGCGCGTGTCCACCGGCTGGTGCAGCTTGAGCCAGTAGAACAGCCCGCCCTGCGGCACCTCCCAGCTGGCGAGGTCGCCGAAATGCTCTTCCAGCGCGGCCTGCATCGCATCGCGGCGGGCACGGTAGAAGCTGCGCAACTCCACCAGATGCTCGCGGTACTGCTGGCTGCCCAGCCACTGCAGCGCCTGCCACTGGCCGATGCGGTTGGTGTGCAGGTCGGCGGACTGCTTCAGGCGCAGCAGGTGCGGATAGAGGTCCGGCGTGGCGATCAGAAAGCCCACGCGCAGGCCCGGCAGGAGGGTCTTGGAGACGGTGCCGGTGTAGATCCAGCTGGCTTTCTTCAGGCGTTTGACGATCGGCGTGGCGCTGCCGCCGTCGAAGGTCAGCTCGCGGTAGGGTTCGTCTTCGATCAGGGTGACCTGGAACTCGTCGAGCAGCGCCGCCACGGCGTCGCGCTTGGCTTCGCTGTAGCGCACCGCGGACGGGTTCTGGAAGGTCGGGATCAGGTAGGCGAAGGCCGGCTTGCGGGTCTCCAGCACCTGGCGCAGCGCGCCCAGCTCAGGACCGTCGGCTTCCTGCGGCACGCCGATGCAGTCGGCGCCGAACATCTGGAACGCCTGCAGCGCGGCCAGGTAGGTCGGCGCCTCGAGCAGCACTTCGGTGCCCGGATCGATGAACAGCTTGGAGGCCAGATCGAGGGTCTGCTGCGAACCGCGGACGATCAGTACCTGGCTGGCGTCGCAGGCCAGCCCCAGCGCGCGTGCCTCGGCGGCGATGGCCTCGCGCAGCGCCGGCTCGCCTTCGCTCATGCCGTACTGGCCGATGCCGGCCGGCAGTTCGCTCCAGTCCATCGCCGGCAGCATGGATTCGGCCGGCAGGCCGCCGGCGAAGGACATCACTTCCGGACGCTGCGCCGCGGCGAGGATTTCGCGGATGAGGGAACTCTTGAGACGGGAAACGCGTTCGGAAAAGGCCATGATGTCACCGGGGCAAGGCGTGGAATTTTTGGTCAAACTGCTTGACCGAAACTACGCTGCCCGTTGTATAAACGTCAATATGACTGACCTAAAAAAATCGACCGATCAGCGGCAGGCGATGGAAGCCTTCTTCTTTGGCTACCAGGCCTTCACCGCCAAGCCCGACGAGATGCTGGCGCGCCGCGGACTGTCGCGCGTGCACCACCGCATCCTGTTCTTCATCGCCCGCTATCCGGGCCTCAGCGTGAAGGAGCTACTCGGCTACCTGGGCGTCAGCAAGCAGGCGCTGAGCACGCCGCTGCGCCAGTTGGTGGAGATGCGCCTGGTGCAGAGCGTGACCGCCGAGGATGACAAGCGTAAGCGCCTGCTCGGCTTCACCGCCGAAGGCGCGAAGCTGGAACAGGCACTGCGCCGCGAGCAGGCGCGCATCCTCCAGAGGGTCTTCGCCGAGACCGGCGAGCAGGCCGTGGAAGGCTGGCTGGCGGTGAACCGGGCGTTGAGCGCCGGGCGTGTCGCCAGCAGTGAGGAGGACTGACGCCTCAGCTGGCTTGCGCCCTCACCTCGGCGGCGCCCTTGAAGAACACCACCATCATCGCCAACGTGGCGCCGAGCAGCGGCAGCATGCCCAGCAGCATCAGCACCAACGTCGCCATCATCAGCCCGCCGACGATCTCCAGCCAGGCCATCAGGCGGAACACCGGGTAGACGTTCTGCACCTTCAGCAGGCGGATGCCGTACCAGGCGCTGCTGGCGCCGAAGGCGAACAGAAAGCCGAAATACACCAGCGTGTCCCAACTGAAATGGGTGAACGACTGGTTGCCGAACGCCAGGTCGAAGGCCTCCATCAGCAGGCTGAGCACCACCACCGTCCACACTGGCGCGGTCAGCCCGCGGGCATCGAAGCGGGCCTGGGCGAAGCTGTTCAGGCGCAGCAGCAGGTAGTCGCCGAGCAGCACCAGCACCAGCCCGAGCCAGTCAGAGTAGCGTTCCAGGCCGGCCTGCGCGGTCATCCCGCCGATGAACGCCATGATCAGCAGCACCAGGGTGCCGATCACCGAAACCAGGCTCAGCCAGCCCAGCAGCTCAAGTTGCGCGACGCTCCAGCCGGGCAGTTTCAGCCCGCGCTGCTCATCGACCAGCGCCACCTGCGGCGCGCCGTAGGGGTTTTCTTCCATGTTTCGATCTCCATGACACTGGACAGTGCAGACAGTACCTACCGATACAGTTGAATAACAGTCCTGGACTGTACCGTTCAAAGCCGATTCGGCTGTATCGCGACGCCAAAAGGTGCCGCCCGTAGGCTTTCTCTACCCAAGGAGAACCCCATGAGCCCTGATCTGCTGGTCGCCCTGATTGCCTTTGCCTTCGTCACCTCGGTCACGCCCGGACCGAACAACATGATGCTTCTCGCCTCCGGCGTTAACTTCGGCGTGCGTCGCAGCGTGCCGCACATGCTCGGCATCAGCCTGGGCTTCATGCTGCTGGTGGTCGCCGTCGGCCTCGGCCTCGGTCAGCTGTTCGAGCGTGTGCCGCTGCTGTTCAGCGCGCTGCGCTACCTCGGCGCGGCCTACATGCTCTACCTGGCCTGGAAGATCGCCGGCTCCGCCGCGCCGAAAACCCGTGCCGACGAGCGTGGCAAGCCGTTCACCTTCATCCAGGCGGCTGCCTTCCAGTGGGTCAATCCGAAGGCCTGGATCATGGCGATCGGCGCCATCACCACCTACGCGCCGCAGGAGAACTTCGTCGTCAACGTGCTGCTGATCGCCGCCCTGTTCGCCCTGATAAACTGCCCCAGCGTCGGCCTCTGGACCGTTGCCGGCAGCCTGTTGCGGCGCTGGCTGGAGCGGCCGCGCATCCTCCGCGCATTCAATATCGGCATGGCGCTGTTGCTGGTCGCCTCGCTGTACCCCATTTTCGCTGACGTTCAGGGAGTGCTCCGATGAACCAGATGACCACCGCGCCGTTGCGGCCATTCGCCGACAGTGCGCCTTCGGCGGTCGTTGCCGGCTTCATCGCCATGCTGGTTGGCTACACCAGTTCGCTGGTGCTGATGTTCCAGGCAGGACAAAACGCCGGACTCAGCAGCGGGCAGATCGCCTCGTGGATCTGGGCGCTGTCGATCGGCATGGCGGTGTGCAACATCGGCCTGTCGCTGTATTACCGCACGCCGGTGACGGTGGCCTGGTCGACGCCGGGCGCGGCGCTACTGGTGACCAGCCTGGCCGGCGTGCCCTACAGCGAGGCCATCGGCGCCTACCTTTTCAGCGGTGCGCTGGTGCTGCTCTGCGGCCTCACCGGCAGTTTCGAGAAGATCATGCGCAAGCTGCCCGGCTCGCTGTGCGCCGCCCTGCTCGCCGGCATCCTGTTCAAGATCGGCAGCGAAATCTTCGTCGCCGCGCAGCACCGTACCGGGCTGGTGCTGGGCATGTTCTTCTCCTACCTGGTCGCCAAGCGCCTGGCGCCGCGCTACGCGGTGCTGCTGGCATTGCTGGTCGGCTGCGTGCTGGCCGGCGCCCTGGGGTTGCTGGACTTCAGCCACTTCACCCTTGAGTTGGCCGCGCCGGTGTGGACCACGCCGAGCTTCTCCTTCGCCTCCATCGTCAGCATCGGCATCCCGCTGTTCGTGGTGATGATGACCTCGCAGAACATGCCCGGCGTCGCCGTGCTGCGCGTCGACGGCTATCAGACGCCGGCCTCCCCGCTGGTCAGCGCGACCGGGATCATCTCGCTGATCACCGCCCCGTTCGGCGCGCACGGGATCGGCCTGGCGGCGATCAGCGCGGCCATCTGCACCGGCCCGCACGCCCACGAAGACAAAAGCAAGCGCTACACCGCGGCCTTCTGGTGCGGCATCTTCTACGCCATCGCCGGCACCTTCGCCGCCACCCTGGCCGCGCTGTTCGCCGCTTTTCCACGTGAGCTGGTGCTGTCGATCGCCGCCCTCGCCCTGCTCGGCTCGATCATGAACGGCCTGACCAACGCCATGCAGGACGCACGCGAGCGCGAGGCGGCGCTGGTGACCTTCATGATCACCGCTTCCGGCATGACCCTGCTGTCCATCGGCTCGGCGTTCTGGGGCATCGTCGGTGGCGTGGTGACCCTGCTGATCCTCAACTGGCGCAAGGCCTGATCGCCCTCAACGCGCCGCGCTCGCAGGGGGTGCGGCTCTCCAGAATGGACTCGGGGTACGTCCCGATGCATGGACTGGTTTCCGTAGGGTGCGCCATGCGCACCATCGGCGCCGTCGTATCCGCCCCCGGATTCATCACGCGCCCGAGGCAATCGGGGAGCGGATCGGTGCGCGCGGCGCACCCTACGGATGTGCCGCGCATAAAAAAACGCGGCCGGGGCCGCGTCTGAAGGGGGGGTGAAACGAGGAGTACAACGACGTGCAAACGGAGCGCGCCAGGCGCGCCCCGAGGGTGGATCAGAAGAACCCGAGCGGGTTGGTGTCGTAGCTGACCAGCAGGTTCTTGGTCTGCTGGTAGTGGTCGAGCATCATCTTGTGCGTCTCGCGGCCGACCCCGGACTTCTTGTAGCCGCCGAACGCGGCATGTGCCGGGTACAGGTGGTAGCAGTTGGTCCACACCCGACCAGCCTTGATCGCCCGGCCCATGCGGTAGGCGCGGTTGATATCGCGGGTCCACAGCCCGGCGCCGAGGCCGAACTCGGTGTCGTT
>DIEE01000072.1 GCA_002418465.1 Pseudomonas sp. UBA5782 | reverse complement strand
AGCGCGGCGACCCTGGCGCGCCGCGAGCGACAGATGGAAAGCAAGCGCGCGGCGATCACCGAGGCGGCCATCGCGCTGTTCTCCCAGTTCGGCCTGCACGGCACCAGCGTCGACCAGATCGCCGCCCGCGCCGACGTGTCGAAGACCAACTTGCTGTACTACTTCGGCAGCAAGGAAGACCTCTACCTGGCGGTGCTGCACCAGCTGATGAGCGTCTGGCTGGCGCCGCTGCGCGCGCTGAGCGTGGAGATGGAGCCGCTGGAGGCGATTCGCGGCTACATCCGCCTCAAGCTCGAGCTGTCGCGCGACGAGCCGGCGGCGTCGCGGCTGTTCTGCCTGGAGATCATCCAGGGCGCGCCGCTGCTGCGTGGCGAGCTGGAACACGAGCTGCGCGACCTGGTGCACGCCAAGACCGAGGTGATCCGTCGCTGGAGCGACTCCGGCCGGCTGGCGCCGATCGACCCCTATCACCTGATCTTCTCGCTGTGGGCGACGACCCAGCACTACGCGGACTTCCGCGTGCAGGTGGAATCCATCACCGGTCGCACGCTGGACGATGCGGAGTTCTTCGAGGAAGTGCTGGGCAGCCTGCAGGCGCTGATCCTCGACGGCATCCGCCCGCGCTGAGGGGGCGGCGACGGGGTTGCGTCCCGCCGCGGGTTGCCCCGCCCTACGGCTCCCGACGAGGCTCCGCCCGGTGGGTTACGCAGCGGTTGGTATTGGCAGGGTTTTGGCGCATGGCGCGATGCCGCTAACCCACCCCACGGTTCGTGCCTTGTAGGGCGGGTGCAACCCGCGGTGGCTCAGTGACTCAAGCCGAGGATGCTTGCCTGGTAGGCGCCGACGAAGGTGTCGAAATCGCCCACCTGGGTGCGTTCCAGTTCGGTCTGGTCGGCGAGGGACTGGGCAGCCAGTCGCTCGAAGCGCGCCTGTTCCTCGGCGCTCAGCGGGTGGCTGCGGAAGTAGGCGTCGTGCTCGCGCGACAGGCGCAGGGAGAGCGCCGAGAAGCTTTCCTGGCGCTCGCGCATCTCGCGCAGCACCCGTGCCGAGGGCGTCGAGTCGGGGTCGGCGACCTTGCCGCGCTGCGCCTGCAGCGACTGGCGGTGTTCGTCGCTGCCGGTCGCGGCGTCGAGCAGTTCGGCGATCGCCTCGAAGCGTTGCAGCAGGTCGTTGGCCCAGACCTTCAGTTCGACCGGCTGGCCGTCCTCGCCGCGCAGTTGCAGGCCCGGGCGACGGCCCTGCTTGACCACCTCGAGGAAGTTGTCGGTGCAGCCCTGGCAGTTGCCGCTTTCCAGTGGCGGGCTGTCTTCCAGCGCGCAGAACAGCAGAAACACGTCAAGGAAGCGCGCCTCGGCGAGGTCGATGCCCAGCGGCAGGAACGGGTTGATGTCCAGGCAGCGCACTTCGACATATTGCACGCCGCGCGAGCTGAGCGCCTGGATCGGTCGTTCGCCGGTGTAGGTCACGCGTTTCGGGCGGATCGTCGAGTAGTACTCGTTCTCGATCTGCAGGATGTTGGTGTTCAGCTGCACCCATTCGCCATCGCGCTTGGTGCCGACCTCGGCATACGGCGGGTAGGGCGTGGCCACCGCCGTGCGCAGGCTCTCGATGTAGCTGGGCAGGTCGTTGTAGCAGGGCGTCAGGCCGGCCTGGGCGCTGCTCTGGTAGCCCAGGTCGCTCATCCGCAGGCTGGTCGCCCAGGGCAGGTAGAGGGTGTCGTCGTCGAAGCGCTCCAGGCTGTGCGGGCGACCGCGCAGGAAGTTCGCGTCGATCGCCGGCGAGGCGCCGAACAGGTACATCAGCAGCCAGCTGTAGCGGCGGAAGTTGCGCGCCAGGGCGATGTAGCGCGCCGACTGGTAGTCGCGCGGGCTACGCGTGTCGCCCGGCACTTCGTCGGCCTGCAGCAGCGGCCAGACTTCGTCGGCCAGCGAGAAGTTGTAGTGGATGCCGGCGATGCACTGCATGGTCTTGCCGTAACGCAGCGCCAGGCCCTTGCGGTAGACGTGCTTGAGGCGGCCGATCAGCGAGTCGCCGTATTCGGCGATGGGGATGTCCGCTTCCTCCGGCAGCGCGCCGGGCATCGACGGGCTCCACAGGTACTCGCCGTCGAGCTGGCTGGCGGCGAAGCGATGGATCGCGTCGAGGTCGGCGAGGGTCGCGCGCGGGTCGGGCTCGGCCGGGGTGATGAACTCCAGCAGCGCCTCGGAATAGTCGGTGGTGATCTGCGGATGGGTCAGCGCCGAGCCCAGCGCAGCGGGGTGCGCGGTCATCGCCAGGCGCCCGTCGTGATCGACGCGCAGGGTCTCGCGTTCGATTCCATGCAGGCTGCGGGTGAGCAGCGACAGGTGGGCGGGCGCGCCTAGCAGGGCCAGGCGGCGGGTCAAAAGCTCGCTCAAGATTGCAATTCCTTCACGCGACGGTCGCCCCAATATGGGGGTGGGCCTTTCGCTCTACAAGGGGAGGAACGGTGACGTCGACGTCTGGCCGTGAAGAGGTTGGCGGCGACCGGCGCCGCCGCTGCCGGGTCAGAGCACGGCGAAGGTCGATTGCGCCTTGGCCACCAGCTTTTCGCCCTGGTGCACCTCGGCCTCGATCACCTGGGTACGCTTGCCGGCATGCACCACCCAGGCGCGACAGAGCACTTCGCCGTCGCTGACGCCGCGGATGTAGTTGATCTTGCTCTCCAGCGTCACCGCCCCGGCTTCGCCGCCGAACAGGCTGTGGCTGGCCTGGCCCATGGCCGTGTCGATCAGCGAGAACAGCGCGCCGCCGTGCAGCATGCCGCGCACGTTGCTCAGGCCTTCGTGCATCTGCAGGCGCAGCAGCGCCTCGCCGGCCTCGGCCTTGATGATCTCCAGGCCGAGCAGGCGCCCGAAGGCGCTGCTGCTGCCCACCGCTTCGACTTGTCGGGTCATGCCTACTTCCTCAGTTGCTTGGCGTTGGCGAACAGCGCCGCCATCGCCGCGTTGGGTGCCGGGGCGGCTGCCTTCGGCTCGTTGTGCGGGGCCGGCGCCGGCCGGC
>DIEE01000284.1 GCA_002418465.1 Pseudomonas sp. UBA5782 | reverse complement strand
TGCAGGACCTGCTCGCCCATTGCACGGAACAGCGGCATCGCCGTCTCGACGTCCGCCGCCGCGCCGCCGGCGACCACGATCAGTGTGCCGTCGATGGCTTCGCGCTTGCCGCGCGCCACCGGGGCGTCGACGAAGCGCCGTCCCTCGGCCTCCAGGCGTTGCGCCAGGCGCAGGGTGGCGCGCGCCGAGCCAGTGCTCATGTCGATCACCAGGCCGCCGGGGCGCATGCCGGCCACGGCGCCGTCGACGCCGAACAGCACGGCGTCGACGAAGCTGGAGTCCGGCAGCATGCAGATCACCACGTCGGCATCGCGCGCGGCGTCGGCGGGCGAGCGGGCGCAATACGCCGAGCCCTCGAAAGCGGCCAGGGCCGTGGCGCTGACGTCGAACACGCGCAGGGCGAAGCCGTCCTCGATGAGATTGCGCGCCATCGGCGCGCCCATGGTGCCGAGGCCGAGAAAGGCGACGCTGAAGGCCTCAGACATGCGCACCTCCGAGCAGCCCGCTGGCGGCGCGGGCGATGTGCTCGGCGCTCAGCCCGTACTGCTGCTGGAGAAACGCCGTGGAGCCGCCCTGGGCGAAGGTGTCGGCCACGCCGACGCGGGCCAGGCGGCAGGCCAGACCGGATTCGGCGAGGACTTCGGCGACCGCCGTGCCCAGCCCGCCGAGGATCGAGTGGTTCTCCGCGGTGACGATGGCCTTGCACTGGCGCGCGCGCGCCAATACCGCCTCGCGGTCCAGCGGCTTGATCGTGTGCATGTTGATCACCGCCGCCTGGATGCCGCTGTCGTGCAGTTGCTCGGCCGCCTGCAGCGCCTTGGGCACCATCAGGCCGCAGGCGAAGATCGCCACGTCGCTGCCCTCGCGCAGGGTCTGCGCGCGGCCGATCTGCAATTCGAGCAGTGCCTCGCCTTCGGCCATGGGCGCGGCCGGGCGCTCCATGCGCAGGTACACCGGGCCCGGATGCGCGGCCACCGCGCGTACCGCCGCGCGTATCTGCGCCGGGCCGCAGGGTTCGACCACGGTCATGTTCGGCAGCGCGCGCATCAGCGCGATGTCCTCGATGGCCTGGTGCGAGACGCCGAGCAGGGTGGTCAGGCCGGGCAGGAAGCCGACCAGCTTGACGTTGGTTTTCGGGTAGGCCAGCTGCATGGCGATCTGGTCATAGGGCCGTCGCGACATGAACACGCCGAAGCTGTGTACGAAGGGGATGTCGCCCAGCCGCGCCATGCCGGCGGCGCTGCCGACGGCGTTGGCCTCCTGCATGCCGATCATGAAGAAGCGCTCGGGCAGCTCGTCGCGGAACAGGTCGGTCTCGGTGGAGGCGGAGAGGTCGCAGCCCAGGCACACGACGTCGGGGTTTTCCCCGGCGAGTTCCAGCAGGGCCTCGCCGTAGTAGCGCGGAATGGCCTGGTTGCCATAGACCGAGGCGGAGGCGGTGAAGTCGCCCAGATGCAGGTCGGTACGGGTATTCATGCGCTTTCTCCCAGTTCGCTCAGCGCGTCGGCGGCGGATTGCCCGTTCAGCACCATGTTGTGACTCATCTGCCCCTCGAGGAAACTGACGCCCTTGCCCGGCACCGTGTTGGCAATGATCGCGAACGGCTTGCCCCGGCAGGCACGGGCCTGCGCGAGGGCGTCGAGCAGGGCAGGCAGGTCGTGGCCGTCGAGCGAGACGGTCTGCCAGCCGAAGGCTTTCCACTTGTCCTCGATGGGGTCCATGCGCAGCACCTTGTCGATGTTGCCTTCGACCTGCATGCGGTTGAGATCGACGATCAGGCACAGGTTGTCGAGCCCGTAGCTGGCGGCGCAGAGCGCGGCTTCCCAGGTCTGGCCTTCCTGCATCTCGCCGTCGCCGAGGATCACGTAGTAGCGCCCGTCGAAACCGCGGCGGCGCGCCGACAACGCCATGCCGGTGGCCACCGAGAGGCCCTGGCCGAGCGAGCCGCAGGTGGCTTCCACCACCGGCCCGAGGCGTTCGGAGACGTTCACTTCAAGCTGTGAGCCGTCGTGGCAATAGCTGTCCAGGCGCGCGGCGTCGATCAGCCCGCACTCGGCGAGGGTGGCGTGGAACACCGCCGAGTTGTGCGCGGTGGACAGCACGCAGCGGCTGCGCGCGGGGCGCTGCAGGTAGTCGGCGTCGATGTCCAGTTCGTTGAAGTAGATCGCGGTGAAGATTTCCGCCGCGCCGAGGCCTTGCTGGACGTAGCCCTGGCCGCGCTGGGCGACCAGGCGAACCACCTGGCGGCGGATCTGCTGGGCATGGCGCGCGAGCGACGCCACATGGGGATCGGGATGAGTCGTCACGACAGTCCTCTCTCTTGTTGTAATGGTTAACGAGTGTTACCGGTAACATGCGACTGTTGAAAATTATCTGGCTGCCGTCGCTGCGGATGCAAGGTCCAGTTGTTCGGTGGCGGGGGGTGAACTGGCCCCATGCGGCGCGTGCCAGTGAAGCGGCGCCTCAGGGCTCGGCGTGCAGCGCGTCGTGCGGATGCAGGCGGTTATGCCCGGCGCAGTGGCTGCGCTCCAGCTGCAGGGTGCAGTGGGCGATGTCGAAGGTGTCGTGCATCAGTTCCGTGATCCGCGCGATCAGCCGGTCGCCGTGCTGCGCATCGAGGGTGTCGGCGATCACCAGGTGCGCGGAGAGCAGGCGCCGCTGCGGGGTCAGGCCCCAGATGTGCAGGTCGTGCACGTCCTCGACCTCGGGCTGCGCGGCCAGGGTTTCGCGCACCGCCAGCGGGTCGATGCCGGAAGGCACGCCTTCGAGCAGCACGTTGGAACTGGTGCGCAGCAGCGACCAGGTGCGCGGCACCACCCAGAGCGCGATCAATACGGCGACGATCGGGTCCGCCGGGGTCCAGCCGGTGTAGCGCACCACCAGCGCGGCGATGATCACCCCGACCGAGCCGAGCATGTCGCTGAGCACTTCCAGGTAGGCGCCGCGCAGGTTCAGGTTGTCGCCCTGGCCGGCGGTGAGCACGCGCATGGAGATCAGGTTCACCACCAGGCCGAGCACGGCGATCGCCAGCATGGTGCCGGTCTGCAGCTCCGGCGGCTGCATGAAGCGGCGCACCGCCTCGATCATGATGTATACCGCCACGCCGAGCAGCAGCAGGGCGTTGAAGGCGGCGGCGAGGATCTCGAAACGCGCGTAGCCGAAGGTCCGCCGCGCATCGGCCTGGCGCTGCGCCATGCGGATAGCCAGCAGGGCGATGAGCAGCGCCGCGGTGTCGGTGACCATGTGCGCGGCATCCGAGAGCAGCGCCAGCGAATGGCTGAGCAGCCCGCCGACCAGCTCGGTGAGCATGAAGCCGCCGGTCAGCGCCAGGGCGATCCACAGCGCCTTTTCGTTCGCTTCGCTGTCGTGGCTGTGCTCGCCGTGGGAGTGCTCGTGTGCCATGCGTTGCGCCTTGAGGATGTCAGCAGAGGACCGGGGCGACGCCGGCGAAGTTCGCCGCGCCGCCCGTCAGCGGTCGAAGCCGGCGGCCAGGTGCTGGTCCTTGAGCTTCACGTAGTTGCCGGCGGTGTAGGCGAAAAAGCTGCGTTCCTTGTCGCTCAGCGGGCGCGCCTGTTTCACCGGGCTGCCGACGTAGAGGAAGCCACTCTCCAGCACCTTGCCCGGCGGCACCAGGCTGCCGGCGCCGATGATTACCTCGTCCTGCACCACCGCGCCGTCCATGACGATGCTGCCCATGCCGACCAGGATGCGATTGCCCAGGGTGCAGCCGTGCAGGGTGACCTTGTGGCCGACGGTGACCTCGTCGCCGATGGTCAGCGGGAAGCCGTCCGGGTTGAACGGGCCGGCGTGGGTGATGTGCAGCACGCTGCCGTCCTGGATGCTGCTGCGCGCGCCGATGCGGATGCGCTGCATGTCGCCGCGGATCACGGTGAGCGGCCAGACCGAGCTGTCGGCGCCGATCTCGACGTCGCCGATGACCACCGCCGAGGCATCGACGAAGGCGCGTTCGCCGAGCCGCGGGGTGCTGTTGTTGTAGGTACGAATCGCCACGATAGAAACCTCTTTGGCTGCGGTGAGCCCCGATTGTAATTAAGATGGCCGGCATGTCGCTGAACGATGACCGCGGGAAAGGCAGCCGCCGCGCGTGGTCACAGCATGAGAACCCTCGCTACAGGTGAACACCGTGACCGCCGAAAATCCCCTGCTCCAGTCCTTCGACCTGCCGCCGTATTCCGCGATCAAGCCCGAGCACGTCGAGCCGGCGGTGGATGCCATCCTCGCCGACAACCGTGCCGCCATCGCCGCGCTGCTCGCCACCCAGGCGACGCCGAGCTGGAGCGGCCTGGTGCTGGCCCTCGACGAACTGGGCGCGCGCCTCGGCCAGGCGTGGAGCCCGGTCAGCCACCTCAACGCCGTATGCAACAGCGCCGAGCTGCGCGGCGCCTACGAGGCCTGCCTGCCCAAGCTCTCCGAGTACTACACCGAGATGGGCCAGAACCGCGCGCTGTTCCAGGCCTACGAGGCGCTGGCGAACAGCCCCGAGGCGGCCGGTTTCGACGTGGCGCAGAAGACTATCCTCGAGCACACCCTGCGCGACTTCCGCCTGTCCGGCATCGACCTGCCGCCCGCCGAGCAGAAGCGCTACGGCGAAATCCAGATGAAGCTCTCCGAGCTGACCAGCGCCTTCTCCAACCAGCTGCTCGATGCCACCCAGGCCTGGACCAAACAGATCGCCGACGAAGCGCAGCTGGCCGGGCTGACCGATTCGGCCAAGGCGCAGATGAAGCAGGCCGCCGAGGCCAAGGGCGTCGACGGCTGGCTGATCAGCCTGGAATTCCCCAGCTACTACGCGGTGATGACCTACGCCGACGACCGCGCCCTGCGCGAAGAGGTCTACACCGCCTACTGCACGCGCGCCTCCGACCAGGGGCCGAACGCCGGGCAGAACGACAACGGCCCGCTGATGGAGCAGATCCTCGACCTGCGCCAGGAGCTGGCCAGACTGCTCGGCTTCGGCAGCTACGCCGAGCTGTCGCTGGCGAGCAAGATGGCCGAGTCCACCGACCAGGTGCTGAGCTTCCTGCGCGACCTCGGCGTGCGCGGCAAGCCCTTCGCCGCGCAGGATCTGGCCGAGCTCAAGGTCTTCGCTGCCGAGCAGGGCCTGAGCGACCTGCAGAGCTGGGACGTCGGCTACTACAGCGAGAAGCTGCGCGAGCAGCGTTACAGCATTTCCCAGGAAATCCTTCGCGCCTACTTCCCGATCGACAAGGTGCTCTCCGGCCTGTTCGTCATCGTCGAGCGCCTCTACGGCATCCAGATCACCGAGCTGAAGGGCTTCGACAGCTGGCACCCGGACGTGCGCCTGTTCGAGATCAGCGAGAACGGCGAGCACGTCGGGCGTTTCTTCTTCGACCTCTACGCCCGCGCCAACAAGCGCGGCGGCGCCTGGATGGACGGCGCGCGCGACAAGCGCCGCACCGCGCAGGGCGAGCTGATCAGCCCGGTGGCCAACCTGGTGTGCAACTTCACCCCGGCGGTGGGCGGCAAGCCGGCGCTGCTCACCCACGACGAAGTCACCACGCTGTTCCACGAATTCGGCCACGGCCTGCACCACCTGCTGACCCGCGTCGAGCACGCCGGCGTGTCCGGCATCAACGGCGTGGCCTGGGATGCGGTCGAGCTGCCCAGCCAGTTCATGGAGAACTGGTGCTGGGAGCCCGAGGGCCTGGCGCTGATCTCCGGCCACTACCAGACCGGCGAAGCGCTGCCGCAGAGCCTGCTGGACAAGATGCTGGCGGCGAAGAACTTCCAGTCCGGGCTGATGATGGTGCGGCAGATCGAGTTCTCGCTGTTCGACTTCGAACTGCACGCCACCCACGGCGACGGCCGCAGCGTGCTGGACGTGCTCGAAGGCATCCGCGACGAGGTTTCGGTGCTGCGTCCGCCGGCCTTCAACCGCTTCGCCAACAGTTTCGCGCACATCTTCGCCGGCGGTTACGCGGCCGGTTACTACNNCTACAGCTACAAGTGGGCCGAAGTGCTCTCCGCCGATGCCTTCTCCCGGTTCGAGGAAGAGGGCGTGTTCAACGGCGACACCGGCCGTGCGTTCCGCGAGGCGATCCTCGCCCGTGGCGGTTCGCAGGCGCCGATGGTGCTGTTCGTCGACTTCCGCGGCCGCGAGCCGAGCATCGACGCGCTGCTGCGCCACCTCGGCCTGAGTGCGGAGGCGGCATGAGCGACACGCCCGTGATCAAGAAGCGCTTCATCGCCGGCGCCGTGTGCCCGGCGTGCAGCGCCACCGACACCATCAAGATGTGGAACGTCGACGACGTGCCGCACCGCGAGTGCGTCGCCTGCGGTTTTTCCGACACCCTTGATGCGCAGGGCAACTCGGTGCCCAGCGAGCTGCCGACGCGGGTCAGCAAGGCGGCGCCGAAACGCGCCGACCCGAAGATCATCCCGGTGCAGTTCTTCCCCAATCCGAAGCTGAAGAAGCCGGAGTGATCCCGTCGTCTCGGCGCCCGGGATAGCGACGCCCGAAGAAAGGGATTTCCCCATGTGGCATCTGGTGTGTGGCGACAACGCGGTCGAGGGTGTCACCGCGGTACTCGGCGAAGCGCGCGCGCGGCAGTCGCTGCGGGTAATGCGCGACGACCTCGCGGTCGGTCCCCTGCGCGACGTTGACCGCCCGCCGTGCGCCGCCCGCGCGGCGTTCTGGAGCGCCGTCTGGCCCGCGCAGG
>DIEE01000256.1 GCA_002418465.1 Pseudomonas sp. UBA5782 | reverse complement strand
GCTGTTGACCCGTTCCAGCACCGTGCGCCCCGCCGCTTCCCAGTCGCCCAGGCCGCCGGAAAGCAGCGGCCGCGCCAGCACGATGCGCCAGTCGCTGGCACTGCGCGACACGCCGACGTCGATGTACTGCGCACCTAGCAGCTGCGTGCAGAACTTCTGCTGCAATGCCGCCATCGCCGCCTCGGCGCTGTCCGGCCCGGACAGGCGAATCAGCTGCAACGCCGCCGCCTGATAGCCGTTCTGGCTCAGCGCCTGCTGCAAGTCATCGATGTTGGTCGCCGTCGGCGCGGCCAGGCGCAGATCGAGTGCCAGTGGCCCGACCGCCACCGTCTGCGCCGCGCACCCCTGCGGATCGGCGCGGTAGGCGTTGATCAGCGCCAGCAACTGCGCCTCGTCGCCTGCCTGCGCGGCGCCCAGCTTCAGCAAGCCGGCCAGCAGGAGGCTCAAAGAAATCAGGCATCGCCGCATGTGAACTCCTTCGGGATCGGTCGGCATTCAATGATGCGCGAGGCAGAGGCCGGCGTCACCGAGTGTGCCAGCGATGGAGAACGTATCAAGCGTAATGGGAGGGCTTGCGAAGATGGAAAGCCAGCGCGGCTTTCCATCTTGTACTTACAGCGCGGTCGGGTGGATCGGGCGGATGAAGCGGTAGCTGGTGAAGCAGCAGAGCATCAACCCGCTCAAGGCGAACAGGCCGCCGACGATGCCGATGCAGGACAGCCCGACATGGGTGCTTACCAGGCTGCCGAGCAAGGCGCCGCCGCCGATGCCGACGTTGTAGAGGCCGGAGAGCAGCGCCATCGCCACGTCGGTGGCGTCCGACGCCAGCTCGAGCACCTTGGCCTGCAGCGCCAGGCCGAAGCACATGATCGAGATGCCCCAGACCACGCTGAGCACGCCCAGGCAGGAGGCGTCGCGCGCGGCCGGCAGCAACAGCAGCAGGCACGCCGCCAGGGCGAAGATCGCGGCGATGCTGAAGCCCTTCGGATAGCGCGCGCTGTAGCGGCTGAACAGCAGCGAGCCGAGGATGCCGGCGCCGCCGAAGAGCAGCAGCAGGACCGTGGTCAGGTGTTCGCTGAGGTGGGCGACGGTCTTGGCGAAGGGTTCGATGTAGCTGTAGGCGGTGAACTGCGCGGTGATCACCAGCACGGTGAGCACGTAAAGCGACACCAGCGCGGGGCGCTTGAACAGCAGCGGCAGGCTTTTCAGCGAGCCGGAGTTCTGGCTCGGCAGCAGCGGCAGACTCTTCATCAGGCAGATCACGGTCAGCGCGGAGATCGCCGAAATCGCCATGAAGGTGGTACGCCAGCCCAGCGCCTCGCCGAGCACGCGACCGAGCGGGATGCCCAGCACCATCGCCAGCGAAGTGCCGGTCGCCAGCAGCCCCAGCGCCTGGACCTGCTTGCCCTCCGGCGCCACGCGCACGGCCAGCGAGGCGGTGATCGACCAGAACACCGCGTGAGCCAGGGCGATGCCGATGCGGCTGACCACCAGCGTGGCGAAATTCCAGGCCACGCTGGACAGCAGGTGGCTGGCGATGAACAGCAGGAAGACGAAGCCGAGCAGACGGCGCCGCTCGATGTTGCGCGTCAGCAGCATCATCGGCAGCGAGGTCAGCGCGACCACCCAGGCGTAGATCGTCAGCATCAGCCCGACCTGGGTCGGCGGCATGTCGAAACTGGCGCCGATGTCGCTGAGCAGCGCCACCGGGACGAATTCGGTGGTGTTGAAGATGAACGCGGCCAGCGCCAGCGCGATGACACTCAGCCAGGACCCGGCAGCGGCATTCACAGGGGTATTCATGTCGGCGATGTCTGACGCTCGTGGAAGGCCGCGGGCGCATCCGCCAGCTTGCCAGCCGGCGATGAACAGCGCGTACGAAACCTTCGGGGAAGGAATTCCTGCCGGCTACCCACCCCCACGGCAGACGCCGCCTGCGCAGCTTTCCGAAGAAGCCAGCGCGGCTACGAACGCAGATGAAGAGGTTGGCAAAAAAGGACAGGCAGGAGGCAACGGCGCGGATTCTACGCCCGCCCTGCCCCGCTCAACAACAGGGCTTTCAGGCCTTCTGTCGTGTTCTTCGGGGAGGCTGCCGAAGTGCCCGCAGCCCCGCGAGCCGAGGGAGGTTTCACGCCCGCCACGCCGCGCCGAGCGGCCGTTCCTCCCGCCGCGCTTGAACAAGCCGGCAATTCCGGTAGCCTCGGCAGTCCATCAGAAAAGGAGTACCCCAATGGCCCGCGCCACTGCCCGTCACATCCTGGTTTCCAGCGAAGCCAAGTGCAACGAACTCAAAGCCGCCATCGAAGGTGGAGCCGACTTCGCCCAGGTGGCCAAGGACAACTCGAGCTGCCCGTCCAGCCGCCAAGGCGGAGACCTAGGTTCGTTCGGCCCCGGCCAGATGGTCAAGGAATTCGACACCGTGGTGTTCAGCGCGCCGATCAACGTCGTGCAGGGCCCGGTGAAGACCCAGTTCGGCTATCACCTGCTGGAAGTCACCAGCCGCCAGGACTGAGTCCGCGGTCGCGCGTTGCAGCCGTGCGCTGCAACGCCAACCCTCGCGCCGTTGCTCCCTGCAGCGGCCGGTTTGGCGCTTATTCCGCCGCCGCGGGATTGAAGAAGCGAACGCTCAACTCTTCCGCCAGCAACGCTCCCGTTCCTTCCTTGAACGCCAGGTAGTGCGAGGTGCCCTTGTGCTCCTCGAAAGCCGCACGGTCGCGGTAGACCTCGTGGAAAACCACCTGATCGCCACCGTTCTCCGGCAGCAGCACGTCGAAGGCCAGGCAACCCTCCTCCTTGTCCAGCGCGCCGCCGGCATCGATGCGGGCGAAAGCGAGGAAATCGGCGAGCGCGCCGGGCTTGAGTGTGAATTCCGCGATGACGACGAATGGCTTGGCTGACATGGTTTTCTCCGAAGGGAACTGATCCGCCGAGGCGGCCGAAGGCCNNGCAGAGCGCTTCGCGCGCTGTCCGACCTACGGAGCCGAATCCCCGCAGCCGCTGCGCGGTCCAAAGTGCACACCCACGCAAAGAGGCTCCTCCATGGGACTGTTCAATTCGATCCTGGAAAAACTCGGCATCGGCCAGCACGACGAGGTGCCTACGCTGAAGGTCGGCCCGGACGACTCGATCATGGACTCGGGCGGGCCCAATACGGCGTCCAATGCGACCACCGCGCCGGGCCGGTCGCCGGCACAGGGCAGCCCGTCGCCGGCCGCCGCGCCGGTCGACGTCGCCGGCCGACTCGACGAAATGGCCGCGACCCATGGCGAAACGCTCGACTGGCGGCGTTCCATCGTCGACCTGCTCAAGCTACTGGACCTGGACAGCGACCTGGCGGCACGCGAGGCGCTGGCCACCGAACTGGGCTGCCCGGCCGACAAGCTGGCCGACTCCGCGCCGATGAACACCTGGCTGCACAGGGCGGTGCTCAAACGCCTCGCCGAGAACGGCGGCAGCGTTCCGCCGGACCTGCTGGACTGATCGCCGCACCGTGCGTCGGGCTGGAATTGCCCGTTCCACGGTTTAGAATCGCCGCCCCGATGAACCTTCGCCACGGCATTCCATGACCGCTTCGCCTTCGACGCACCTGAAGATTTCCGCCGCCTGCCTGCTGGATGCCGAGGGCCGCCTGCTGCTGGTGCGCAAGCGCGGCACCTCGGCCTTCATGCTTCCCGGCGGCAAGCACGAAGCCGGCGAAGATGCCCTGGCGGCACTGTGCCGGGAATTGCAGGAAGAACTCGGCCTGACGCTGCCACGCAACGCCTTCACCTCGCTGGGCCGCTTCCAGGCACCGGCCGCCAACGAGGCGGATACCTGGATCAGCGCCGAGGTGTTCACCGGCCAGGTGCAGGCGCCGGTGAGCGTGGCGGCCGAACTCGATGCGCAACGCTGGCTGGTGCGCGGCGAACCCTGGCCCGAGGATCTCGCGCCACTGCTGCGTCTTCATGTGCTGCCGGCGCTGTGGCCGGATGCCGGGGAACCGGTCGCCACGCGCCAGGATTTTCATCGCCAGCACGCCGACCAGGCGCAACGCGAGGCCGAGCGCCTGCTCGCCGAGCGCGCGGCCTGGGGCCCG
>DIEE01000283.1:209-14511 GCA_002418465.1 Pseudomonas sp. UBA5782 | reverse complement strand
GTCGGAAAAGCGCACGCCGGGCGCGTAGCAGGCGGCCATGGCCTCGGCGTCGCGCTGCTGGAACGCCTGGTAGAACTGGGTGATCAGCTGCGCGTTGGGGTGGCTCATGCTCGGCTCCAGAGATTTCGTGGGTTGCAGTGTGGCGGATCGCGGGACGCGCCGCGAGGGGATCGTAGGGTAAAAAAAAGGAGCCCGAAGGCTCCTTTTTCCAGCACGCGATGCCTTAGTGCAGGATCTGCCCGAGGAACAGCTTGGTGCGCTCGTTCTGCGGGTTGTCGAAGAAGGTGTTCGGCTCGGCCTGTTCGACGATCTCGCCCTTGTCCATGAAGATCACCCGGTTCGCCACGGTGCGGGCGAAGCCCATCTCGTGGGTCACGCAGAGCATGGTCATGCCGTCTTCGGCCAGCCCGATCATGGTGTCGAGCACTTCCTTGACCATCTCCGGATCGAGCGCCGAGGTCGGTTCGTCGAACAGCATGATCTTCGGCTTCATGCACAGCGCACGAGCGATCGCCACGCGCTGCTGCTGGCCGCCGGAGAGCTGGCCGGGGAACTTGTTGGCCTGCTCGGGGATGCGCACGCGCTGCAGGTAGTGCATTGCGACTTCCTCGGCTTCCTTCTTCGGCATCTTGCGCACCCACATCGGTGCCAGGGTGCAGTTCTGCAGCACGGTGAGGTGCGGGAACAGGTTGAAGTGCTGGAACACCATGCCGACTTCGCTGCGGATCGTCTCGATCTGCTTGAGGTCGTTGGTCAGCTCGATGCCGTCGACGATGATGCTGCCCTGCTGGTGTTCTTCCAGGCGGTTGATGCAGCGGATGGTGGTCGACTTGCCGGAACCGGACGGCCCGCAGAGGACGATGCGCTCGCCCTGCTGCACGTTGAGGTTGATGTCCTTCAACACGTGGAACTGGCCGTACCACTTGTTCACGCCTTGCAACTGGATGATCGGCTCGGCGTTGGTTTGCAGGTTGGGTTGATTCATGGGTGGGCTCCTAACGCTTGTGGCCGGTGTTGAGCTTGTTCTCCAGATGCATGGAGTAGCGCGACATGCTGAAACAGAAAATCCAGTAGACCAGGGCGGCGAACACGTAGCCCTCGGTGGACATCCCCAGCCACGCCGGGTCGGCGGTGGCGCGCTTGATGCTGTTGAGGAAGTCGAACAGGCCGATGATGATCACCAGGCTGGTGTCCTTGAACAATGCGATGAAGGTGTTGACGATCCCCGGGATCACCAGCTTCAGCGCCTGCGGCAGGATGACCAGGCTCATGGTCCGCCAGTAGCCGAGGCCCATGGCGGCCGCGGCCTCGTACTGGCCCTTGGGAATCGCCTGCATGCCGCCGCGTACCACTTCGGCGATGTAGGCGGCTTCGAAAAAGATCACCATCACCATGGCGCGCAGCAGCTTGTCCAGGCTCATGCCTTCGGGCAGGAACAGCGGCAGCATCACCGAGGACATGAACAGCACGGTGATCAGCGGCACGCCGCGCCAGAACTCGATGAAGGTGACGCTGATCACCTTGATCGCCGGCATGTTGGAGCGCCGCCCCAGGGCCAACAGGATGCCCAGCGGCAAGGCGCCGGCGATACCGACGGCGGCGATCACCACGGTCAGCATCAGGCCGCCCCACTGCGAGGTGGGAACCTGCTCCAGGCCGAAGAAGCCGCCGTGCAGCAACCAGTAGGCGAGGATCGGGTAGACCACCAGGTAGCCGATGCCGTACTTGGCCTTGAAGGCGAAGCGCTTGAAGAACAGCGGTGCGGCGCCGACGACGGCCAGGATCACCGTCAGGTCGACGCGCCAGCGCAGTTCCGACGGGTAGAAGCCGTACATGAACTGGCCGAAGCGGTCGCTGATGAACACCCAGCAGGCACCCTCGCGGGAACAGTCGGCGCGAGTGGTGCCGACCCAGTCGGCCTTGAAGATCGCCCATTCCAGCAGCGGCGGCACGATCAGGTAGATCAGGTAGATGCCGATCAGGGTGAGGATGGTGTTGAACACGCCGGAGAACAGGTTCGCGCGCATCCAGGCGATCGGCCCGAAGGTGAGCGCCGGTGGCGGCATGTCGGGCTTGAAGGTATGTGTGGTCATGGCAGCCCCTTACCGCTCGATCAGCGCGATGCGCTTGTTGTACCAGTTCATCAGCAGCGAAATGCTGATGCTGATGGCCAGGTAGACGCTCATGGTGATGGCCATGGTCTCGATCGCCTGGCCGGTCTGGTTGAGCACCGTGCCGGAGAACAGCGAGACCATGTCCGGGTAGCCGATACCGGCAGCCAGCGAGGAGTTCTTCGCCAGGTTGAGGTACTGGCTGGTGAGCGGCGGAATGATCACGCGCATGGCCTGCGGGATGATCACCAGGCGCAGCAGCTGGCCCGGACGCAGGCCCAGCGAACTGGCGGCCTCGGTCTGGCCATGGCTGACCGACTGGATGCCAGCGCGCACGGTTTCACCGATGAACGCCGCGGTGTAGATCGACAGCGCGAGGACGATGGAGACCAGCTCCGGGATCATCACCCAGCCGCCGCGGAAGTTGAAACCCTGCAGGGTGGGCACATCCCAGTGCAGCGGCAGACCGGCGACCAGCATGGTCAGGCCCGGCAGCACGATGATCAGCGCCAGGCTGGTCAGCGCCACCGGGAAGCGTTGGCCGGTGGCATGGCGACGCGCCTTGGCCCAGCGCCACAGGGCGACGATGCCGACCAGCGCCACCAGCACCGACAGGGCAAACGGCCAGAAGGCCTCGGCCGCCACCGGCGCGGGCATCTGCAGGCCGCGGTTGTTGACGAAGAACAGGTCGCCGAAGCTGATGCTCTGCCGCGGGCCCGGCAGCGGGCCGAGCACGGCGAAGTACCAGAAGAAGATCTGCAGCAGCGGCGGGATGTTGCGGAAGGTCTCGATGTAGACCGTGGCGAGCTTGCGGATCAGCCAGTTAGGCGACAGCCGCGCAACGCCGAGAATGAAGCCGAGCAGGGTCGCGAGGACGATACCGACCACCGACACCAGCAATGTATTGAGCAGCCCGACGAAGAACACCCGGCCGTAGGTATCGGCCTCGGTGTAGTCGATCAGGTGCTGGGAAATGCCGAACCCGGCACTGTTGCCGAGAAAGCCGAAACCGGAGGTGATACCGCGGTGTTCCAGGTTGGTCTGCGCGTTATCGAACAGGTACCAGCCGCAGCCGACCACGAAAATCACGGCGAGTATCTGGAAAACCCACGCACGCACCTGAGGATCGGTCCATACCGAACCACGCTGGCGCGGGGCTTGTGCTGTGTTTTGCATAGGAGCCCTCTTTGAAGTCCAACGCCCACGAGGTGTGGGCGTCAGGCTTCATCTGGTCAGAACGAACCAGCCCGCACGAGGCGGGCTGGGGCGATGGTCAGCGCACCGGCGGTGCGTATTGCAGACCACCTTTGTTCCACAGGGCGTTTAGACCACGCTCGATCTTCAGCTCGCTGCCGGCACCGACGTTGCGATCGAAGACTTCACCGTAGTTACCCACTTCCTTGACGATTTTCACTGCCCAGTCCTTCGGCAGTTTCAGGTCCTTGCCGAACTCGCCTTCGGTGCCCAGCAGGCGACCGACATCCGGGTTCTTGGTGGACTTGGCGATCTCTTCGACGTTCTTCGAGGTGATGCCCATTTCTTCGGCGTTGACCATGGCGAACAGGGTCCAGCGCACGATGTCGAACCACTCCTCGTCACCCTGACGAACGGACGGGCCAAGCGGCTCCTTGGAGATGACTTCCGGCAGCACGACGTAGTCGTCCGGCGCGGCCAGCTTGATGCGCTGTGCGTACAGCTGCGACTGGTCGGAGGTCAGCACGTCGCAACGGCCGGATTCGACCGACTTGGCGCTCTCGTCGGAGGTGTCGTAGGTGATGGGGGTGTATTTGAGGTTGTTGGCGCGGAAGTAGTCCGACAGGTTCAGCTCGGTGGTGGTACCGGCCTGGATGCAGACGGTGGCGCCATCGAGTTCCTTGGCGCTGGAAACGCCGAGCTTCTTGTTCACCAGGAAGCCCTGACCGTCGTAGTAGGTCACGCCGGTGAAGTTCAGGCCCATCGCGGCATCGCGCGAGCTGGTCCAGGTGGTGTTGCGCGAGAGCACGTCGACTTCGCCGGACTGCAGGGCGGTGAAACGCTCCTTGGCGGTCAGCGGGCTGAACTTGACCTTGCTCGCGTCGCCGAACACGGCAGCGGCGACTGCGCGGCAGACATCCACGTCGATCCCTTTGTACTGGCCTTTGGCGTCGGCGTAGGAGAAGCCCGGCAGACCATCGCTGATGCCGCACTGCACGAAGCCTTTCTTCTGTACCGCATCGAGGGTAGCGCCGGCTTGCGCGAAGCTGCTAACGCCGAGTACCGCTGCCGTGGTGAGCACAGCGAGAGTGGATTTCACCATCTTCATCAAAACCTCCAATTGCCTTTTGTTGTGTCGGAGTCTCGGCCGCTCACCGCACCCTTGTGGGGCTTACCGACCTGACGAGCAGAGCGGCCGGTGGCGGACCCGAGGTCCGGACGATGCGGCGGGCGTTCCTGCCGGCGCTCATCCAGACCTTGCCCACTGAGTGAAGCGGGCGAGAGACGTATCGAGCCAAGCGTAGCGCCTGATGGCGCACGGCGTGACGGGAAACCTGTTCTACGTGGGTTGGCGACGACCTTGCGGTACAGTTGTTACCGTTACAGTCGCTGCGATCTGAATAGCAAAGCGCGTACCAATGTACTGGAAAAGCCCGATATGAAAGGGTCAATACCAAAACTTCCAGCGGTGCGACATCTTCTTTCCTGAATCGCCTCAGCGCCCAACAAGTGACGCACCGCAAAAGTGCCACAGCACCAAATTGGAGCATAAATGAACGAACCCCTGATTCTTAACCCCACACAGCCTGCCGATGCGTGCGTCATCTGGTTGCACGGCCTGGGTGCCGACCGCTACGACTTCGAGCCGGTGGCGCTCGCCCTGCAGCAGCGGATGCCCAGCCTGCGCTTCGTTTTGCCGCAGGCCCCGACCCAGCCGGTGACCATCAACGGCGGCTATGCGATGCCCAGCTGGTACGACATCCTGGCCATCAGCGGCGAAGCACGGGCCATCGACAAGGACCAGATGGAGCGCTCGGCGCAGCACGTGATCGATCTGATCGAGGCCCAGCGCGACGCCGGCATCGACCCGCGGCGGATCATCCTCGCCGGCTTCTCCCAGGGTGGCGCCGTGGTCCAGCACACCGCTTTCCTGCGCTGGTCCGGTCCGCTCGGCGGCGTGCTGGCGCTATCGACCTACGCACCGACCTTCAGCGACGCACTGGAATTCTCCGAGACGCAGCAGAAGCTGCCGGTGCTCTGCCTGCACGGCAGCGTCGACGACGTGGTACCGCCCGGTCTTGGCCGCGCCGCCTACGATTTCCTCGCCGCGCGCGGCATTCCGGTGCAGTGGAAGGAATACCCGATGGCCCATGCGGTGGTGCCGGAGGAAGTCATGGATATCGCCGTCTGGCTGGCCGAACGGCTGAAATGAGGCGCCGCCGAGTTGGCTGACTACACTCGCTGAAAGCCGCGTCCAGAGGAGGGCCATGACGGCTCGGTCACTCGCCCGAGCCGCCGGTCGGGCGGTTTTTTCCCGACCGTTGCTAGCACTTTGCCCTGCGAATACTGTCCATTTCCCGGTGTTCGCCAATCGACAGGAAGCGTGCGATGCCCGCAGTGCACCCACTGATCATTCACCCGTTCGGATGCCTCGCATGAAGACGCTGCCCTGGCAAGCCGACCTGCCGACGCTGCGCAAGCTGGAACTGCTTCAGGACGTGAGCGACGACGTGCTGCACTCGGTCAGCGGTGACTTCGAGCTCTGCGAACTGGACGTCGGCGAGATCCTGCTCTCGCCGTTCAACGCCAACGCTCACCTCTATCTGATTCTCGACGGCCAGCTGAAGCTCTACCTGGGTTCGCTGGACAACCAGTCGGTGATCAGCCTGCTGCCCGGCGAATGCGCCGGCGAAATCAGCATGATCGACCGCCAGCCCCCCTCCGCCTACGTCGTCGCCGAAGGCAGATGCCGCCTGTTGCGCCTGCCGCGCCAGGCCGTGTTCGGGCTGCTCTGCCGCTCGCCGCAAGCCATGGAACGAATGCTGGAAATGCTCTGCGGCCGGGTCCGCCGCGGTAACAGCATCATTCTCGACACCGAGCAGAACGCCAACATCGACACCCTCACCGGGCTGTTCAACCGGCGCTGGCTGGAGCACGTCTACGAGCGCGAAAGTACCCGCTGTGCTTTCAACGAGCAGGAGCTGTGCATGCTCATGCTCGATGTCGACCACTTCAAGGCATACAACGACAAGTTCGGCCACCTGGCGGGCGACTACGCGCTCTGCCTGGTCTCCCACACCCTGCGCAACCAGCTGCGTCCCAAGGACAGCATGGTGCGCTTCGGCGGCGAGGAATTCGTCATCCTGCTGCCGGAAATGGGCCGCGACGAAGCCCGCGGGATCGGCGAACGCCTGCGCCATAGCCTCGAGCAGATCAACACCTTCTATTCCCCCGTCGGCGTCCTGCCCGGCGTCACCGTTTCCATCGGCCTCGGCCAGATGGAGGCCGGCGACACCCTGGAAAGCCTGATCTCCCGCGCCGACGCGGCGCTCTACGAAGCCAAGCAGAAAGGCCGCAACTGCCTCAGCGGCTGAGCACGCCTGCGCCCGCCAACCCCGCACGGCCCCGCCATCTGCGGCACTTCGCCCTGTGGGCTTCTTGCTTTACACTGCCAGCCGTTCATTCCATAACCAAACTGACGAGATCATCGTGCTCAAAGCACTCAAGAAAATGTTCGGCAAAGCCGAAGAGTCCGTCACTGGCGGCGTATCCAGCCCAATCGCCTCCCCTTCCAGCGCCGATCGTGGCCTCCCGACCTTCCAGAACAAACCCGGCAGCGAGCGTGAAAGCACGCCGAGCCGCCCCGCCGTCGAGGCGGAAACGCCCTCCGAGCGCAGCGCCAAACCCGCGCGCGCGCGTCGCGAGCGCAGCGCCAAGGCCCCCGTGGTGGACAACTGGACCCTCGCCGACTTCAACGTCGAACCGGCCGAAGGCAAGACCCGCTTCCACGACTTCAAGCTCGACCCGCGGCTGATGCACGCCATCCACGACCTCGGTTTCCCCTACTGCACGCCGATCCAGGCGCAGGTGCTCGGCTTCACCCTCAAGGGCCAGGACGCCATCGGCCGTGCGCAGACCGGCACCGGCAAGACCGCCGCCTTCCTCATCTCGATCATCACCCAGCTGCTGCAGACCCCGCCGCCCAAGGAACGCTACATGGGCGAGCCGAGGGCGCTGATCATCGCACCGACCCGCGAGCTGGTGGTGCAGATCGCCAAGGACGCCGCGGCGCTGACCAAGTACAGCGGCCTCAACGTGATGACCTTCGTCGGCGGAATGGACTTCGACAAGCAACTCAAACAGCTCGAGGCGCGCTATTGCGACATCCTCGTGGCCACCCCGGGGCGCCTGCTGGACTTCAACCAGCGCGGCGAAGTGCACCTGGACATGGTCGAGGTGATGGTGCTCGACGAAGCCGACCGCATGCTCGACATGGGTTTCATCCCGCAGGTGCGCCAGATCATCCGGCAGACCCCGATGAAGGGCGAACGCCAGACCCTGCTGTTCTCCGCGACCTTTACCGACGACGTGATGAACCTCGCCAAGCAGTGGACCACGGAGCCGGCGATCGTCGAGATCGAGCCGGAAACCGTCGCCAGCGACAACGTCGAGCAGCACGTCTATGCGGTCGCCGGCAGCGACAAGTACAAGCTGCTGTACAACCTCATCTCGCAGAACGACTGGGTTCGGGTGATGGTCTTCGCCAACCGCAAGGACGAAGTGCGGCGCATCGAGGAACGCCTGACCCGTGACGGCATCAGCGCCGCGCAGATGTCCGGCGACGTGCCGCAGCACAAGCGCATCCGCACCCTGGAAGACTTCCGCGAAGGCAAGATCCGCGTGATGGTCGCCACCGATGTCGCCGGCCGCGGCATCCACGTCGATGCCATCAGCCACGTGATCAACTTCACCCTGCCGGAAGACCCGGACGACTACGTCCACCGCATCGGTCGTACCGGCCGCGCCGGCGCCAGCGGCACCTCGATCAGCTTCGCCGGCGAGGACGACGCCTTCGCCCTACCGCCGATCGAAGAACTGATGGGCCGCAAGATCACCTGCGAAATGCCGCCGGACGAGCTGCTCAAGCCGGTGCCGCGCAAGCACTGATCCGCCGATGAGAAACGGAGCCCAGGCTCCGTTTTTCGTTTCAGCGCTGCCTCATGCCTTTCTGGCCAAGCGAAGCGCGCTCCGCCAGACTCGACCATCGCCTTCAGGGAACGACGCCATGACCGAGCGCTTCGACGCCGACGACCTCACCCGCGCCGTGCAGGCCGGCATCCTCCAGCCCGGCCAGGATCGCGCGCTGCTGGACTTCCTGCGCCGCCAGACACCCGCTCAGCCCAGCTTCCAGCTCGCCCACGTCGCCTACTACTTCGGCGCCCTGCTGATCATCGGCGCGCTCGGCTGGCTGCTCACCGAAGCCTGGATGCGCATCGGCGAACTCGCCCTGCTGGTGATCGCCCTCGCCTACATGGCGCTGTTCACCCTCTGCGGCCTGAGCCTCTGGCGCCGCGGGCTGCAGATTCCCGGCGGGCTGCTCGGCGCGGTGGCGGTGAGCCTGACGCCGCTGGCAACCTTCGCCGTGCAGCGCCTGCTTGGCTGGTGGCCGGAAGACGACGGGCTGGGCGACTACCACGACTATTACGTCTACGTGCGCGGCGGCTGGCTCGGCATGGAAGTGGCGACGGTGCTGGTGGGCCTGCTGATGCTGCGCCTGCTGCCCTTCCCCTTCATCGTCATGCCGCTGGCGGTGGCACTGTGGTTCATGTCGATGGACCTGACGGACCTGCTCTATGGCACGGACTTCAGTTGGGAACAGCGGCGCTGGGTTTCGCTCTGGTTCGGCCTCGCGCTGACCCTCGCCAGCCTGCTGGTGGACGGTCGAACCCGCCGCGACTTCGCCTTCTGGGGCTACCTCGCCGGCTTGCTGGCGTTCTGGGGCGGGCTGACGCTGATGGACAGCGGCAGCGAGCTGGGCAAGGCCTTCTATTGCCTGATCAACCTGCTGCTGATGGGCATCGCGGTGGCGCTGCGCCGGCCGCTGTTCATGATCTTCGGCGCACTCGGCGTGGCGGCCTACCTCGGCCATCTTTCGTACCGCGTGTTCGCCGATTCGCTGCTGTTTCCGGTGGTGCTGACGCTGATCGGCATCGGCCTGATCGGCCTCGGCGTCGCCTACCAGAAGCGTCGCGAAACACTGACGGCGAACCTGCGCCAGGCGCTTCCGGAAAGCCTGCTGGCGCTGCTCCCCGCCCTGCGCCGTTGATCCCGGCGCAGCTGACCTGCATCAGCGCAAAGCGCGTGGCGAAGACTAGGCTGAGAAAAAGGCCAACGGTTGGCTGGAGGCGTCGCCATGGACAACTTCCACATCATGATCAGCATTCTGGTCGCCGGATTCCTGCTGCTGGGTATCGGCTTCACCTTCCGCGAAAGGGAATGGGGCGTCTGGCTGACCGGCGCCGGCGGCCTGTCGATGTTCGCGCCGATCGCCCTGGGCATCTACATCGGCCTCAACTGAAGCCACCTCACGCCCAAGGCAACCGGGCGGATCCACCGGAACGGCAAGGGTGCGGGAGTTCGGCGAGACGCACCGGATGCCGCCTACTCCCAACGCCCGGCGGCATCCTCGTCGCTGGCGCGCCCTTCCACCCAGCGCGGACCTTCGGCGGTGTCTTCCTTCTTCCAGAACGGTGCGCGGGTCTTCAGGTAGTCCATGATGAAATCGCAGGCGGCGAACGCGGCCTGGCGGTGGGCGCTGGCGGTGCCGACGAAGACGATCGGCTCGCCCGGTTGCAGCGCGCCGACCCGGTGCAGCACCTCGACGCGCAGCAGCGGCCAGCGGCGTTCGGCCTCGTCGACGATCTTCGCCAGGGCCTTCTCGGTCATTCCCGGTGCGTGCTCGAGGAACATCCCGGCGACCTCGCGGCCGTCATTGAAATCGCGCACGTAGCCGACGAAGCCGACCACCGCGCCGACACCGACATTCGCCGCATGCAGCGCGTTGAGTTCGGCGCCGGGATCGAAGGCCGCCGCCTGCACGCGAATCGCCATCTCAGCCTCCGGTTACGGTGGGGAAGAAGGCGACCTCGTCGCCGTCCTGCAGCGGCTCGGCGAGGCCGCAGAGTTCGTCGTTGCGCGCGCACATCAGGTTGCGCTCGGCGAGCACGTCCCAGGCGCCGCCGCGCGCCAGCAGCGCCTGGCGCAGGTCGTCGAGGCAGGTGAAGCGCGCGTCCCAGGGCAGCTGTTCGCTGTCCAGGCCGAGGCTTTCGCGGTAACGGGCGAAGAACTGCACGCGGATCATCAGGCTTCCCCGGCAACGAAATGACCGCTCTTGCCGCCGAGTTTCTCCAGCAGGCGCACGCCCTCGATGACCATGCCGCGGTCCACCGCCTTGCACATGTCGTAGATCGTCAACGCGGCGACGCTGGCGGCGGTCAGCGCTTCCATTTCCACGCCGGTCTGCCCGGCCAGCTTGCAGCGAGCGAGGATGCGCACGCTGTCGTCGCCCTCGGCGCTCAACTCGACCTTGACGCCGGTGAGCATCAGCGGATGGCACAGCGGGATCAGCTCGGAGGTCTTCTTCGCCGCCTGGATGCCGGCGATGCGCGCGACGGCGAACACGTCGCCCTTGGGATGGCCGCCCTGCTGGATCATCGCCAGGGTCGCCGGGAGCATGCGCACCCGCGCCTCGGCGGTGGCTTCGCGCGAGGTCACCGCTTTTTCGGTGACGTCGACCATGTTGGCGCGGCCTTGGGAATCGAGGTGGGTCAGCATGGCAATCGTCCGCCGTTGAAAGCCGGCAGTTTACAACGAAGGCACCGCGCTGCGTGCCGGGGATGGCACGCAGCGACGGGATGGAGGATTGGATAGGCACAGCGCCGGGGCCGGCGCTGCGCGAGTGATGCGGCTTACATGTGCGCTTCGGCGTATTCCGCGAGGATCGAACGCGGCACGCCCTGCAGGGTGATGTGCACGCCGTGGGGGAAATCCTTGAAACGCTCCGTAAGGTAGGTGAGGCCCGAGCTGGTGGCGGACAGGTAGGGGGTATCGATCTGCGCCAGGTTGCCCAGGCAGATCACCTTCGAGCCGGCGCCGGCGCGGGTGATGATGGTTTTCATCTGGTGCGGAGTGAGGTTCTGGCACTCGTCGATGAGGATCAGGCTCTGCTGGAAGCTGCGCCCGCGGATGTAGTTGAGGGATTTGAACTGCAGCGGGACCTTTTGCAGGATGTAGTCGACGCTGCCGTGGGTGTTCTCGTCGTCCATGTGCAGGGCTTCGAGGTTGTCGGTGATGGCGCCGAGCCAGGGCTCCATCTTCTCGGCTTCGGTACCGGGCAGGAAGCCGATGTCCTCGTCGAGGCCCTGCACGCTGCGGGTAGCGATGATGCGCCGGTAGCGCTTGGTCACCATCGTCTGCTCGATGGCCGCGGCCAGCGCGAGAATGGTCTTGCCGGAGCCGGCGGCGCCGGTCAGGTTGACCAGGTGGATGTCCGGGTCGAGCAGCGCGAACAGCGCCAGCGCCTGGTGGATGTCACGCGGGCGCAGGCCCCAGGCCTCCTGGTGCAGCAGCGGTTCCTGGTGCATGTCGAGGATCAGCAGCTCGCTCTCGCGAATGCCCTTCACCCAGCCGACGAAACCCTGTTCGTCGAGGATGAACTCGTTGACGTGCACCGCCGGCAGGTTGTCGGTGAGCTGCACGCGGTGCCAGGTGCGACCGTGGTCCTGTCGGGTGTCGACCTTGGCCACGCGATCCCAGAACGAGCCGGTCATGCTGTGGTAGCCGCGCGACAGCAGGTCGACGTCGTCGATCAGCTGGTCGGAATGGTATTCCTCGGCATCGATCCCGCAGGCACGCGCCTTCAGGCGCATGTTGATGTCCTTGGTCACCAGCACCACCAGCTCGCCGGGGAAGCGGCTACGCAGCTCCACCAGCTGGTTGATGATCTTGTTGTCGTTGAGGTGTTCGGGAAGCCAGGTGATCGGCTCCGCGCGCTTGCTCATGAGGATCGACAGCGTGCCCTTGGGTCCGCTCTTGCCGCGCTGGATCGGTACGCCCTTCTCCACCTCCTCTGGAGTGGCGTCGCCCAATACCTTGTCGATCAGGCGGATCGCCTGGCGGCATTCCGCGGCGACGCTGTGTTTACCGGTTTTGAGACTGTCGAGTTCCTCCAGCACGGTCATCGGGATGGCGACGTGGTGTTCCTGGAAATTCAGCAAGGCGTTTGGATCGTGAATCAGGACGTTGGTATCGAGGACGTAGAGGATTGGCTGGGTAGAACTAGAGCGTCCGTGGTCATCCATACTCGGTCACCTTTTCGAGAGGCCAGGCGACGGAATGCCGGAACAGCGCTCCGCCGCGAAGGGACCGCCGACTCCCTGCGTCAGGGACGCGGGGGACTGCATGAGAGGTGCGGGCTGGGGACGCCACCTGTCTGCAGGAATCGGCTGTCTGAAAACGTTCATACCGCAGTTTCGATGACCATAAGAAGTCTTTTTTCCTGCTGGGCGGCCTTTTTTGTCACAGCGACGAAATGACCTTGGCGGCGCCCCCGAGCACCGTTAAAGTCGGAAGTCCGCCCCATCGGAAAGTGCCGGAAAAAATCTCCGGGCATTTTCTCGCCGCTGCCGCGAAGCGCCCGCCCCAGCTGCCTTCCCGCCGTTTTTTCAGCGTATCGCCGGCTCATCCCCTCGACTAATCGCCTCGATAGCTGGAGCCCTGCTCCGGGGACGCCTAGAATCGGCGCCGACCTCAAGGAGACGACGCATGCTGATGGTGATTTCCCCGGCCAAGACGCTGGACTACGACACCCCGCCGACCACTACCAAACACAGCCTTCCGCAGTACCTGGACGACTCCCAGGTGCTGATCGAACAGCTGCGCGCCATGAGCCCGGCGCAAATCGGCGAGCTGATGCACCTCTCGGACAAGCTCGCCGGCCTCAACGCCGCGCGCTACGGCAGCTGGACCCCGGACTTCAGCCCGGCCAACGCCAAGCAGGCGCTCCTGGCGTTCAAGGGCGATGTCTACACCGGGCTCGCCGCCGAAGATTTCAGCGAGAAGGATTTCGCCTTCGCCCAGCAGCACCTGCGCATGCTCTCCGGCCTCTACGGTCTGCTGCGCCCGCTCGACCTGATGCAGCCCTATCGCCTGGAGATGGGCACCAAGCTGGCCAACCCGCGCGGCGCCGACCTCTACGCCTTCTGGGGGGAACGCATCACCGGCTGGCTCAACGAAGCCCTGGCCGAACAGGGCGATGACGTGCTGCTCAACCTGGCCTCGAAGGAGTACTTCTCCTCGGTCAAGCGCAAGGCCTTCGCCGGTCGCATCATCGACACCGAGTTCAAGGACCTGAAGAACGGCCAGTACAAGATCATCAGCTTCTACGCGAAGAAAGCCCGCGGGCTGATGGCGCGCTACGTGATCAAGCAGCGCCTGAAGGACCCGCGCCAGCTGCAGGCATTCGACTACGCCGGCTATCGCTTCAGCGCCGAACAGTCGAGCGCGGACAGCCTGGTGTTCCTGCGCGACGAACCGCAGGACTGATTGCCATCCACGATCCGCTGCGCGTCGGCCAGGCTGCATTGAACATGCCTTCGGTTGCTCATTTGCAACCGTAACCGTCGCACCCTCAGGCATGTTCGCCTGGCCCGGCTCCAGCTCGCGGGATCGTGGAAAGGCTCCGATCGCAGGTTGCCCCGGCGTTGCGGTAGCCGCCCGCCGCGCTTCTTGTTGTACGATGTCGCAGCGCTTGCCGCACCATCGGCTTTTGGCAATTCGACCAAGGCCGGGCTTGCGCGCATGACAACTACAAGAAGAAGGAACTGCCCACATGAGCCAACCCGTCGTCCTGATCACAGGATGCTCCAGCGGCATCGGCCGCGCCCTGGCCGACACCTTCAAACGCGGCGGCTATGAGGTATGGGCCAGCGCGCGCAAATCCGAGGACCTGGCGTCCCTGGAAAGCGCCGGCTTCAACGCCGTGCAGCTCGATGTCAACGACGCCAGCGCCGTCCACCGCCTCGCCGAACGCCTGCTGAAACACGCCGGGCGCCTCGACGTGCTGATCAACAATGCCGGCTACGGCGCCATGGGTCCGCTGCTGGACG
Source organism: Pseudomonas sp. UBA5782 (assembly GCA_002418465.1). Lineage (GTDB taxonomy): Bacteria > Pseudomonadota > Gammaproteobacteria > Pseudomonadales > Pseudomonadaceae > Pseudomonas_O. Next base: position 260 of record DIEE01000283.1, on the reverse strand, counting down.
GCGGCGCCGAAGCGCTGCGCCGGCAGTTCGAAACCAACGTGTTCTCGGTGG